>PMZS01000354.1 GCA_003170115.1 Spirochaetaceae bacterium
ACACCAACGGCGGCACCCTCCCCTCGGAGGTGTCCCGCATCCTGAGCGAGCTCCCCCTCGACGGGCTGGGACCCGTCGGTGTGCATTTCCACGACGACACCGGCAATGCGGTGGCCAACGCCCTTGCGGCGCTGGAGCGCGGCGCCACCCACGTGCAGGGAACGATCAACGGCTGGGGAGAGCGCTGCGGGAACCTGAACCTCTGCACGCTGATCCCCACGCTCTGCCTCAAGATGCGGGACGAGGCTGGGGTCTGTGCGAATCTGAAGCTTCTCACCGGCCTGTCGCGCTTCGTCGCGGAGAAGGCGAACATCATTCCAGAGAAGCGCCAGCCCTACGTGGGGGAGGCTGCCTTCTCCCACAAGGCCGGACAGCACGCTGATGTGATAAGCAAGGCGCCCCGGCTGATGGAGCATATCGACGGAGCCCTTGTCGGCAACGAGCGCCGGGTGCTGCTCTCCGAGCTTGCCGGAAAATCCACGATCGTGAAGAAGATGGCGCGCTACGGGGACTTCGAGAAATCCTCCGAGGTAGTCTCGATCCTCCTGGAGCAGTTGAAGCTCCTCGAGGAGAAAGGATACGAGTACGAGGCCGCGGAAGGCTCATTCGACCTGGTCATCCGCAGGGCACTCGGGCTCTATCGGCCTCTCCTGGAGCTGAGCAATTATCACCTGGAAAACTACAAGGCGGGTGACACCCCGACGAAGACCGTGGGAAGGCTGTTCGTCCGCGTGAACGGGAACCTGCTCATGGGCGCCGCGGTCGGAGATGGCCCCGTGGATACCCTGAGCGGCGCCTTGCGCGATGCGCTCGTTCCCCTGCACCCATTCCTGAAGAAGCTGAAGCTGACCGATTACCGCGTGAGGGTCCTCAACCCTGAGAAGGCAACCGCCGCACGCGTGCGCGTGTTCATCACCACCTCCGACGGAGAGCAGACATGGGACACGGTGGGAGTTGATGAGAACATCATCGAGGCATCATGGCAGGCGCTGCTTGACGGCGTCGAGTACTACTACAACAATTTTGCGCCCGACGGAGCAGTCGGATAACTGGATTCCACTTGAGCTCATGCCGACATTGTAGACGATATGCGCCTGATCTCACTGATGGAAGCGTGGCCGAAGAGCGTCGCCGTTCTCGTGGGCGCCCTCCTGGTTGCAGTGATCGGCGTCCTGGACTACCTCACCGGCTACCAGCTCACGTTTTCCGCCTTCTACCTGTTCCCGATTTTCATCCTCGCCTGGCTTGGGGGACAGTGGGGAGGCCTTGGCGGCGCCGTGGCGAGCGCCGGAGTCCGGACCTTCGTCGATCTGCTTGGCGACAGGGCGTTCCCAAGCGCGCTGTACTGGGTGTGGAACACGGGAATGCGGCTCGTCATGTTCGTCGTAGTCGCCCAGCTCATCTTCATCATCAAGCAATATGTCGACCAGGAGAGAGCGCTCGCCAGGATCGATCACCTCACGGGTGCCGCGAACAAGAGATCCTTCGAAGAGATGGTCAAGGCAGAGGTCGATCGTTCGCACCGGTACATGCGGCGCTTTACACTCGCCTATTTCGACCTGGACAATTTCAAAGCGGTCAACGACTCCTTCGGCCACGCCGCGGGAGACGAGCTGCTCCAGGTCGTGGTCTCCATCATCCGCGCTCACATTCGCGTCACTGACGTGGTTGCCCGGCTCGGCGGAGACGAGTTCGCGCTGCTTCTTCCAGAGACCGATGAGACAGCTGCCCGGGGGGCGATCACGAAGATCCAGTCCCATATCCTGCGCGAGATGAAGGCAAGGGCATGGCAGGTGACCGTCTCCATCGGGTGTCTTACGTGCTCCAAAGCTGAAGTGAAAACAGAGGAGCTTATCCAGCAGGCGGACGACCTTATGTACGCGGCGAAGTTGAAGGGGAAGAACACGGTCCAGTATTTCGAAGAGCCCCGCCGGTGAGGCACCAGGCTCACGCGGTCCCGGAGGCCCCCGCTGAATGCGCGTAGAAGTCCCGAAGGACCCCGAAAGCCTTCTTCGTGGTGACACGGTCGGTGTCGACCAGGCCCTTTCGATTGAAGCCTTCCTGGAACCTGTTGATCCTGCGCGGAGAGCGGAAATCGTACAGGATCCACGGTGACAGCCCTTTCACGAACGGACAGGCGCCGATGATCTCCAACTGGCGCTCGAGGACGCGGGCCTGCATGTCCTCCGAAAAGAGCTCGTCGGCCCGGCCCCGGAAACCCGCGCGGGCGTCAGCGCCGAACTCGCACACCACGACGGGTTTGCCCGGCCGCGAGTTCTCCAGAACGCGCGGGAGCTTCTCGATGTCGGGGTCATACCACCCGTAATACTCGTTGACACCGATGATATCCAGCACATCGGCAAGCCGATCGCGGATGGCGAGCTTCTCGTGGTCGACCAGGCAGGCGGCAGAGACCGGGCGGGTCCCGTCGAGCGAGCGAACGAGGCCGGCCAGCCGGGACATGAAGGAGTAGCGCTCGTCGGTGTCGGGGTTCTCGTTGCCGATCGACCAGATCGCCACGGAAGCCTGGTTCCTGTCCCGCAGCACGAGCTCCGAGACCTGGTTCTCCGCGTCGGCCAGGACCGCCGGATTGGAAAAATCGATCGCCCAGTACACCGGGACCTCCGCCCAGAGGAGGACCCCCCTCCTCGTCGGCGATCCGCGCGAAGCGGCTGTCGTGCGGGTAGTGCGCAAGGCGGACGTAGTTTGCGTTGAGCTCCTTCACGTGCGCGATCGTCGAGANNGGTCTTGCCCATCGTCAGGTGGTCCTCGTGAACGCAGATGCCCTTGAGATACAGGGGCTCTCCGTTGAGAACGATGGTCCCGCCTTCGACGCCGATCTGCCTGAACCCGACCCGGTCGCGCACGCGGTCATCCCCGCATTCGAGCTCGAAGCCGTAGAGCCGGGGCGAGTCGGGCGACCACAACTCCGGCCTGGCGCGGATGCGGGCGCTGCCCGCCCCGTCGAGCACCGTCACGGAGACATCGACGTCCAGGTCGGGGATCCGCAGGCGGGCGCGGGCCGAGCCCGCACCGAGCACGCGGAAATCGAGCGCAACAGTCCGAAAACCGCCGTCGGGAACGAGGCGGAGGAACCAGTCGCGGATGAGAACAGGAGGGGTTCTCAGGAGGAGCACGTCCCGATAGATGCCCCCGTAGTGGAACCAGTCGGTATTCTCCGCGGGCACGCGGTCGCTCCGCCTCCGCGCCTCCACGACGACGATGATCCGGTTCTCCGGCCGTGCGATCCCGGTGATCTCCGCGCAGAATGGCGTGGAGCCCCCGTCGTGCGTCCCGAGGCAGGCGCCGTTGAGAAACACGGTCGCCCGGTACTGGGCACCCTCGAAGCGGAGGAAGGCTCGCTCCCCTGCCGAGCGCGGGAGGCACCGGAATGTCCTCGGGTAGACCCCAGAGCCTTCGAAGTAGCGCAGCTCATCGCGCTTCATGTTCCAGCACGACGGGACGGCCATGGTCTCCCCGGCTTCCCAATCGTAGTCCAGGGGAAGGGGGCGGCCCTCCGCGTCGCTGCCGTGCTCGAGGAACCAGCGCGATCGCAGACAGGTATCGTACCAGTCGACGCCGAAGCGCCACTCGCCATTCAGCGATTCTGTCTCCCTGCCCGACGCATCGACGAGGCCCCGGCTGTCGAGCGGCACCGCACGGTAGTCCGCGGCATAGTCCTCGTCGTGTATCTGCGGCTGGTAGTTGGAGCCTTTTCCCCGCATGCCCTCTCGCGCGCCCCCGTTCGTCAAAGGCGGGCGAGGGCCCAGGGGATCGTCTTCTCCGCGAGTTTTGCCAGGGCCACGACACTGGCCTCCAGGTCCGCTTCTTTCGTATCCTCGATCTTGTTGTGACTGATCCCCCGCAGGCTCTGCACGAAGAGCATCTGTGTGGGAATTCCCGCGCGGCAGACCTCGGCCGCGTCATGGAGCGGGCCGGACGGGAGGCGGTGGGATTTCCCGACGGCCTCCGTGATCGCCTGTTCGCAGAACGCCGTGAGCTCGGGATGGAAGAGGATCGGTTCAATGCGCCAGAGATCGGCGAAAGACACCTCGACATTTCCCTCTTTCGCGAAACGCTGGGCGGCTTCCCGTGCCTCTTTCCACATTGCGGCCAGCGGGGCGTCGTCGAGGTGCCGCTGGTCGAGAGTGATCACGCACTCCTCCACGACGGAGGTCACGATTCCGGGCTTCGTCGTGCAGCTGCCGATCGTGCAGACGCCCCTGTGGCGCTCGGCGATCGCGTAGATCTCCTGCGCCATCTTGCCGGCGGCGCGGAAAGCGTCCTTGCGGACGTTCATCGGGGTGGAGCCGGAATGCGCGGCCTGCCCCTTGAACGTGATGAGGTTGCGCTCGACGCCCACGGTTCCGAGCACCGCGCCCAGCGGCAGTCCGAGGCTCTCCAGCACCGGGCCCTGCTCGATGTGGAGCTCGAGATAGGCGAGCACGCCTTTCTGCTCGGCAGTTGCCTGCGGGGCCTTGAAAACGTCGATGCCGTAGGCTTTCGCGGCATCCGCGTAAGTGATCCCCTCCCTGTCCACCAGACGGGCAATCTGCGCGGCATCAAGGTGCCCGGAGAATGCGCTCGAGCCGTACAGGCTCCGACCGAAGCGGGCACCCTCCTCGTCGCACCAGCTCACCAGCTTCACCGTGACCGGGGGGACGCCCCGCGCCTGTATCGCGCGCAGCACCTCGAGGCCCGCGATCACGTTCCAGCATCCGTCCAGCCAGCCGCCGTTGGGGACGCTGTCGAGGTGCCCCCCGATCACGACGGATTCAGGCCGCTTTCCCGCAAGCTCTGCCCAGAGGTTGCCGGCAACGTCAATGCGGACCGGAATCGAAAGCTTCGCCAGCTCTGCCTTGAAAAAATCGACCGCCTTTGCCCACGTCGGGGTGAAGACGACGCGCTGGTTGCCATTCGCGTCGCTGGTCAGGTCGCGGAGGGCCTTCATCATCGTCACCGCGCGCTTGGGGTCAAGCTGTGCCATGCAGCACCTCCTCGATGAACCGATTTGCAGACTGACACAAGATACCGCCAGCAATCATTGCCGAGGTAATGTTTATTTTCAACTCACGAGCCGGGAGTCCTTGCCGATGTTTTCCGCAGAGCGCGGAGCATGAGCAAGGAAAGGCTCGACACGACACGCAGGATTCCAAGAACTTCTCGCACAACGAGGAGAATGGGATCATCACCCCGGACCCCGAGGGACAAGAGCTCCGAGGCAGTACTGTTCGCCCGTGCGGCGAGCCATATTCCATTTGTGAGCATTGGCCCGGAGATATGCCGCTCCAAAGAGAACCCCTGAGAAGAAAGGCCCTGTCAATTGTGCAGGATTGTGATGAAACAGACTGAACAGTATCGAGCTGAGAAGGAGCGCAGTGACGATCTGGTAGTTCTGAAGAAAACCCCTCAGAAACACTCCGCCGGCTGCAGGAAGAGATGCAGTCGGATCACGCCCGCTGCGACGAGCAGGTAGCTGGTGGCCGGCGCAGACACGAATGCCGTGTTGGCAGCGAAACCTCCGCCGAGCCTCAGGCCGACGACGAGGAAGACGAGAGCGAAGGAAACAACCTTTTCCGCCGCCTCGAGCAGGTTTTGTTTTGCACCCACGTGAAGCAATGGCATCACGAAGACCTCGAGAAGAATCTCAAGGAAACCCAACCCCACGATGTGGTTATTGGAAGGGACATCCTCCACACCATGGATTTGTCAGTATCAAGGAACGGCACATTTTCGTTGACTACTCCTCACTAGCCTCCAGGTCACTCGCCCGTTGACACTTTGGATTCACTTTGTACTGAATGATATTCGAAGCAAGACAAGCAAATGCGGTGCATCTATTGCCTCGAGGACAAATCGCAAGGCTATTTCAGTGGACGCGAGCACGTCTTACCTCAGAGCTTTGGAAAGTTCAAGGGACAGAATCTCACGCTGCGTGGCAAAGTATGTGATGAATGCAACTCTTTTTTTGCGAACAATCTGGACAATTTCCTAGCCCGCGACACTTACGAAGGTTTCCTCAGGTTCTCTCATGGAGTACAGGATCCGAAAGACTACAAGCACATGGGGAAACGCGCGAGCCTTACAGCTTCGCCACTGGAGGGGCCGTTCAAAAACGCTCGCGGGTATTTCGAGTACGATGAGACAGTACGCGGCATGCGTTCGGTTCTTCTCGAACAGATTGGGTTCAAGCTTCGGAACGGCGATGAATACGATTTCTTCCTGGTGAAAGATTTCCCCAAAGCTGAGGATTTCGACTACTCAAAGTATGACCTGACCAACGAGCGCTCATTCTTGACTATCGAAGTAGCTGAAGAGACCGCGTCCCGATTGCTCGGCTCCCTGAACCTTGTTTTCCGGCCCAAAGAATCGGTTCGACAGCACAGCGAGGGGAAAGAGAAGCTTGAAGTTACTATCGAATCGGTGCTCACAGAACCCGTGTGCAGATGCCTATCAAAGATAGCGTTCAATTATCTTGCCAATTTGAATTCAACTGAAATAATGCTTTCTAACTGCTTCAACGAGATCCGCGCATATATTCGTTACGGTAAAGGAACCCGCGAAATATTCTTGCTCCCCCGAGAAGAAGCGATTCTCGGCGGCGAGCCGACAGAAGGCTGGCGAGTATTAGGGCATATCGTGACGGTCTTAGGTGTGCCTCAAAAAGGATTCGTGATTGGACTAGGAGCTTGTCGAACTGAGTTGGCGGCAGAGGCGCCCACCGAGGGCCCAAGGCGGGGCATTTTACGTCCGATCGGGCTCGTTGCCCGTCAGGATGTAGCCGGCCTCCCGCGCAGACGCCTTGATTGATCTTTCCGAGCCCACTTCGCCTCCCTTCAGGCGGTCGTGAGGCT
>PMZS01000010.1 GCA_003170115.1 Spirochaetaceae bacterium
ATCTTGTGCGGTCGTATTCCGATCCGCACGTTTTGGCAGTTTGACTGCTTGACAACCTCCGCACGCTTTCCATCGAGAATGAACTGGAGCTTCGGATTCTTCACGCCCTTCAGGTGCACGCTGCCATTCACGCGTGTGACGTTCATGTCGATGAGGTTGATCTCCGGTTGGCCCAGGTGTCTCGCCACGAACTCATTGGCGGGCCTGTTATAGACCTCTTCAGGCGGACCAACCTGGATCAACTCGCCATGATCAAGGACGCCTATACGATCCCCCAGCGACAGAGCTTCTCCATAGTCGTGGGTCACATAAATCGTTGTCGTTTTCAGCTCTTTCTGAAGCCTGTTGAGCTCAACGCGCATGTGCTGCCGAACCTTTGCATCCACGTGCGAGAGAGGCTCGTCGAGCAGGAAGATCGATGGCCTGCGCACCATCGCCCGGCCCAATGCAACCCGCTGTTTTTGACCCCCGCTCAACTCGCGGGGGTGGCGCTCGAGAAGCTGCCCCATGCCGAGCATCTCCGCAATCGCGTGAACACGCGCGCCGATTTCCGATTCGGAGAGCCTCATGCCCGGGGCGCGGAGAGGGTTCGCGATGTTCTCGAAGACACTCTTGTGCGGGTACAGCGCGTAGGACTCGAAGGTCATCGCGACGTTGCGCTCGGCCGGTGAAAGGGAGTTCGCCAGCGTGCCTCCGATATACAACCTCCCGCTCGTCAAGGGCAGAAGCCCTGCCACGAGCTTCAAAGTCGTGGTCTTGCCCGCACCTGAGGGTCCCACGATGACAAAGAACTCTTCTTCGGCAATTTCCAGGGACAGATCCTTGACTGCCTTTGTTTCTCCATAGGCCTTTGTCACTGCTTCGAAAACAACTGTACTCATTTCTCCGCCTTACGCTTTTACGGCACCGAAGCTCAAGCCCCTGATGAGATGTCGCTGCGAGTAGATGGAAAGCGCGAGCGCGGGGATGAAAGCCAGAACGATCGTTGCGGAAATATCCCCATACCGCACGTACGCCGTGCTTATGAATTGCAGCGCTCCCAAAGTGATGGGCTGCACGTGCGTGCCCCCGAGGATCAATCCAAAAAGGAAGTTGTTCCAGGCGTAGATGAACGCCAGCAGGGCTGCGGCAACCACTCCCGGCCGCGCAAGCGGAAGGGTGACTCGCCAGAAGGTGCGCCATTGCGAGTATCCGTCCACGAGGCAAGCCTCCTCAAGCTCGGGTGAGATATCCTCGATATAGCCGCGCAGTATCCAGACGATCATGGGCAGAGTGATCAACTGATAGACCCAGATCAGACCAATGTAGGTGTTATTCAAGCCGAGCTTTCGAAAGATTATATAGAGCGGGATGATGACCATCAATGCCGGAGCGAATCGGAATGAGAGAAGCGTAAAGGCAATGTTTTCCCTTCCCCGGAACTTGAACCGTGCAATCGCGTAGGCGGCGGGTACTCCCACGAGAAGCGAGACGATTATTGAACCGCAGCTCACGATGAGGCTGTTGAAGAAGAATCCTACAATGTCAATGTTGCTCTGGAGGCTTGCTTTTCCAAGTTCATATGTCACCCCCGAGAGAATGTTCCTGAAGTGATCCAGGGTACGCGGAAAGAGAAATTTCGGGGGCCAGGCAAGTATATCCGTTTCAGTCTTGAAAGACCCGAGGACTATCCAGACGAACGGGAATAGAATTGCGAGAAACAAGACGACGAGAAGCGCGTCCAGGATTATTTTCAGGAGCAACGGCTCCTCTTTGGCATGCCTCATAGCGATCCTCCTTGCTCCAGGAAATACGGTCTTCGAAATGCGATCAACCACCCAGTGTCACACGCCATTTCGTCCACAGCTTCACCATAAAGTTGCTTACGGCGTAGACAATGACCCAGGTAATGAACATGTAGGCGCTTCCTATCCCGATGTTGAGGTAGGAGAAGGTTTGCGTGTAGGCGCGCACCTGCATGGTCATGAGGGCGCCGCCCGGCCCTCCCTCGGTGAGCACGTAGGGAATGTCGAACTGTTGGATCGTGTCGATAATGCGGAAAATGAGCGCGACGATGAGGAACGGGGTCAACATGGACAGCGTCAAATGCCTGAATGCATACCAGGGGGAGGCTCCGTCGACCCGCGCCGCTTCAAAAGGCGCCGCAGGGAGGGAGCGCAGCCCTGCAAGGAGAAGGAGCGCGATGAAGGGTGTGAAAATCCATACATCGATAAGAACGACTGTCAACATGGCGTACCGCACCGACCCTGCCCAGGGAAATTGCCTCAAGGACGGTGCAATAAGGCTCAAAAAATAATTGAGGACGCCGTATTGACTGCTGAGCATGAACTTCCACATCAAGGTAGCGAGTACGGGAGCCATGAGGAGCGGCAGCACGAGCAGCGGGCGGCAGATCCTGGCGGCGATCGTCTCCCTGTTCAGCAGCATCGCAATCCCCAGGCCAAGCACCAGCTCGACCCCCACAGCGGCGACAACGTACACCGCACTCACTCTCAGCGTTTGCCAGAAGTCTATGCGGCTGAATAAATCAAGATAGTTGTTAATCCCGATGAATTTAAAAGCGGGATGCGACAGATTGTAATTGGTGAGGGACCAATACACTCCCGTGACGAATGGAA
>PMZS01000109.1 GCA_003170115.1 Spirochaetaceae bacterium
CACACGAGCAGCTCCGGCTCCACCGCCAGCGCCCGCGCGATGCCCGCGCGCTGCCGCTGGCCCCCCGAGAACTCGTGCGGGTACCTCTGGGACGCGCTGACGGGAAGGCCCACCTCGCCGAGCAGCGCTTCCACGCGCGCGCGGCGCCGGGACGGGCTCAGCGAGGTCTGGATGATCAGGGGTTCCTCGATTATGGCACCCACGGGAAGCCGAGGATTCAGAGAATCGGCCGGGTCCTGGAAAATCATCTGCACGGCGCGGCGGAGGCCGCCGAGCATGCGCTCCGGCAGCGAGCTGACGTCCGTTCCGTCGAAATATATCTGCCCCGCGCTCGGGCGATAAAGACGGACGATGCTCCGGCAGAGGGTGCTCTTCCCGCAGCCGGTCTCCCCGACGATGCCCAGAGTCTCTCCCGCGGAGACGGTCAGGCTCACGTTCTTCAGGGCATGGACGACGGCCCGGCCGCTGAACCGGGCCTGGGCAAAGCTGACGGAGAGGCCGCGGGTCTCCACCAGCACCCGGGCCGTCACGGCTTCACCTTGATGCATCGAACCTTCCTGTTCCCGACCGTCCGGAGCGGAATCGGGCCCGCCCGGCACTCCGCGTCAGCGTGCGGGCAGCGATCCGCGTACCTGCAGTGAGAGGGGTAGGCGCGCGGAGCGGGGACGGTTCCCGGGATCGAGCGCAGCCGCGTGCGCGGCTCTGAATCCAGCCGGGGGGCGCATTCCAGCAGCCCCCTGGTGTAGGGATGCAAAGGCTGCTCGAAGATTTCGCGCGCAATCCCGGTTTCCACGACATGCCCGGCGTACATCACGACCACGAGGTCGGCGACCTGGGCCACGACGGACATGTCGTGGGTGATGGAGAGCATGCCCATGCCGTGCTCGGACCTCACCCGCTTCAGGAGCGCGAGGATCTGGGCCTGGACCGTGACGTCNNATGGCGATCATGACCCGCTGCCGCATCCCGCCGGAAAGCTGGAAGGGGTAGCTCGCGGCCCGTCGCGCCGCGGCGGAGATCTCCACCTCTTCCAGCAGCCGCACGGCCTCCGCCCGTCGATCGCCCCGCGGGATCTCGGGCCGGTGAAGCTTCAGCACTTCGACCACCTGGTCGAGGGCCGTGTGAACGGGATTCAGAGAGGTCATGGGCTCCTGGAAGATCATGGCCATCTCGCTGCCCCTGAGCCGGTACAGCTCCTTCGGCGTCAGGCCCAGGATCTCACGGCCTCCCAGGCGGACAGACCCTGACAGGATCCGGCCCGCGGGGTGGGGGAGGAGCTGCATGATCGCGGCGGCGGTGACGCTCTTTCCGCAGCCTGATTCTCCGACCAGCGAGAGAGTCTGCCCCGGACTGAGGGAGAAGGATACGCCGGATGTCACTTCGACCACGCTCCGCGATTCCTCGCCGAAGCCGACGGAGAGCCCGCTGACCTCCAGCAGTGGACCGTTCTCGTGATGCGCGGCCGTGCTCATCGTCCGCCTACTTCCTGTACGTCTCGTCCTTCACAATGCGCGGCGTGTACACCTTGCCGCCCCGCTCTGCATCGATGACTTCCTTCCTGATGTCACCGTCGACCCAGAAATAGCCCGTGTACCCGGTCGTCCCGGAGAACGGATCGAAGAAGTCATCGAAGTATTTCTGGGACAACCATGCCGGGAAGCGGATCCACTTCCACGCGGCCCCTCGCCAGTAGGGCACGTAGTAGTTCGGAATGACCAGCGCGGCCTCATCCACCTTTTTCTGGATCCGCCGGTCCAGCGCCGCCTTCCGGGCGAGGTCACTTTCTCTTCTGAACGAATCCAGGAGCTTGTCCATGTCCTTGTCGGCATAGCCCCAGAAATTGTTCGTCTGCGTTCCCGCCGCGTTCACTGAATGGAAGTACTCCCAGTAGTCGTCGTAGAGGCTCGTGGACATCCCGCCCCACCAGGCCTGGAACTTCTTTTCCCGCACGGCGGTGAAGGCTCCCTGCTGCATGAGCTTGAGCTGGATCTCCAGCCCGGCCTTTTTCGCCTCTTCCTTCAGCACCGAGAGTCGCTCGGTGTGGTTGGGCGACTGGTAGAGAAGCTCGAAAGACAAGCGGTCGCCCTGCGCGTTTTTCCGGATGCCGTCGGCGCCTGAGCTGGAATAGCCGGCCGCGCCGAAAAGCTCCGCCGCCTTGCCGGGGTCAAAAGCCGGCTTGCGGATGCTGTCGTCGTCGAACGTATTTCCGGCGAACACGTGCGCAAGACCGATGTTGTGATACCTGCTGTACTCCCCCCGGAGGGCCGTGTCGATCATTTTCTGGATGTTGATTGCGTAGTACAGCCCGCGCCGGACCCGGACGTCCGCAAAGAGGGGATCCTTCACGTTCAGGATGATGCCGGAGACTCCGGTGAGCGGAACGTAGAAGTTGTACTGCCGGTCGATGTACCCCTTCTTCACCGGCTCGTGGGTCTCAGCGTCAGCCCATTCCTGCGGGACGATGAGAGGATAGGAGTCGATCTCCCCGTTGTAGAAATAGTTCCGCACGATGTCGTTCCCGCCGGTGATGACCCGGAACTCCAGGGAATCGACATTGAACCGGTACCTGTTGTAGTCGTACTGATACCCCCACCAGTCCTTCACCTTCTTGAAGGAGAGCGACTCACCTTTCTTGTAGGAAGCCAGGGAGTAGGGCCCCGCGGTGGGCTCGAATGTCCACTGGAAGGCGTCGACCCAGTCCTTCCTGATCTCCCCGGCATAGAAGTGCCGGGGGCGGGGAGTCAGGTTCACATTGTACAGGAGGTCGTCCCGGGCCATCGGCACGCCGGCCTGGACCCGTATCACGAAGTCTCCGAAGGCTTTCACGTCGACGACCTGCTTCGTGTAGAACTCGTTGTACCAGGGGTCCTGGATGTTCGGGCTGCGCATCATCGCGAGCATGAAGGTGTAATCCGCGGAGGTCACAGGTGTTCCATCGGTCCACCGTGCCTTCTCGTTCAGCTTGAAATAGATGCTCCGGCCATCAGCGCCGAATGCCCAGTCGGTGGCCAGGGCCGGCATCCATTCCTTGGTTTCTCCGTTGTTGTCAACCAGGCCCGGGCTTGTCGTGAAGTACGGCCGGTACGACCCGTTTGCATTCGGACCCACCGTGCGGAAGGTGTCAGGGAACTCGGCGATGTACCCGCGGTACGTTCCTCCCTGCTTCGCCCGCGGGGAGCCGAACACGCCCGGTCTGCTCGTGTACCAGACCAGCTTCTCCGGCAGGCCGCTCACGGTCATTCCCTTGTCCTCAACCGTCGGGCTGGCAAAGCTGGGCCGCTTTTCGGCCGCCATTGCCCTCTCATCCGCATCCAGCGCCCTGGACGTATATGCCTGTGCCCACGCGCCGGTGCCGCCCACCAGGCACCCGAGGGCTGCCGCGAGCAGGGCATTGCGGACGCAGGAGTCTGTGCTCATCGTTTCTCCTTCCCCTGATAATCTACTGATACACCGTGTACTTCTTCGGGTCGAATGCATCGCGCAGCCCTTCTCCCACAAAGGCGATGAGCACCAGCACGAATGTCATTGCGCCTCCGACGGACGCGATGATCCACGGGGCGGCCTGGTATGCCGAGATTCCCTGGCTGATGAGCTCTCCCCAGCTCGGCGTCGGCGGACGGAGGCCGAACCCCAGGTAATCCAGGGCCGTCAGCGCGCTGATCGCCCCTTCGACGGCGAAGGGCAGGCTGGTGAGCACCACAACGAGGATGTTGGGGAGAATGTGCACGCTGATGATGCGCCAGGTGCTCGCACCCATCGTGCGCGCGGCCAGGACGTAGTCCCGCTCCCGCTCACGGTAGGTCATCGCGCGGACCGCCCACGTGCGCGAGGTCCACCCGAAGATGATGAAGATGGCGAGGAACAGGAAAAACTCGGGCTGGAAGATGGAGACCACGAGCATGACCACGTACAGGAACGGGACCTGCTCCCAGATCTCGATGAGCCGCTGCACTACCAGGTCGAACCTGCCTCCCACGTACCCCATGAGGATTCCGAGGAGAGTTCCGGCCACGAAGGTCACCAGGACGAACCCGAGGGAGAAGAAGATGGCAATCCTGAAGCCGTAGAAGAGCCGGGCAAGAATATCCCTTCCTATCCGGTCGGTGCCCAGGAAATGGCGAAGGGACACTGACGGCGGGTAGGGAGGATACGAACCGTCACGGAATTCCTGTTCAAGGGGATTGTACGGGACGATGGGCATCAGGACCCAGCCCGAGCCATCCTTCGCCAGCTTCAACGCAAGGTCGCGATAGTTGGCCTCATAATGGTAGCCCAGGCCCAGCTCGTCCCCGAAGCGGACCCGGTCGTACGTCGGGAGGTACAACCTGCCCTGGTACCAGACCATGATCGGCCGGGAGTTGACCAGGAGCTCCGCGACGAGTGAAAGGCCGATGAGGAGGATGAGTACCCACAAGGAGATCCAGGCCCGCCTGATCGACCTGAATCGCCGGAACCTTTCGCGTGTCAGGGGATCAAGCCGCGGCCTCACGCGCGGACCCCGAATTTCACACGCGGGTCCACGAGGGCGACAAAGAAGTCACCCAGGATGTTGCCAAGGAGCGACGCGAAGGAGCTGATGGCGACGACCCCGAGCACGACGGGATAGTCGTGGTCCATCAGGGCCGTGTAGCCGAGCATGCCCATCCCCCGGATATTGAAGATGTTCTCGATCAGGAAGGAGCCGGCCAGGAAGACCGTCACGATCCCCCCGAATCCCGATGCAACGGGGATCAGGCTGTTTCGCAGTGCGTGCCGCCACATGGCAGACCGGAATGACAGACCCTTCGCCACCGCCGTGCGGACATAGTCGGCCGCCATCTGCTCCATGAGGTTGTTCTTCGTCATCATGGTGAGCATTGCGAAGTCTCCGATGACATAGGAAACGAGCGGCAGGACGAGATGCGTCACCCGGTCGAGAATCCTGTCCCCGAGGCCCAGGCTGTCGAAGAATGGCGACTGCATTCCTCCCAGAGGCAGCCAGCCCAGCTTGAAGGCGAAAATCGAAAGCAGGATTATCCCGACGACGTAACCCGGCAGGGCATATCCCACGAAGACGAGGGCCGAGCTCACGTTGTCGAAAGCCCCCCTGTGCCTCAGGGCTTTCGCGATTCCCAGGGGGATGGACACGAGGTAGGCAAGGATGAGCGATATGAGGCCGAAGTACAGGGAGACGGGCACGCGATCCATGATCATCGGCAGGACGGGGTCGCTGTAGCGCGTCGATTTCCCGAAATCCAGCCTGACCACCCTGCCGAGCCACGCGGCGTATGCCGGCACCAGCGGCTTGTCCAGGCCGTAGAAAGCCTTCAGGCCGGCCAGTTGCACGTCGCTCAGGTTTTGTGCGCTCTGCCTGGCAGCCCCCGGTCGGCCTCCCCCCTCGGCCGGGCGGCCCGCGTTGAAGACGTGGGCGTTGATCGCCTCCTCCAGCGGACCGCCGGGAACGATGCGCGTGATCAGGAAAAGCACCATGGTGATGCCGAGGAAGGTCGGAATTATCAGGAGAAGCCGCTTGGCGAAGTATGCAAGCACGTCGGGTCAATCCAGGTGGAAGACTTCCTTCAGCGGAACCATGACGGGCGATTTGTCCGGGTTGCACTCCATCAGGTCGGCGATGCAGGTCCACCACTTCTTCACGATCTCCCGCGAGGGCAGAAGATCCGCGGTGTTGTGGTCCTTGAGCTTCATTGTGAATGCGGATCGGGTCATGGGAATCTCCTCGGTCGGGCTGTTGCCTTCATTGATGGACGAACGCGCTCCATCGTGAGGGCGGAATTCCGGTCTTCTTCCTGAAGAGTCGCGAGAAATAGTACTGGTCGTCGAAGCCGAGGCGGAAGGCCACTTCCTTTATCGCCCAGTCGCCGCTTTCCAGCAGCTCCTTCGCCCTCCTGATCTTTATGCTGATGAAGTATTGATAGGGAGTCATGGCGGTGTAGGACTTGAAAACCGAGTTCAGATGGGAGGTGCTGACGCCAAGCATCTCCCCGAATCCGTTGAGATTGACTTCGCGGTAGATGTTCTCTTCCATGAAGAACTTCGCCCTCTCCACGAGCTGCTCCGAGTTGGAGTGCTGCACCGTCCTGCGTTCGTGCGCGAGGATTTCGGAGATGAGAGTCAGGACAAGGGAGCTCGCCCTGACCTGGTAGAGGGGCTGCTGGTTCTGGACGAGCTCGAAGATCTGCGAGTATATGGAGAGGAGACTGTTCTGCAGGCCCACCTCGTAGAGGGGCTTTTTCGGTGAGAGGAAGCCCTGCTCACGCAGGGTGTCCGCGTGGGGTCCCTTGAAACCGACCCAGTATTCCGTCCAGCCCACATCGAACTCAGGCTTGTAGAAGTGTCGGACTCCCGGCAGCACGAGCAGGATGGAACCGGGCACAACGACATAAGTTGTCTGGTTTGTTTCGAAAACCCCCCGGCCCTTCGTGATGTAGATGATCTGGTATTCCGCCAGCGTTCGGCCGACGGCAACAGACTTGAAAGCCTGCGGGTGCCCTTCCTTGTTTGGCGGGTACGTGGTGCAGGGCGGCACCTCGCAATAGCCGGCGTCGGTACAGACGAGCTGCCACTTCTCGTCTTCCTCACTGTACGTGAGGTAACGAAAAAAACTCTTCCTCCCGTTGGCGTCACTCGGGACCATGAATCCCTTCTACCATTTTTCGCCCATCCCGACAAGTTTTGTCCATTTTTGCGGGTTTCCTCCATTTATAGGAAGGAATAGTCCATTCTCGACGCAGACCGTACATTGAATACTTGTGCAGAATGCGACCGGAAGAGAAATGACCGCGCGGGGCAGGATCGGCATTTTCGGCATCGGCCTGGAAACCTACTGGCCTCAATTCAAAGGGCTGAAGGAGCGTCTCCTGGGATACCAGGGCTACATCGCGGAGCGGCTCTCCCTGATGAACGTGGAAATCGTGGATGCCGGGCTTGTCGACACTCCCGAAAAGGCGCTCGCCGCCGCGCAGCTCTTCATTGAACAGAACGTAGACGCGATCTTTCTCTTCATCTCCACCTACGCCCTCTCCTCCACCGTGCTTCCCGTCGCACAAAGAACCCGGGTTCCCATCATCGTTCTGAGCCTCCAACCGGTGTCCTCGATGAACTACGAGCAGTTCAATGCACTCGGCGACCGCGGCGTCATGACCGGCGAGTGGCTGGCCCATTGCCAGGCCTGCTCCGCTCCGGAGATCGCCAACGTCTTCAACAGGGTCGGAATCGATTTCCACCTTGTGACCGGCTGGCTGAAAGAAGAGTACGCGTGGAGCCAGATCGCCGCATGGGTTGACGCAATCGTCGTCCGCCGTGAGATCCGCGATGCCCGGGTCGGCATGCTGGGGCACTACTACGCCGGCATGCTGGACGTCTATACGGACGTCACCGGGCTGGAGGGCGCGTTCGGCAGCCACTTCGAGCTCATCGAGATGGACCTGCTGAAGCAGCATCGAGACCGGGTCAGCCCCGTGCAGATCCAGGAAAAGCTCGCCCAGTTCGAGCGCGAGTTCCGGGTTTCTCCCCAATGCGAGAAGGCAGAGCTCGTGCGCGCCGCCCGCACTTCCTGCGCGCTCGACCTTTTGATTGCTGACAAGAAGCTGTCAGCCATGGCATACTACTACGAAGGCGTGGAGGGCAATGAGCACGAAGACATTGTCACTTCAGTCATCGCCGGAAATACCCTGCTCACCGCGCATCACATTCCCGTGGCAGGGGAGTGCGAAGTCAAGAATGTCCTGGCGATGAAGATAATGGATTGCTTCGGCGCGGGAGGCTCCTTCTCAGAGTTCTAAATCGTCGATTACGACGACGACGTCGTGCTCTGGGGCCACGATGGCCCGGCACATCCGGGGATCGCCGAGGGCGCCGTGGGGCTCGTCCCCCTGCCCGTCTACCATGGGAAGCCCGGAAAGGGGCTTTCCATCCAGATGAGCGTCAGGCATGGGCCGGTAACCCTCCTGTCGGTCGTCCAGGGAAGAGGAGGAGGGACTTTCTTCCTCACCGCGGAAGGAGAATCAGTGCCGGGTCCGACTCTCCAGATCGGAAACACGAACAGCAGGTACCGCTTTTCCCTCTCCGCCCGGGAGTTCACGGATCGATGGTCCCGCGCCGGGCCGGCGCACCACTGCGCAATCGGCGTGGGGCACATCGCGGACCGCCTCGAGAAGCTCGCGCATCTCGAGGGGATCGAATGCATGAGAGTCTGCTGACAGGAGCCCAACGAGGTGGCAGAGCGCATTCTCGAGCTGAAGCACATCACCAAGACGTTCCCCGGCGTGAAGGCGCTGGACGACGTGCACTTCGACCTGAAGCCGGGCGAGATCCACGCGCTGATAGGGGAGAACGGTGCCGGCAAGTCCACCCTCATCAAGGTGATTACGGGCGTGTACCAGCCCGACGAGGGGGAGATCCTTTTGGACGGGGCCCGCGTGGAGATCCGCAACACCGGCGACTCCCAGAAACTCGGCATCGCGGCGATCTACCAGCATGTCACCTGCTATCCCGACCTTTCCGTCACGGAGAATATCTTCATCGGGCACGAAAAGATTCATCCCCTCTTCCGCATGATCGACTGGAAGGATCTGCATGGACGGGCGGAGGAGCTGCTCCAGAGGCTGGATGCGGACTTCGACCCCCGCGCCATCATGGGCAGCCTCTCGGTGGCCCAGCAGCAGATCGTCGAGATCGGGAAGGCGCTCTCCACGAACGCGCGGGTCATCATCATGGATGAGCCGACCGCGCCGCTCACCAACCGGGAGAGCGAAGACCTGTACAAGATCACCGAGGGACTTCGCGACAAGGGAGTCTCCATCATCTTCATCTCGCACCGCATGGAGGACATGTACCGCCTCGCCAGCCGTGTCACGGTCTTCCGCGATTCCCGTTTCGTCGGCACCTGGAACCTGAACGAGGTCCGGCACGAGGATCTCATCATGGCCATGGTCGGCCGCGAGATCACGCAGTTCTTCCCCAAGCGGTCGGTGAAGATCGGCGAAGAGATACTCCGCGTCGAGGGGCTGTCGCGCACAGGGTATTTCAAGGACGTCTCGTTCTCCGTCCACAAGGGCGAGATCCTCGCCATCACCGGCCTCATCGGCGCCGGGCGCACCGAGGTCTGCGAGGCGATCTACGGCGTCACCCGGGCGGACAGCGGGCGCGTCTTCCTGGACGGCGAGGAGATGCAGATCGCCAACCCGAATCAGGCGATCCAGAAAGGCATCGGGTATCTTCCCGAGGATCGGCTGCGGCAGGGGCTCGTTCTACAGTGGGAGCTTTCCAAGAACGTGACCCTGCCGACGCTGAGGAACTTCGCCCGCATGGGGTGGCTGGACACGAAACGCGAGAACGTGGTCACGAAGGAGCTTGTGGAAAAACTGGACGTGAGGGCCGGCAGTGTGTTCGACACGGCGGCCACGCTCTCCGGCGGCAACCAGCAGAAAATAATCGTCGCCAAGCTGCTTGCGGGGAAGCTGAAGGTAATAATCCTGGACGAGCCTACCAAAGGGGTCGACGTCGGCGCCAAGACGGCAATATTCAACATCATGAACGACCTGGCGGCCATGGGGTACGGCATCATCATGGTCTCCTCCGAAATGGCCGAGGTGCTGGGCATGAGTGATCGGATCGTGGTCATGAAGGAGGGCAGGGTGTCGGAGGTCCTCCAGACCAGCTCGGCAACCCAGGAATCGATACTCCGCGCGGCAGTGCCGGGGTCGGGGGCCGCATGAGGCGGGCAGCCACATTCTCAGAGAGCTTCCGGCCGGCGACCGCGGGAGCGGGCGCATTCAGAGAGCTGGGGCTCCTGGCGTTCATCGTCATCCTTTGTGCGATATTCCAGCTCCGCAATCACAACTTCCTCACGTTCTCCAATATCCGCGATCTCCTCGCGAATACCGCGATCCTGAGCATCCTCTCCGTCGGCATGATGATGGTGCTCCTGACGGCGGGCATCGACCTGTCCATCGGAGCGACGGTCGCCCTGTCCGGCATGGTCAGCGCCCTCACCGTGTTCGCGCATCCGTCGATATCGCCTCTCCTCTCCCTGCTGGAGGGGATGGCCGTCGGTGCGGTGTGCGGCGCTCTGATCGGGGTTCTCATTGCTCGATTCAATGTTCTTCCGATCATCGCGACCCTCGGTTTCATGAACATCATCCGCGGCGTCACCTACCTCGTCAGCAAGGGCGCCTGGGTGAGCTCGTACCAGATGTCGGACGGTTTCAAGAAGCTCGCGACAGGCACCATCCTGGGCGTGAGCAACCTCATCGTCATCGCCGTCGTGATCTACCTCGCATTCTTCTATTTCATCAACCACATGAAGACGGGGCGGCAGATCTACGCGGTCGGATCGAATCCCGCCGCCGCGGACATTTCCGGCATCCCGAGGCGCCGCATTATTTTCCTGGTCTACGTGATCATGGGAGTCCTGGCCGGCCTCGGCGGCGTCCTCTGGGTCGCCAAGTTCGCCTCCGCGCAGGGGGACACGGCGGTCGGATACGAGCTGAGCGTGATTGCGGCAGTCGTGCTGGGTGGCGTCAGCATCTCCGGCGGGAGCGGGAAGGTATCCGGCCTGATCCTTGGCACGATCCTCCTGGGGATCCTCAACAATGCCCTGCCGCTGATCAATGTGTCGCCATTCTGGCAGCAGGCCATCCAGGGGGTCGTGATCCTCGCGGCGGTTCTCACGAACGTTCTGGTGAAGCGCAACAACCAGCGGTTTGCTCTGCGGAAACGCGCGATCTGAGGAAGGGATGAAAGTGGAGCGATCCATACGCATGGAACGGGCATGGAGCTGGAAGAGATTCTTCCTGCAGTGGGAGTGGCTGCTCGTCCTCATCTTCATCGCGATCATGGTCATCAACAGCGGAATCTCCAGCTACTTCTTCAGCGTCGACACCTTCGTCAATACGCCTATGACCTTCCTGGACAAGGCGTTCCTCGTCCTGCCCATGACGATGGTGATCATCCTGGGAAACATCGACATCTCCGTTGCATCGACCGTCGCCCTGTCCGCCGTGATCATGGCGGTAACATTCAATGCCGGCCTTCCCATGCCGCTGGCCATCCTGCTCTGCCTGGTAGTTGCCACCACGTGCGGCCTGATCAATGGCCTGCTGATGACGAAATTCAAGGAGCTTTCCTCCGTCATTGTCACGCTGGCCACCATGATCATCTTCCGCGGCATCGCCTACGTGATCCTGGAAGACCAGGCGTCCGGAAAGTTCCCGACCTGGTACTCGGCCCTGGGGTGGGGCTCCGTTGGCGGCGTGCCGATCATGGTCATCGTCTTTGCCATCTGCGCCGTCGCTTTCGGCATTTTGCTGCACAAGACGAGCTTCGGACGCAAGATTTACGGAATGGGCAGCAACCTCACCGCGTCGCGGTACTCCGGCATCAAGACCGATTCCGTCATCATCGTCGTGAGCGTCCTGACCGGTCTCATGGCGGGATTCACGGCGCTTTTCCTCACCTCGCGGATGGGCAGCACCCGTCCGAACGTGGCCCAGGGGTACGAGCTGGAGGTGATCGCCATGGTGGTCCTCGGCGGTGTGAGCACATCCGGCGGAAAGGGGCGGATCGGCGGACCGATCCTGGCAGTCTTCATCATTGGATTCCTGAACTACGGTCTGGGGCTGATCAATATTTCGGCACAGGTGCTATTGATAATCGTGGGTCTGCTCCTGATCCTCTCTGTTCTCATTCTCAACGTTCGGTTTCGTGGCAGGTATCAGCGTTCGCTGCCCGCTTCGGCGACTGTCGCCGCGGAGGAGCAGTCGAACGACAAAACTCCATAAGGAGGAGTCTATGTCAAAGTTCTTCACAAAGGCGGCCCTGGTCATCGCGATCATGGCCATCGCTCTGCCCGTCGCGCTCTTCGCGTCGGGAGGCGGCGAAAAAGCGGGCGGGGGAGCCGGGGCGAAGTACGCCATCGTGTTCAAGAACACGGGCAACCCGTACGGCGACAAGCAGATGGGCGGCTTCAAGGCCGGCATCGAGGAGCAGGGATTCACGGCGATCCTGCAGGCTCCGGCTCAGCCCACGGCTGAGGCGCAGATCCAGATCCTCGAGTCGCTGATCTCCCAGAAGGTCGCGGCAATCTGCATCGTCGGCAACGACTTCGACGCGCTGCAGCCCGTTCTGACGAAGGCCAAGAACGCGGGCATCAAGGTGTTTTCACTCGACTCGTCGGTCAACCCCGCCAGCCGGCTCACGCACGTGAACCAGGCTGACTCGGAGAAAATCGGCCGCACGCTCGTCGAGGCCGCGTTCGACATGGCGAAGGGAAGCGGCGACATCGCCATCCTCTCGGCGACCAGCCAGGCGTCGAACCAGAACCTCTGGATCGACTACATGAAGAAGGAGCTGGCTCTGCCGAAGTACGCCAGCCTGAAGCTCGTGAAGATCGCCTACGGCGATGACCTGCGCGACAAGTCGGTGTCGGAAGCTGAAGGCCTCCTGGCCTCCTTCCCGAACCTGAAGGTCATCATCGCACCGACCACCGTCGGCATCGCGGCGGCGGGGAAGGTGATCACGGACAAAGGCCTCATCGGCAAGGTTCTGATCACGGGTCTCGGACTTCCGTCCGAGATGGCCAGCTACATCGAGAGCGGCGCCTGCCCGTACATGTTCCTCTGGAACCCGATCGACGTCGGGTACCTGGGCGCGTACGTTGGTGTCGCGCTCGTGCAGGGCAAGATCACCGGCGCGGTGGGCGACAAGTTCAAGGCGGGACGCCTTGGAGACTACACGATCACCAAGGCCCCGGACGGCGGAACCGAAGTCCTTCTCGGCCCCCCGTTCAAGTTCGACGCGAAGAACATCGCGGACTGGAAGACGGTCTACTAGGACTGCCTGAGGCGGGCCCTTCGGGGCCCGCTTTTTTAATCCGGATCACTCGCCTTCGGAAAATCTGTTGTGCCGCATCATTTCGAGGAGCACTTTCACGCCGCTGGCATAGCGGACCGGGGTCTCCACGTAACCCCACCCCTCCTGGAACTGCCACAGACCATCATAGGCACGGTCGTTGTACGAACGGACGAAGTGGGGTACTCCGTCTTCCTGGAGCATGAGATCGAGCAGCGATGCCTCGACCTGATTGTCCAGAGCCAGTCTCGTCTTCTCCTCGTCCATGTCGCAACCCGTCGTAGAGCGTACAATTCCGGGCCGTGGGGGGTCTACACCCCGTGCGGGGGAGCGCCGGGGAGCGACGGCGGGCGATCGGAGTGCTATAGTGTGCCGGTACAGGTGCCGCTGTGCCCGCAGAAGACGTGAATATCACTCGCCCGGTGCCGCCCGCAGCAACCGGGCTGTCCTCTTCCCTGGAATCGCGCCTTGCGCTCCTCTGTCGTCAGGAGGGTGAGGAATCCACCCTCCTGATTTCGCAGATTCACTCTTTCATTGAGGAATACGTGCGGGAGCTCTCCCCCGAGCTCGCCGGAATCGGCGGCTTTGCCGATCTCCTCCGAGCGTTCTCCCGCAGGCGGGGCGTGCGCCGAAACGACGAACGGGAGACCATCGAGCGGCTCGTCGAGGAACACGATGTCCTTGATCGCGTGGGATCTGCGGACGGCCACGACACCGAAGAGGCTCTTGCGGCGCGGTACAATTTCCTGAGGTTCTGCGGTTTTTGCCGGATCGAATCTCCCGCTCTGCTGGACTTCGCGAAGCCCCTTCTCCGCTGGGATGAGAGAAAGGCTCCGCTCGCTGAGGGCGGTGAACGGAACCGAATCCAGGACGAGCTGGCGGAAACCGAGCACGGGAAGCTCCTGGCGCAATCCACCGAATGGGCGCAGAAGAAGCAGCGTCTCGCCGAGCTGGAAGGGGAAGCCCTGCGGCTCAGCGCAGAGCGCGACCGCGAGCACGCTCGCGGGGAAACGGGCAGAGAGCGGGCTGCTGCGCTGGACGGGGAGCTCGCCGAATGCCAAAGGCTGAAGACGACCCTCGTGCAGCAGCTGGAAGCCTACCGTGACCTGGATTCCTACGTGAGGAACGTGAACCGGTTTTCCCTGTACACGCGGACCCGCATGGACTACGAGCGGGGCGTCATGCGGCTCACGGCCGAGCAGGAACAGGCGGTCGCGGATGCGCGTCCGGGCCACGATTTCCTCATCAGGGGTGGAGCCGGCACCGGGAAGACGATCGTGCTCCTTCATGCCTTCGGTGCGGCCGTCCGGGAGCGCGAGACGGAGCTCGCGCTGCATTCCGGTGCGTCGATCCTCTTCCTCACCTACACGCGAACCCTCGTGAAGTACGACCG
>PMZS01000148.1 GCA_003170115.1 Spirochaetaceae bacterium
GACGGCGATCGTGGCGGCCGCCACTCACCCGCACGGGCTTCAGGTCATCGGCCGGCGCACCTTCCCGACGGAGCCGGCCTCCCGGTCATGGCGCGAAGCGCTGGGAATGATCTGCGAGGAGGCTCGGGCCCTTCTGAAAGAGAAGGGGCCGCGCAGGGGGCCTGACGCGATCGGGGTGAGCTGCGGCGGCCCCCTGGACAGCAGGGAAGGCGTTCTCCTGTCCCCGCCGAACCTCCCCGGGTGGGATCGGGTGCCGATCGTGGAAGAGCTGCAGAAGGCCCTTGGGTGCAGGGCATTCCTGCAGAACGACGCCAACTCGTGCGCCCTGGCCGAGTGGCGGCTCGGGGCCGGGATGGGGACCCGCAACATGATCTTTCTCACCTTCGGGACGGGGATGGGCGCGGGACTCATCCTGGACGGAAGGCTGTACGAAGGAACGAGCGATCTCGGAGGGGAAGTCGGCCATATCCGCCTGGCGGAGGAAGGCCCGGAGGGGTACGGGAAAGCCGGTTCGTTCGAGGGTTTCTGCAGCGGGGGGGGGATTGCCCGGTTGGCGCGCGCGGAGGCGGAGAAATGGCTCGCCACCGGCCGCACCGTCTCCTTCTGTCCTGACGCGGCGGCGCTGGACTCCATCACGGCAAAAGCCGTGGGAGACGCTGCCGAGGCCGGGGATCCGCTGGCCCGGGAAGTGCTGGCAACCACGGGGCGCTACCTGGGCCGCGGTCTCGCCCTCCTGATGGATATTCTCAACCCCCAGCGGATCGTGATCGGCAGCATCTTCATCCGCTGCCGCCGGTTCCTGCAGCCTGCCATGGACGCCGAAATCGCCCGGGAGGCGCTCCCCGGCACGGCACGCGTCTGCGAGGTCGTGCCCGCGAAGCTGGGAGACAACATCGGGGATTATGCGTCGCTTTCCGTGGCGGTGGATGGCCTGGCACGGCATGGCGATCCCCGAAAGGAGAAACGATGAACCACCTGGACGAGCTCGTTGCGAGATATCCCTCGCTTTCCGCGTGCCGGCACGACATCGAAGCAGCGTTTCAAGCGCTGTCGGAGTGCTACGCATCAGGCGGGAAGCTCATGGTATGCGGAAACGGCGGGAGCGCGGCGGACTCGGATCACATCGTGGGAGAGCTGATGAAGGGGTACCTCAGACCGCGGCCGGTGCCCGAGGACATGCGCGCCCGGCTCCGAGCCGCCGATCCCGCTCTTGGGCCGGCGCTCGCCGAGTGCCTGCAGGGCGCGCTGCCCGCGGTCAACCTGATGGCAGGCTCGGCGCTGCTGTCCGCGTTCGGCAACGACGTGAGCCCTGACCTTGCGTATGCCCAGGCAGCGTACGGTCATGGGAAGAAGGGGGACGTGCTTCTCGGGATCAGCACGTCGGGGAACGCCTCCAATGTCCGTTCGGCGCTGGTCGTTGGCCGTGCCATGGGCATGACCACGATCGGCCTGACGGGCAGGGGGGGCGGAAAGATGGCCGGCCTGTGCGACATCCTTGTCAATGTGCCGGCGGTCCGGACATTCGAGATCCAGGAGCTGCACCTTCCCGTGTACCACTGCCTCTGCGCGATGGTGGAGGAACGGTTCTTCCCGTGAACGAGCTCTCCATCACGAGGCTCGTTGCCGGCGGAGACGGGCTGGGATTCCTCAACGGCAAGGCCGTGTTCGTCCCCGGCGTCCTCCCTGGAGAGCGCGTGCGCATCCGCGTGGTGCACAGCCGGCGGGACTACGACCGGGCGGTCCTCGTCGAGATCCTTGAGCCGTCCGTTCATCGGGTCGAGCCGGGCTGCCGGTACGCGGGTGTCTGCGGAGGGTGCGACTGGCTGCACATCGACTACGCGGAACAGCTTCGGCTGAAGGTTTCCATTGCGGTGGAGGCACTGAGGCGCACGGGACGGATCGGGAGGGAGGACCTGCCGATCGAGCCGTCCGCCCCATGGCAGGCGAGAAACCGGGCCCAGGTCCATTGCGGGCCGCGGGGCGGCATCGGCTACATGGGCGCACGCAGCATTCGAGTGGTCCCGGTCGACGAGTGCCCGATCGTTTCACCCGCCATGGGACGGCTTTTCCGCGGAGAGACTCCGCCTCCGGACGGGCTGGAACGATTTACGGTCTTTGCGGACGGCGAGACGCTTGCCGTGGAGGGCCGTGATGACAGCCGCGACCTTGCGGTGAAGGTGAATGGCCGCGAGATTTTCTTCTCTGTCGGCTGTTTCTTCCAGTCCAATGTCGGAGTGCTGCAGAAGCTCGTGCCATGGGCCCTGGCCGGCCTCCAGGGGGAAACGGCGGCCGACCTGTACTGCGGAGTCGGTCTTTTTGGCGCCTTTGTGGCGGAAAAGTTTTCCCGTACCTTTCTCGTGGAGTCGCGAGCGATGAGCATCTCGTACGCAAGGCGCAATGTCACCGGCGGATCCCCCGAGTTCTATCCCATGACCGTGGAGCAGTGGATCACGTCAGGAGCAGCCCGAGCCCCCCTGGACGCGGTCATCGTCGATCCGCCGCGTGCCGGCCTCAGCGCAGAGGTGCGGACGTGGCTCACTGAGAGCACGCCCCGCCGGCTCATCTACGTGTCCTGCAATCCTGTCACACTCGCCCGGGACCTTGCCGTGCTCATTGCGGAGGGATACGTCCTGGACGATGTCCGCCTGTTTGACTTCTATCCGCAGACCTCGCACGTGGAGGCGGTTGCCAGGGTGACGCATCGGGGCGCGGCGTGAGCAGGGCTTTTGTCGACGAATCCGCGTCCGAATCCCGCGAGAATGACGCCCCCGAGCTGAAGATTCCTCTGCCGCCGGGCGCCAAGAACTACGTGACGCCGGAGGGCGCGGCACGTCTCCGCGCCGAGCTTGACGAGCTTCTCGCGCTCGCCGCGCCGAGGCTCCGCGAGGTCGACCGCCGCATCGAGTACCTGTCCCGCATGAGGGCGATCATGGAGGTCGTCTCCCCCGACAGCCGGAAACCGGACCGCGTGGTGTTTGGAACGACCGTGACGGTCCGCGAGGCATCGGGAACCGGGCGGACCTACAGGATCGTCGGCGTGGACGAAAGCGATCCGGCACGGGGCTGGGTGAGCTGGATTTCCCCGCTTGCGCGCGCATTGGTGGGAAAGAAGCAGGGAGAGCAGGCGCGCGTCAAGCTTCCGGCGGGGGAGGAACTGGTCACCGTGGTCACGATCCTGGGCGGACCTCCGGGGTGAAAAAGCCCGAGCTCCTCGCGCCCGGCGGCAGCTTCCTCGCCGCCTTCCAGGCCTTCGAGGCAGGCGCGGACGGCGTCTATCTCGGCCTGCGTGAGTTCTCCGCGCGCGCCGCGGCGCAGAATTTCACCCTTGCCCAGCTCCGCCGGATCCGGCAGCTCGCCGCTGACAGGGGCAAAAAGATCTACGTCACCCTCAACACTGTCGTCCGTGAAGAGGAGATGCCCCGTCTCCGCGAGACTCTCGCGTGGCTCGAAGCTCTCCGCATCGACGGGGTGATCGTCCAGGACCTCGGGGTCTGCGACATGGTCCGCCACGACTTTCCCGGGCTGCCGATCCATGCCTCCACCCAGATGGGAGTACACAACGATTCGGGCCTCGAAATCGCCGAGCAGCTCGGCATCCGGCGTGCCATCCTTGCGCGTGAGCTTTCTCTGGAAAGGATCCGGGCGCTTCGGTCCCGGCATCCGCGCATGGAGCTGGAAGTGTTCATCCACGGCGCCCTGTGCTACAGCTTTTCCGGGGTATGCCTCGCCTCCTGGGCTCTGACGGGCAGATCGGGAAATCGCGGCGACTGTGCCCAGGTCTGCCGCAGCGTCTTCCGCGCGGATGAGGCATCGGGCGGGGGTGAACCCGCCCATCTCTTTTCCACCCGGGACTTGTTCCTCGGAAGGGACGTTCTGAAGCTGGCCGGGATCGGAATCGATGCCCTGAAGATCGAGGGTCGGATGAAATCACCCGAGTATGTCTTCAACGTCACGCGTCTGTACCGCGAAGTGCTGGACCGGGGAGACGAGATCCCTGCCGCGGAATACGAGGAGCTCGTCCGGAGATCGGAGCTGGGATTCTCGAGAACCAGGACTTCCGGATGGCTCAACTCGGCACTCGGCTCACGGGTCCTCGAACCTGGCTCACCGGCGCACCGGGGCGCCTTCCTGGGAAACGTGGAAACGGTCCAGGGCAGGCAGGTGGTTCTTCACCTGGAAGGAGACCTGTCCCTGCACGACGGGCTGGCATTCATCCCGGAAGGAAGCCAGGATCAGATCGCGTTCCCCGTCCTGCGGATTCTCAAGGAGGGGCGCGAGGTGAGATTCGCGCGCCCGGGTGAGACCGTGAGCGTCGAGGTGCCCCGCGATGCGGCACCCGCCATGCCCGGGCGGGGTCAGGAGATGCGTCAGCTCTCCTCCCGGTTCCTCGATCTCCCGCAGCCACGGGAGGCATCGTTTCCGATGTACAAGATCCCGCTCGATCTTCGGGTCACATTCGGAACCGGGGGTCTTCTCACCTTCGAGACGCCCGGATTCCCCATTTTTTCCCGGCAGACGAACGTTGCTCCGGCCGCGGCGAGAAAGCCTTTCCGCTCCATCCTTGCGGCCCTGCTGAAAGAATCGGGTGAGTCTGCCTTCCGACCCGGAGTCCTTTCCTTCACGAACAACTCCGGCTTCCCTGACGACGGCATATTCGTCCGTCCATCGGAGCTGAAAAAGGTCAAGAACGATCTGTACGTGTTCCTCGACAGTGCGTTTCCGCCGCGGGAGATCTCCGTACGTGGTCCGGAGGCCGTCCCGGAACGCGGCCGTGCCGGTTCACCGCTGGGCCCCACGGAGCTCGAGATGCTCGCCCACCGGGGGTTGATCAGTCCGCCGGGGACCTCTCCGGTCCCCTTTGTCGGCGGGGACCCGGCCAGTCTCGAGCTTTCCCAGCTTGCGGATCTCGCGGGATTCCGCTGGCTGCCGCTCCCGCCGGTTCTCCTGGATGAAGCGCCCTGGATCAACGCCGTGCGCACGCTCGCCGACCGGCATACCGGCACGCGGATCGCCGTGGGCCTCAACAACATCTCCCACCTCGCCTTCGCCTCGGCGCTTTCAGAGAAGAACAACGCCTGGTTCTTCGCGGATTTCTACCTGTACGCGGCGAATGATCGCACTCTGAGCCTGCTGCGATCGCGAGTCCCTCGATTTCTCTTCGCCTACGAATGGCTGGAAGATGATCGCGCCGGGGCGCCCCCGGGATCGGCGACGCCGCTGGTTTCCACCATCAGATTGTCCGCCGATTTCGCGCCGCCTCTCTTCTACAGCCTCGCCTGCTTCACCCGTCACTCCGTGAACCAGGGGCGCTGCGTCGACGGGTGCCCGAAAGATTTTTCCGGCGAGCTCAGCCAGGGAAGAAGCCGTTTTCGGATGCTTGTCCGCGACTGCGTCACATACCTGTTTTCGGCCCCTGGCAGACAGTCCGGCGCAACACGACCCCCGGAGGCCGCCACTTGGCGGTCCCCGACGCGGTGACTATCATTCATCCATGAAGATCGCGGTAATCGGGGGGACCGGGCACATCGGGACCTACCTCGTGCCCCGGCTGGTGCAGGAAGGACACGAGGTCGTATCCTTGAGCCGTGCTCGCAGGAAGCCGTACCGCGACCCGGGGATCTGGCGGTTCGTCTCCCGCGTCGAGTGCGACCGTGACAGCGAGGAGGCGGCCGGGAGCTTCGGGCGCCGCATCTCGGCGCTCGCGGCCGACGTGGTGATCGACCTGATCTGCTTTACGAAGCAGAGCGCCGAGCACCTGGTCTCTCACCTCGAGGACAGGGTGGGTCACTACATCTCGTGCGGAACCATCTGGGTGCACGGGCACAGCGAGGTGGTGCCCGTCACGGAGGCAATGCCCCGGCGGCCTTTCGGGGAGTACGGCGTTCGCAAGGCCGAGATGGAGGCGTGGCTCCTTGCGAAGTCCCGCACGAGTGGATTCCCCGCGACGGTCCTGCATCCCGGGCACATCGTCGGTGCGGGGTGGATACCCCTGAACCCCGCGGGGAACTTCAATGTGGAAGTCTTCAGAACGCTCGCGGAGGGCAGGCCGTTGAACCTGCCCAACCTCGGCATGGAGACCGTGCACCACGTTCATGCCGACGATGTCGCGCAGGCCTTCTGCCGCGCCCTGGAACACCCCGGTGCCGCGGTGGGGGAGAGTTTCCACGTTGTCTCTCCCGCCGCGGTGACCCTCCGCGGGTACGCGGAGCGCATGGCCCGGTGGTTCGGTCACGAGGCGGCGCTTGCCTACCTTCCGTGGGAGACATGGAAAAAAACCGTATCTGCCTCGGACGCCGACGCCACGTGGGATCATATCGCCCATAGCCCCTCCTGCAGCATCGAGAAGGCGCGCCGCCTCATCGGCTATGAGCCGCGATATGGCTCCCTCGAGGCTGTGTACGAATCGGTCGAATGGCTGGCGGAACGCGGATGGGAGGTCGTTGAATGAGCGCATCACACGCGGAAACCATGCTCGCCCTGGCTCTTCGCGAGTCGGAACGCTTCCGGAAGATTCCCGAGCAGGAGGCCGCGGTGCCTCGCGCGCCGGGAAAATGGAGCCGCAAGGAAGTGCTCGGGCATCTCATCGACTCCGCGCTGAACAACCACCAGCGCTTCGTGCGCGCGCAGCTGGCGGATGCGCTTGATTTTCCGGGGTACAGCCAGAACGAGTGGGTGAGCAGCCAGGGCTATGAGCAGCGGAATTGGGCCGATCTTGTCACGCTCTGGGAAGCCCTCAACCGGCACGTCGCGCACGTGGTCGCCCGCATTCCGGTGGACAAGCTTTCCGTCCCCTGTCGAATCGGATCCGGCGCTCCCGTGACCCTCGACGCCCTCGTGGCCGATTACCTGCGCCACGTGAATCATCACCTCGAGCAGATCTAGCGCCGCTCGGGCGGCGGCCGTCCTACTCCTCTTCTTCCGTCGGTTCCCGGTAGGAGGAAAGAAAGTAGATCCCCAGGAGGGCGTCGATCTCCAGCAGCTCAGTGCCGCGCAGGGCCGCGCGCCGCGAACGGACCTCTGTGGCGAACCAGAGGCCCAGCCCGAGCGTGGGGCTGTGCATGAACGCAAAACCAAGGGCCTCCTCTTCCGGGACGTCGCGGCCGGCGTACAGGCGGCAGAGAGTGAGGAGGACTGAATACAGCTCATCGATGAGGGCAGCATGGTCCGCGGCCTCCGCGGCTTCCTTCAACCTCCGGCAGCCGCGCGCGAGCGACTCCCGCACATCGCGGAGCTCCGATCGCGCCTTCCCTCCCCCCACGAGCCTCGACAAGGTTCTCTGTGCGTCCTGCTGGAGCCTCTCCAGCGCCATGCCGCGCGCCCCGGAATCCCCCGTGACGATGGGGTAGAAATCCCCGGGACTTCCCAGGAGATTGCCCAATGCCACGGCGTATTGCCTCTGTAATGCGGGACTCGCCGCCGCGTGCATGCGAGGAAGGATTTCCAGCGCGGCCTCGAAAGCACCAAGGCGGGAGACGGCGTCGCTGGCAGCAACGATGACACGCTGAGTCCGCTCCTCCCCCAGGAGACGGAGGAGGGGCTTCATGGCCTCGCGTGCGCCCATCCTCCCCAGCGCCTGGCAGCAGGCTTCCGCGAGGTCCTCCGAGGGCCCTTCCAGGCACTCGATGAGCCGGGGGACCGCGCGGGGGTCGCCGATCCTTCCGAGCGCCCGGGCCGAAGGGGTTCGGATGGTGGAGTGGGGATCCCGCAGGTGCCGGGCCAGGGGCTCGACGGCTTCCGCGGCGCCGATTCTTCCCAGCGCCCGGGCCGCCTCCTCCCTCACCTCGTCATCGGGATCGTCGAGCCTCCTGATGATGTCGGACACCGCGAGGGCGCCGGACCGTTTCTCAACCGACCTCAGCGCCCGGGCGACCTTGCTCGATGTCTCGCCGCGCCCGAGCACGTTGATCGTGAGGAAGGTGCGGAAGATCTGAGGGGTCATGAGCACCGACAGGAGGAACCCCACGGGCTTTTCCCGGCCCTCGCGGATGCGGGAGAGGATGAAGGAGCTGAGGACGGACACGGCGAAGCACAGCAGGACGATGACCTGGAAGCCTCCGACCGGGATCCTGTCCGCAATCCGCGCGTGCAAGCCCCTCAGGGCATCTTCGAGGCCGCCGCCGAGGAGCGCGCCGAATGAGGGCACAACACCGGCGATGATCGCGTACCACGCGACATATCCGGTTCTGTTGTTCCGGGGGGTGAGGGTGAGCATGAGCTGCCCTGCGCCGTCCAGGATGGCGGGGCTCAGCAGGCCCTGGACCAGGGCCGTCGCGGGAAGAATCCACATGAAGTTGACCGGCGTGACGAAGAAGTAGGCCAGCCAGCTCAGCGGATAGAGACTGCCCAGGAGGACCACGGGCTTCCTCCCGATGCGGTCCATCAGCATGCCCCAGGAGGTTGAGGTGGCGACGTAGGTGAGCTGGGTGATCACCATCATGATTCCCAGCCACGTGTTGGGGGCGCCCACGCCGTCCGGCGCGGTGATGAAAGGCGCCACGAAAGGCCCGAGGATGTTCACGGAGAACAGCCAGATGGCGATGGAGAGTGAGAACCGCACGAAGTTGGCGTCCCTGACGGGCTCCAGGATGTCGGCCCATCGGAACGCCGGCCGCGGCTCCCGGGGCTGAGGCTCGGGCATGAAGATGTAGAGCACCGCCTCCAGCACGCCCCCAAGACCGCCCACCGCGAACAGCACGCAGTACACGGTGAAAATGTCGGCATTCTTGAAGAGGTCCAGCGCGACGGTCGCGAGCAGGAACCAGATCATCGTGACGCCGTTGATGATGGCCGAGCGGCGGCCGAAGAAAGTGGCCCGGATATCCTCGGGGATCAGGTCGGCCATCCATCGCCACCAGCCCGACGTGCCGAGATTCGCGAAAAGCCAGCTCACCGCCAGCGCAACGAGGATGGCCTGTGCTCCTTCGACCTTGTTTCCCCCGTGCGCCACGCCGAGGGCAACGGCCGCCGGCACGAAACCGAGCAACCGGTGGGCCGTCGTCACGACGATCCAGAACGGTTTGGCCCGGCGCAGCCGCCCGAAGATGACGATGGACAGGAGGTTGAAGATCGACGTGAGGTTCAAAGCGGCGACCAGCAGCCCGAGGCTGGCCGAGGAGGCGCCGAGCTGGTTCTTGAAGAACACGTTCATGATCGTCCCGGGCGCGATCACGGTGACGAATAAAGTGCCGCTGGATCCGAGGAGGATGTTGAGGTTCATGGCCCGCCGCGTCCGGGCGGGACCGAGGAGCGCTGGTGGGGTCACGTTCAGATGCTACTGTGCCGCTGCCGCGAGCCTCGACAGTTCCCGCGCCTTCTGCGCGAGCGCGGCATTATTCGGGGCCAGCGTTGAGGCGCGCTTCGCGTATTCCATGGCCTTGCGGTAGTCCTTCTGTGCGGCCAGGAAATCGGCGATGGCCGAAAGAGCCTCCGCGTTGTCCGGGTTTTCCCTCAAAGCCGCGCGAAGGTCAAAGAGGGGATCCGCGGACCCGGCCTGGGAGCGCAGGTAATGCAGCTCGCTTGCCAGAGGCGGCGGTGGATCCATCGCAAGGAGAGCATGGTCGATGACGACCATCGCGTCTGCCGGACGGACGGCCGCCAGCATGGATCTGGCTTCCAACGCAAGGGCATCCGCGGTCTTCGTCATGCGGAAAAGCTGCAGGGCGAAGGCGAGGGCCTGGGCATGGTCGCCGAGCCCGTTGGAGATCTGCCAGCCAAGTCGCAGATTTTCCGCGGTGCGTGCCGGCCCCGGAATCATCGCCAGCCATGATGAAGCCTCATTCCATTGCCGAGCCTGGGCCGAGGTGGAGACGAGAAGCGAAAGGATCTCCAGATCTTCCGGGGCCAGTTCGTGCGCATGGAGAAGCGCGGTCACCGCCTCCTGTGTTTGTCCCTTGTCCAACAGGATCCGGGCACGCATCTCGGGGAACGAGGCGTCGGCCGGGTAGCGCGTCTCGGCGTCCCCGAGCACGGCCAATGACTCGGGGTCGTTTTGCGCATTGTCGTGGAGCAGCCGGGCTTTCAGCAGGATCGCATCGGTCAGATCAGGACGCTGACGAAGGAGCGCATCCAGGACCCACAGCGACTGGTACCAGTCTCCCGCCGCGGCGAGGGCCTGCGCCCGCAGGAGAACGAAGGCCGGGTCAGCCGGCGCGCGCAGAAGCCCCTGAGCCGCTGCATCCGCGGCAACCTCGGGCTTGCCCGCGGCGAGCGCGCCGCGCGCAAGGGCGGCGAAACGCTGCGGCTCCGTCGGGAGCAGGGACGCGAGGTGCTGGAGAAGGGGCAGCTCTGACGGGGCGGAGCCGGAGCTGATGATCGTCCGTGCAAGTCCGGCGGCCGCGGGGGAGAAGTTCGGTGAGCGCTTCAGCGCGGCCTCGAACCGGGCGCGCACGTCGGCACGCGGTGCCGCCCTCTTCTCCAGCAAAAGCCCCTGGAGGAATGGCGGCAGGGGGGACGTCGGCATCAGGATCTCCGCCTCCGCAAGTTTCGGCCGAAGAACAGTTTCCCGTGCATCGTCGGCAGCGGCGTGAGGATCGAGGAGCACGAGGGCGGGGGCGATGCTCAAGAGGAACGGGCTCGTGATCCGCGCTTCGTCCCACGAGAGTCCGTTCTCCGGGTACGAACCGGCCGATTCGGGGTACAGCCGACGCAGGAGCGTGCTTCCGACAATGCCGGCTCCCGCGGCACCGCGTGCCCCCATCTCGTCCGCGGCAGCGGCAAGCCGGTTGCCCTCTGCCAGGGATGCGGGAGTGGCCGCGGCGATAAGCGTCACGGCGTGCGAAAGAAGAGATTCGCCGGTCCCGAATTGGGACAATGCATCAGGGGGAGCGGATTGCGCGGCTTCATCCGGCGACGGACCGACGGTCGAGCAACCGGAGAGCACGAGGGCGGCCAGCAGCACGGGCATCGTGCCGAAGGCACGGATTCGTGGCATCGCGGTACTCCGCGGATTATGCATCGTGCCGTTTTTCACCTCGTCGCCTCTGCGCCCGTGCCCCGCGCGATGATCGGTCCCAGCGGAACGGTGACCATGTAATAGTCGTTGGAGGCGTTCCAGAGCGTGAACCCGGATCCCGCGCCTTCCAGCGCGCCGTGGACCTGGTTCAGGAGATACGTGGAATAGACCGGTTGCGCGAAACTTGTTTCCGCCCCGATGCGGAAGGCCTGCACATAGGGACGGATCACGCTGCGGCCTTCCACGATGTACGCGGAGCGCCTGGTGCCTTCCTGGTAGATGTATTTCGCCCGGGGAAGGTAGTCCATGGTCCCGAGGAAGTCCCGGGGGAAATGGGACGGGTAGAACATTGGCTGAATGACGTCGACGTAGCGGGAATACATCTCGATGTTCTGTGCAACCCAGTTGGAGATCCGGGCCCACCCGCAGTAGCCGTACACGTCCGTGGAGATGGGGATGGACAGGTATTCCCTCGCCTTGGCGAGGAACGATTCCAGGGCTTCCATCTTTCCCATGCCCGGCTTGCGGAACCGCCACGTGATGCCCCCGATGTCGCCGTCGGAGGGGAAACGGATGTAGTCGAACTGGATCTCGTCCACGCCCTTGTCCTGCAATTCGCGCGCGATTTCGATGTTGTAGTCCCAGACGTGCTCGGAGTAGGGGTCGACCCAGTATTCTCCCTGGAAGGCGGTTTCTTCGCCGGTCAGGTCGTCGACGCTTTTTTTCAGGTACCGCCAGGGAGCTTTGGCCGCCTTGTCCCACGCCGCATACTGGTAGGACTCCGCGTTGTACAACTGCTTGTCGCGGAAGACGACGATCCTGCCGATGAGGTACAGCCCGTTCGCATGCGCGGTCTGCACGATGTCCTCGATGGCGAAGCGTTTCTGCACGGCGCCGATTCGCAGCGGCTCCTCGAGCTTCGTATCGTAGGTGAGGTAGCCGTCATCGTCCTTGAAGTCCAGGACGATGCTGTTCAGGCCCTGCGCCTTGAGAAAGTCCAGGTGGGACTTCAAGCGCGGTCCGGCGGCCCAGCGCGATGACATGTAAATCCCGTACTTGTCAGCCGCGGCGGCCATCCGCGACACCTTGTCCGCGGGCAGGGCCACCTGGTCCCGGATCTGCTCGATCAGCTTCCACCCTCCATCTGGAAGGGGCCACGCCCACCGCGCGTTATCCGTCCGTGCCTCGAGGTACCAGTTGTCCTGGGTGGTGTGCCGGTTGAACGAAAGTCCGCGCACGGCTGAGCCGCCTGCTTCGAGCGGCAATTCGATCTGCTCCACCGTCTTTCCGCCCTTGTGATAGACGAACAGTCCCTTGCCGAAACCCAGGGAAAACCAGATCTGGTCAGGCGCGGACGGGTCGTAGGCCAGGGACGCGATCTCCTCGTAGTTGCCCCCGCCCAGTTTCAGCGGCGTGAGAGGCTCGGAGAGGGAGACCCACGTCCGTCCCGTGTCCCGGGTCTCGAAGAAACCGTGGAAGGAGGTTCCCACCGCCATGATGCCGGGGTTTCCGGGGGACAGGGCGACGCAGGTGAGCTGGTCGTTCGCGCGGATCGGATCCTTCAGCTCGACCTTCTGCCATGTGAGCGCTGCATCCCCGGAGACGAAGATCGTGTCCAGGGTAGTGAGGGCGAGGCGATTGGCGTCCAGGGGGTCGACGGCGAGCCCCGTGATGATTGGCGGCTTGTCCACCGTGAAGGGGTACACGGCCCGGACGGGCAGCCCCTGGTTGCGGGCGCTCCATGTCGCGCCGCCGTCCATGGACACCAGCACTCCCAGGTCTCGCGAGACTCGCCACACCGCGCTCCCGGTGGTGCGCGAGATACGGTCCGGCGCATAGCGGGTCTCCAGCGGTGCCGGAACGGCCGCGTCCTTGCCGGTCTCCGCGGAGGTGATCCCCCCACCGTCCTGGGCGCTGAGAAAGGTGACAATGCCCGCTGAAGAGAGAAATATCACGGACACGGCGATGATGAGGATGCGCCGCTTGTTCATACCTTACTACTCGGCCGACGGGTGCTGAAAAATGAAATGATCAGCACCGCGCCGATGATCACGAGGATCATCGGCCACCACTGCCGGACGAAGGCCGCGAATCCCCCGTCGGAATGATGGAGGCTGAAAGGGAGAAACAGGAGGGCGAGAAGGGAGATGAAGAGCCCCGGCACGACGATGGCGACGCGTGCCGAACCGTGTTTCCGCAGCCCGTACGGCACAAGAGACACGCCGGTGACGAGCATGAACGCGGGCCAGATGCGCGCAAGGCTCTGGGAGCTCAGGACCGTGTTCATGAGGAGGATGACGACTCCGCCAAGGGTGAGCACCATGCCGGGGATGATCCACCGGTCCGACCGGCGCCGCGGCCAGGCGAGGTAGAGAAAGACCAGCCCGGTGAGAATCACCGCCACCGGCCAGAGCGCTCCCGGCCGCGGCAGGTATCCCACGTTCCAGAGCATCAGGACGCTGCCCGCAAGCGCGACGGCCACCCCGGTGACAAGGAGCATGTTCGGATACCGCGCTGCGCTGGGATTCTTCATCGGCCGATCGATCCTATCAGAACCCGTCCGCCTTGCCAACAGCGGGCATTCCTGCTACTATCCCCCCAACACCGATGACCGCACGCATTGTCGCGCTCTTCGTGCTCGTGGCGGCGCTTGCCGGATGCGCCGTTGCGGACACGCGTTACTACCTGGGCGCATTCGATCAGAACCAGGAGCTCAGGGAGCTTTTCCGCCTCTTCAACAAGGAGAAGGACCAGGAAAACCGGTTCGTGCTCATCACGCAGATCGCGGCGGGGCTGGCGAACGAGGGCCGGGTCGACCGCGAAATTCTGTTTCTCTCCACTCACGTGGAGAAGAATCCCGCCGACATTTACAACGGCTATTACCTGCTCCTCGTGGCCGACGCGTACCGTGACATGAAGGCGGTGCCCTTCGCCATCCATTACTATCGTAGAATCCTTTCGAACTACGGCGATCTGCTCGTGAAGGGCACCTCGATTCACCTGCAATGTCTCCAGGAGCTGCTTTCCCTGGAAACCGATCCCGAGGCGAAGATCGGCTCCTACAAGGAGCTGTCCTCCCGGTTCCCCGACCAGAGCCCGGGGATCAACTGGTATTACATGGCTAAAAGCTACGAGGAAGTGGGGGAGTGGGAACAATCCATCCAGGCCTACCAGAAGTTCATCGGCTCGGTTGACGTCGACGTCACGGGGGATTCCATTGCCCTGCGGGACGCCTCGGAGAAGGTCAATTTCTCCAACAGCGCGGACAAGAGCTGGCTGGTGCCCGACCTGAACGCTCTCGTGGCGGGCGTTCGAGACGCCATCACGACGAAAAACATCAGCCGCCTCAGGAAATACCAGGCGCAGGTGAACTTTTTCCAGGAGCCGTGGGACCAGACGCAGCTCATCAGCGACGAGACGGTGAACTACAACATCATCAATTACCTCCTCACGTCGAACGTCGCCATCGACTCCCAGCTGGATGTCGCGGCGAACGGCCGGGAGGCCACGCTTCGGACCACGGGATGGAATTTCAGGCCTTCGACCTGGTACCTGTACTTCCGACAGGTCGATTTCCCCGCGAATCCAGACATCAACATGCAGTGGGAATGGGCAGGAATATACTTCGGCGAAAAGCTCTGAACGGGGCGCTCCTTGCGGCGTTCCTGGCGGTCCCGGCCTTTTACTCCGGTGCCGCGGCGTTGACGTCCCCGGATGCCGCGTCGGCCGCGCCTACGGAGACCGCCGCCGTGGAAGCCGGGGACGGGCCGCTCCCGCCGGCGCAGGGGCACGAAGCCGCGGAGGTGTTCTCCATCCCCATTCCTGACGAAGATATCATTGGACGATACGTCGACGGTCTGCTCGCCACCCGAAGAGATTGGCTGCAGGCCGTGCTGGACCGCAGCCTCCGCTACCGGGCGCTGATATCCAGCGCTCTTGCGGAGCGGGGGCTGCCGCGGGAGCTGGGATTCCTGCCGGCGCTCGAATCAGGCTTCCAGGAGCGGGCAACTTCTCCCCGTGGAGCCGCGGGGCTCTGGCAGCTCATGCGCAACACCGCTTCTCCCTACGGGCTGCGCATGGACCTGTGGGTGGATGAAAGGCGCGACGTGCGAAAGGCCACGGAGGCGTCCCTCGGGAAGCTCTCCGACAACTACGGGATATTCGGCGACTGGTACCTCGCGCTTGCGGCGTACAACTGCGGGGTGGGTCGGCTCTCCGCCATCATGCGGCGCAACCCGGGAAGAGATTTCTGGGAATTGAGGAACAAAGGAGTGCTCCCACGGGAAACAGCGGCGTTTGTCCCGCAGTTCCTGGCGCTGAGCAGGATCCTCGGCCATGCCGGCCGCTGGGGGCTGGATGTCGCGTGGGAGGCGGCACCCGATTGGAGCGTGATAGCGCTGGACAGGTGCGTCGATTTGAGGATGCTCGCGCGCGCCTCCGGTGCTCCCCTGGACGCGCTGCTCTCCGGCAATTCAGAGTTGAACTTTCTCGTCACCCCGCCGGCATCCTACGGGTATCGGCTCAAGGTCCCCGCGGAGTACGGTGACGCCGTCGCGGCTGCCCTGGCGGGATCGGAGATCCCCATGATCGAGTTCCAGGTCCACGTGGTGACGGCGGGAGACACATTGTACGGAATGTCACTGCGCTACGGGATCAGCGTGCCGCTTCTCCAGGAGTTCAACCCCTTGATCACGCCCCGGGCACTGCGCCTCGGCTCAAAAGTGCTAATTCCAGTGGTTCCCCCACGGAGATCAGGATGACAAAGACTCTGGTGTGCGTCATTGCGATGTTCGCGGCGGCGGCTGCCGTCATCGCCCAGGACGGCGCGGCGCCGGATCCGGGGCTGGGCGTCACGAGCCGCGTGGATTGGGCGGCGGGCCGCATGCTCATGGAGGTCACGCTCCCGCTGGATGCCGGAACCCCGTCCACGGTGCGCGCCAAGGCCGATGCCGAGACCGACCTCGAGCAACGATTGCCGGGGGTACTCTCCCGCGCCGTCGGGCCGCTCACCGTCGATTCCTCGCACACGCTCTCCGACTATTTTGCGTCGGACCCGGGACTGTACGCGCGCCTGAACGACATCGCGCTGCTCGCGCGTCGAACGGACCTGTTCCTGACGGGGGACTTCACGTCCCTCGTGGCGCGTTATGAGGTCCCCTTTTTCGGAGAGCAGGGAATCGGCTCGCCCCTGTACCCTTCGAAGGCGACTTCAATCCGCCGGAGGCTCGGTGACGTGACCACGCGCGCCTATACGGGCGTGCTGATCTTCGCCCATGGGATGCTTCCCTCCGCCGGGACGTCCAGAATGGCCGCCGCGCGGCCCGCGCTTTTTCCGCGCATCTGGGACGAGCGGATGAACCTCGTGCTGGACAAGGACATGTGCACGCCCCAGTCCCTGGCCCGCTGGGGCATGGTCGGCTACTCCGCGGCCGTCGATGACCCCGCCGCGGCTCTTCGCGTCGGGAACGTGCCGCTCCGACTCGCCGCCCGCGGGGTGTTCGGCGACAAGGACACCGACATCGTCATCTCAATGGACGGCGCACGCCAGCTTCTCTCGTTGCCCGCGAACATCAGCCTTTTGCAGACGGGAAGGATCCTCATCGTGTACGACAGCCTGGTGACCCCCTAGCCCTCGCCGATCATCAGCCGCGCCATCACCAGGGCGTCTCCCATGAGATTCCCAAGGAGGCAGTATTCATTGGGCTGATGAGCAGCCTCCTCGATCTTTCCCCAGACGACAGTGGGGATCCCCTCCTTGCGGAGAAATGCCCCCACCGTGCCGCCACCGATTCCGACGGTCCGGCCTTCGACGCCGTACACGTCGCGAATCGCCCGCTTCAGCAAAGAAACGATCGGAGCGTCGGCCGGCGTGGGCGGGGAGGATGCGCGCTGGACCTGCTGAATGTCGACGCCGACCGCAAAATCTCTCTGGATGCCTTCAGCAATCGAGCGGATTTCGGCCAACACGGCTTCCAGGTCTTCCCGCGGCAGGATCCTGCAGTCCAGGTGAAAGACGTCCTCACCCGGCAGGGTGTTGATGTTGGGAACGTTTGCTTCCTTCTTTGTCGGCGTGAACGTGGAGAGGGGAGGATCGAAGAGCTGGTCCCGGGAGGAAAACTTTCCGGCCAGCGCACCCAGTCGCACGACGAGGTGGGATCCCGCTTCAAAGGCATTGATGCCCTTCTGGGGTGTCGACGCGTGGCACTGCTTTCCCCTGACACGGAAACGGAGCCACAGGATGCTTTTCTCGGCGATCTCGATCCGCGTCCCATCCTCCGACCCGCCATCCGGGACCAGTGCTTCGTCCTGGCGGCGGAACAACCCGGGCTTCTTTACCAGTGACTGGATCCCGAGCTCTGATCCGGTTTCCTCGTCGGCGACGAACAGGAGTTTCACCGTGCGGTCAGGCACCAGCCCGGCCTCCTTGACGCACTGCGCGGCGATGACCGAGGAGACCAGGCCCTGCTGATTGTCCTCGACCCCCCGGCCGATCAGCCGGTCACCTTTCACGACAAGGGTGTATGGATCGGAGTCCCAGAGGGATGATTCCCCGGGCGGAACGATATCCAGGTGAGACATGATCCAGAGCGACCTGTCGTCGGCGCGGCCCGGCATGGTGAGCAGCAGGTTCGGTCTCTCGCCCCGGGGCACGCGGGGATCCGGGGCCGGAAGCGATTCGCACGTCCCGAGGCCGAGCTTCTGGAGCCAGCGGACGAGGACCAGGGATTTCTCCCACTCTCCCGTGCCGCCGTTCTGCGGCGCGAGGGCAGGGACCGCCGTCAGGTCTCTCTGCATCTCGATGATCTGGTTCCGTTTTTCATCGACGCGCTTTCGCAGCGTCTGGAGTGCGTCCATGTCGATCCTCCCCCGTGGTGTATACGGCTTTTTCCGAACGGGGGCAAGTCTCTTGAAAAAAAAGGCGTGCCGCAACAGTATGCCCCCATGCTGCACAGAATCCTCGCCGCCGGTTGTGCCGCGCTCTGCGGGCTTGTTCTGACCTCGTGCGGCGCGCGGGCCGTGGGCTACGGGGTGATCCTGTGGGGGGAGAAGACCGGATCGCCGCAGACAGGCGCCGTCGTCGCCATCGTCCAGGAGTCAGTCGTCGGATCCTCTCTCCTCATTGCCGTGCCCGGAGAGAAAAAGCCGCGCGAGTATCCAATGGGGCGGATCAGGATCTTCCGGAAGAAATCAGAAGCGGTGACGTACGCGGCCGCCTACGCCTCGAACCTGGGCTCGTGGGCCGTGGTGATGAAGGAAGATACGCCGCCGCTGCCCGTTCGGGATGCCCCGACGCAGGACGGGAAGGTGATCTACAAGCTGCAGTACCGGCAGCTTGTGAAAGTGGTGAGCAGGTCGACGGAAAGAGTCTCCGTGAAGCCCTACACCGATTTCTGGTACGAGGTGGCCACGGAAGACGGGTTCGCGGGCTGGGTCTTCGGGCACTTCCTGAAGTCCTTCACGGCGAATGGCGACCCCGCCCCGGACGCCCAGCGCATTCTCAGCCAGGACGACGCCCTCGCCCGTATCATGGGCACCACGTGGCGGCCGAGCTGGTTCCTCGACATGACGGCAAAGGGGGCCATCGACCTCACGATGTTCCGGGAGGACGTCGGGCTCTTCCCGAGCCCGGCGGACAGGCTCATGAAGCTCGTCCTCCCCCTGTCCACTTTCGAGTTCCACTACACGGGGGACCCCCAGAAGGCCGGGGCTGCCTCGTATACCTTCCCCGGCACGGACCTCCGTATCGACGCCCTGGACGATGAGCGCATCAACGTCTCCTACCGCTACAAGGACCAGCCGAAGACCGACCTGTACGTAATGGTGAAGGACGACGTGGCCCAGCTCGTGGC
>PMZS01000089.1 GCA_003170115.1 Spirochaetaceae bacterium
CGGCATCGACCTCGTGGCGATGAACGTCAATGACCTGCTCGTCTGCGGCGCGCGGCCGGTGGTCTTCCTGGACTACATCGCCTGCGGCAGGATCGACGAGACGCGCATGCACGATCTCGTGAGGGGCATCGTCCGTGGCTGCGAGCTTGCCGGCTGCAGCCTCGGGGGGGGGGAGACGGCGGAGATGCCTGACCTGTACGGCGCTGAGGATTTCGACCTCGCCGGCTTTGCCGTCGGCATCGCGGAGAAGAGCGCGGTGCTTCCACGAAAGTCGGAGATCAGGACGGGTGACATGATCCTCGGCCTCCCCTCATCAGGGATTCACTCCAATGGGCTCTCCCTGGCGCGGAAGATCATCCCGGAGTCGGATACCGGGGCCTGGAACGAGATGCTCATTCCGACCCGCATCTACGCAATGGAGATGCGAACGCTCGTCGAAACCGGCCTGGTGCTCGCCGCCGCCCACGTCACCGGGGGAGGTCTCTTTGGCAATCTGCGGCGCGTGATACCGGAGGGGCTGAATCCGAAATTCACTTTCGACTGGCCCGTGCCTCCGATCTTCCCCAGGATCCAGGCCGCCGGCGACGTCTCCGACGAGGAGATGCGTGCCGTCTTCAACTTGGGCATCGGGATTGCGTTGATCGCACACCCGGCTGACCGGGCGGCCCTTCGCGCGTGCGCCCGGCAAAAAGGCTTCAACCTCCTCGACATCGGGACCCTGGCCTGATGGCGCGGCTGGCGGTCTTCGCCTCGGGCATGGGGAGCAACTTCGCCGCCATCAGCGCCGCCGTGAAGGCGGCCCAGCGGCATGCAATAGAGTTTCTTCTCTGCGACGTGGCCGGCGCAAAGGTGCTCGATCGGGCGAAGGAGCTCGGCGTGCCTGCCGTTCTTCTGAGCTATGAGGGGATGTCCCGGGAGGCCGTCGAAAAGAAGATGGTGCGGCACCTGGAGAGGCGCGGGGTCGACATCGTTGCTCTCGCCGGCTTCATGAAGCTCCTCACCCCGTATTTCCTGGGTGCGTTCAAGGGCCCGGTCGTCAACCTCCATCCCAGCCTCCTCCCGAAGTATCCCGGCGCCCACGCAATCGAAGAGAGCTTCAATTCCGGGGACAAGGAGCTTGGAATCTCGGTGATCCGTGTCGATGAGGGTGTCGACACGGGGCCTGTGCTGCTGCGGAAGTCCTTCCACCGGGATGGCTCCGAGACCCTGGCGGAAGTCGAGAAGCGAATCCACGCGCTGGAACACCAGTGGTTTCCCCGCGTGATCCTCGAGATGCTGGATGCTGTTGACGGCCCGACCCGACCGGTGGCCACGCCATGAAAGTCCTCATCCTCGGCTCCGGAGGCAGAGAGCATGCCCTCGCATGGAAGCTTGCCGCGAGCAGGTCCGTGACAGGCGTGTTCGTGGGCCCGGGAAACGCGGGTACCATGCAGGTGGGCACGAACCTTCCGGAGGTGAGCCTGGCCTCCTTCGACACAATAGAAGCAGCCTGCCGGCAGAACGGCATCGATTGCGTGTTCGTGGGCCCCGAGACGCCCCTGGCGGACGGTGTCGTTGACTTTCTCGCTTCGCGAAAGATCGCGGCCATCGGCCCGGGAGAGCGGGCTGCGCAGCTGGAATCCAGCAAGGCTTTCTCCAAGGCTTTCCTCGTTCGAAACAATCTGCCGACCGCGAAGGCGGAAGAGTTCTCAGAAGCCGCTCCTTTCGAGCTGTATGTCCGCGGCCAGGCCGGGCGCCGGCTCGTGGTGAAAAAAAGCGGGCTTGCAGCGGGAAAAGGCGTCCTGGAGTCATCCGACACCGCCGAGCTTCTCGCCTTCGGCGCCTCTGTCCTGCGCGAAGACTCGCTCCTCGTGGAAGAGTTTCTCGAAGGGTGGGAAGTCTCCATATTCGGCCTGAGCGACGGCACTGATTTCGTCGTGCTTCCGCCGTGCACGGATTTCAAGAAGGCGCATGAGGGTGATTCAGGGCCAAACACCGGCGGCATGGGATCGATCTGTCCGGTGCCGTGGGTGGATGACGGGCTCATGCAACGTATCCGCACGGCGATCCTCGCGCCCACGTACGCAGCACTCCAGCGGGAGGGGCTCGGATATGCAGGTATCCTGTATTTCGGGCTCATGATCACCGCCGAGGGCCCCAAAGTGCTGGAGTTCAACGTGCGTTTCGGCGACCCCGAGACGCAGGTCCTCCTGCCGATGCTGGGAGCCGACCTCGGCGAGCTGTTCGAGGCGATGGCCGCGGGCAGGCTCGCGGGCGCGGCGGCCGCGTTCCAAAGACCCGGTGCTGCCCTCGGCGTTGTCATCGCCAGCCGCGGCTATCCCGCAAGCACCGAAAAGGGTGCGCGTGTCGAGCCGATGCCGGCCCTGCCGGATTCAGAGTCGGTCATATTCCATGCCTCAACGGTCCGCGACACCGCGGGCAGAGTGCGGACGGGTGGCGGGAGATGCTTCACCGCTGTCGGCACGGGCCGCGACCTTGCTGAGGCGGCGAGCCGGGCGTACGCCGCGGCGGATACCGTGCGCTTCGACGGCGCCTGGTGCAGACGCGACATCGGAAGGAAGTTCATGGCATGAAAGATGTGCTTTTCATCATCGGGTCTGAATCCGATACGCAGGCGGTCCAGCCCGGGCTTCAGCTTCTTTCGGAGAAAGGCATGAGCTTCGAGCTCAAGGTGATGTCCGCGCACCGACACCTCGAGCAGCTTCTGAGCTTCCTCAAGCAGGAGGAGTCGGGCTACCGGATCGTCATCGCCGCCGCCGGCCTCTCCGCCGCGCTCCCCGGGGTGGTCGCGTCGGCAGTGAAGCTTCCCGTGATCGGTGTGCCGCTGGTGGCGGGGTCCCTTTCGGGGATCGACGCCCTGCTTTCAATACTGCAGCTTCCGCGCGGCGTACCGGTGGCCACGATGGGGATCGGAAAACAGGGAGTGCTGAACGCCGTGCTCCTGGCCGAACGGATCCTGAAGGTCCCGCACGGCTGACGGCTCCGGAAGGTCAGTTCCTGCCGCTGTGGGGGAAACCCTGCTGCCTTCGCGCTTCGAACATCAGGATGCCGGCAGCAACGGACACGTTGAACGAATCGACATGCCCGGAGGCGGGGATGCTCGCCAGGAAGTCGCACTTCTCCCTCACGAGCCTGTGCAATCCCGTTCCTTCGCTTCCCAGCACGATGCAGACCTTGCCATTGAAATCCAGGCTGCCCGTGGACTGCCCGTCCGCATCCGCGCCGAAGATCCAGAAACCGTGCTCCTTCAGCATTTCGATCGCCGAAACGATATTCGGCACGATGGCGAGCGGCACGTACTCGCTGGCTCCTGAAGACACCTTGCTCACGGTCTGGTTTTCCTGCGCTGATCTCCGGGAGGGGATGATGACCAGCTGAACACCGAACTGGTCCGCGGACCGCAGTATTGCTCCCAGGTTGTGAGGATCGGTGATGCCATCCAGGACAAGAACGAGACTCTTCTCCCCTTCCAGGTCCTTCAAGTGATGCTTGAGGCTCGATCGTTGGGACGAGGAGGGCCTCTCAAGTGACAGGAGCACGCCGCGGTGGGCCTCGGAGCCGCACAACCGGGTCAGCTCGGCATCCTCCACATCGGATACCGGCACGCCCTTCCGGTCCGCAAGCTGCCGGATCTGCGAAATGCGGGCGCTCTGCCGCGATATCAGCAGGGTGCCTGTGCCCGCCCCCTTCTGAAGGGCCTCCTCGATCGAATGAAATCCGTAGACATGTTCCGCCATGCCTCAGTTTACGCCGAAAACGCGCACCACGTCAGGTTTGCCGCTGCCCGTCGTATCCCGCTCGTAGCGCTGGACTGAGTTGCCGTCAGCCGTGAGATAGACCCAGAGGTCGATCTTGCCGGTGCCCTTCGTGTCGATTTCCACTCTCTGGAGAAGCCCGTCCTTGTAGTAGTAGAACGTGTCCATCTTTCCGTCATGATTGTAGTCGAGCTCCTCATGCTCAACCGTGCCCCCCCGGCCGTAAAAAACCCGATAATCCACATCACCATCCGCCGAACGTTGTTCGACCACTCCGTTCGCCGGTCCCTGAGGCGGCGCCTTCGGGGCAGCAGAGACAATGGAATCGGCGAGCACTGTCGGAAGGCCGACCAGAGCCATGAAGGCCGCCGCGAGGAGCCAGAGATGGAGTATACGCATCAATTCCACATCGACACTGCCGCGCTTAAAGTTCAACCCGCGTTCTCCTTGCGAAACACAAGGATATTCTGATGGATCATTGACGGTATATAGGAGTACTGGTAGCCATAGAGGTGCAGCTTCTTCGAGACATCGTACCAGACGAGGTTCGCTTTCCAGACCAGCCCCGGGATGCGGCGAAGCATCTCGGCGAGCTCCGCGGAGAGGCAATGATACTCGTTGTCCCGGTACATGTCGCCGATGAAGGACAGGAGATACCCGGCCGGCCGCAGCAGCGCCGCTGCCTGCTGGAATATTCCTGCCATCTGTTCAAGCCACTCCCCTTTTGAGGCGTATTCCTCCGGGCGGAACGCGGAAAGCTTGCTCGCCCGCACCGGCTTCGCTTCCCCGCCCACCCTCTTGAACGTCCCGCGCGACCGGGAGGCGGTGTCCATCTTCCAGTAGGGGACATCGGTGAGCACACAATCAAAAGACCTTCCGCTCATCGCCCCCAGGGCTTCGCGGGCGTCCGCCTCGATCGTTTCCTGCGCCGCCATGCCTTCCCGCGCGCACACCTCCCTGTAGATGCCGATCCACTTCGGACTCACTTCGATCCCGACCGCGCGTCGTCCGCAAAGCGAGGCACCGAGCAACGTGCCTCCCACGCCCATGAAGGGATCCAGTATGACCTGGCCTTCCTTGGTGAAGACACGCAGGAGGTCGGCACACAGATCAGGCGGCTTCTGGCCGCCGTGCTGGTTTCTCAGGGCGTGCTGCATCTTCGGCGGGTAGGGCTTCGTGATCACCGAGCGCGTCCAGAAGACCCATTCCCGTCCCGTGAGATCGTTGACCCGGTTGTCTTCGGAGTAGAACCCCCGTGAGCTCCCATCGGGATCAAGGATCTCCCTTTTCACCCTACGCATCGGTCTCACAATGGAAGAGATACTCGGTGACGTTTCGGCGGATGGAGACGCCTGCTCCGTTGCCGAACACCGGGTACGGGTTCTCCATCACGATCGTCCGCCCCCGGGTCGAGAGAATGGCCGTGATCGCATCGCGCGTGAGGATTCCCTCGGAGCTGTAGGAGAGGAACACGTGCCGGGCGCGGACCCCCCGGACCAGCCGGCCAAGGGCCTCCGCGGCGTCCCGCCTCCTCGAGAAGGGGCTCTTCAAGCCTGTTCGATCGAACTTGCGCGTCTTGCCGAAGAGGGGCGGCTTCTCCCACCGCGCGAGATTCTCGAGCACGTGGTAGTTGTCGCAATACTGGCGGTGGTTGTACGGGGGATCGAAATACGCCACATCGGCCTCGAGCTGCGGGGCAAGCGAGACCATGTCTCCTTCCCTCACATCGAAGCCGGCATTGGCGATGACATCAAGGGGCTTCAGGACGAACGGAGTGTGCACCCTTTCGTCGAGAATATGTCTGCCGCCGACCCGGTTGCTGCCTCCGATGTGCTTGAGAAACGCGTCGTATTGGCCGATCGTGTTCGCCACCCGGTCCGCCGCCAGCAGAAAGCTGGCCAGAAGGGCGTCGTGCTCGGCGCCAGAGATCTCCCCGGCACGGAGGAGCCGTTCAATCCCCTCCCGTATCCCGTCCATTCTGAGGCAGTTTTCGCGCGTGAAATACGTGCCGGCATAGTTCTCACTGATGTAGCCTTCCACGGGCGACTCCGCATTCGTGCGGGCAATCAGCTCGGCGGTCCGCGGGCTTGAAGTCGTGAATCCGCGAAGAATGACGCAATTCGAGCGCAGGTTGTCCACGGCGATTATCTTCGCTGCCCCCCGGTGCGCCATGGCCAGGCTCACCGAGCCCGTTCCGAAGAAGCCGTCGATGAACGATTCGGGCGTACCGGCGATCGCGCAGATCCTCTCCGAANNGACCTTCCCGGCGAGATCCTCCAGCGCATCCTTCCGGCGAAGACTCACCCGGACTCCCCGTTCACCCGAAAGAACCCGATCGATGTCCTCCGTGATCCTGTACACGGGCCCTGCAATCCGGTGCGACATGAAAACTCCAATCACGATAGCCGCGACCATGATCGCAAGGTCGTTCAGGAGCAGGGGCGGGAGAATGACGAGAAGGATCCGTGGGTCTGGCGCCTTTCCCTCCGCCCTGGCAAAGGCGTAGTACAGCGCCGTGAGGCCGATGAACAAAAGAAGGCCGACCACGATCACCGTCAACGAGGCGGCGATCATGCGGTACTGAAATTTGCCATCGACCACCTTGATGCGCCGGGCCGGTTTCCCGATTCTGCTCATTGAACCCCCTTCATCCTTCGTAGACTCGCGCAACGGTCTCACCAAGGAGCACTTCGCGCGCTCCCAGCGCAAGGGCTTCCAACTCATTCTCACCGGGAAAAGCGAGCACGGGTCCGAGGAAGGACACCCGCTCGCTGATTTCCCTCACCACGCGCGGGGAGAATGCCAGCCCGCCGGTGAGCACCACGGCGTCCAGCCGTCCGTTCGTGAAAGCTGCGAGTCCCGAGATCGACTTCGCCACCTGGTAGCACAGCGTGCGGATGAGCTGGTCGCACAGGTTGCCGTCCAGCGCCCCGGCAGCTTCGGGAGCACCGGCCCCTTCCGCCGCCTGCGCGATGGAGGGAAAGTCGTTGGTGCCGAGATAGGCAACGAGCCCTCCCCTGCCGGTGAGCATGAGCTGCAGGGCCTGGGGATCGTGCTGATGAGCGAGAACCCAGCGCATCCAGTCGCCCGCCGGGACCGTGCCGGCACGCTCGATTGCAAATGGACCGTCGCCATCCAGCGCGTTGTTCACATCGACGACCATCCCGTTGACGTGAATCCCGATGGAGGTGCCGCCGCCCATGTGAGCGACGACAAGGCTGCACTCGGAATACTGCCTGCCCAGGCTGCGGGCCGCTTTCTTCGCGATGGCTTTCTGGTTCAGGGCGTGAAAGATTGAGCGGCGCGGGATCTCGGGGATCCCCGAGTAGCGGGAGACGGAAGCAAGCTCGTCGACGACCACGGGATCCACGATGAAGGCGGGAATTCCCAGCTCCGAGGCGAGGGAATCGGCGATGAGGGCCCCGAGATTCGACGCGTGCCTGCCGTACTTCTCCGCGATGAGATCGGCTTTCATACGCTCGTTCACCTCGTATACACCGCCCGGCAGGGGCTTGAGAAGGCCCCCCCTGCCCACCACCGCGGATATCTCGGAAAGTGGTATCCCAGCCCCGGCAACTCCTTCACGCACTGCCGCGCTTCGATACTCAAGCTGATCCTGGAGCCTTCGAAAACGGGCGAGATCCTCTGATTTGTGCGAGACCCCCTTTTTCCACGCTTCCTGAGTGTCCCTGTAGATGGCGCACTTGGTCGAGGTGGAACCGGGGTTGATTGCGAGAACGGTGAAGCCCATCCGCGGTCATACTAACAGGCCGAACACCGTTCCATCAAGCTCGATCCTGCCGTCATCGCCTGGAGTGCGGAAACCGTGGCGCTGGAATTTGCTCAGACGCGTGTTATAATGCTGGGCACAAGCTAATTTCTTCCCCAATTACAGGGGAACATAGGAGGGAATCAGATGAAGAAGCTCCTGTTGCCTCTGGCAGCGATACTGCTTCTGGCGCTCGCAGTCCCCGCGGCCTTCTCCGAGGCAGAGCTGGGGATTGGCTTGTCACCGGGCCAGATCTCGGGCGCGCCCGATCCGAGCAATGTAGATCCGATTATCAACTTCCACGTCGGCTGGACCTGGTCAATCCTTTTCCTGTCCTGGGACTCCTACGCGATGCCCGATTACTGGGTGTATACAAACACATCGTACACTGATCAGTGGGGCGGCTATCATGACGGCTTCAATGTACCCGGCTTCCTGAACATGTTCGACATAGGCGTCAAAATCGTGCTCAAGCCGTTTGTCGGGTTTGTGGAAATCGGAACAAACGGGCTCTACCTTCGCGGTGGAGAAAATTATGGCAGGGTCGGTGTGAATGCAAGGCTCGGGGCAGGATTGAAGTTCGGTTTCTGGGGCATCAATTTTTCTGGAACCCAGGTATTCAACAGCACCCAGGATATGAGTGCGGCATTCCATGACGCAGCCCATGGCAACTGGAGCACTCTGACGGATGGCATGGTTCCCACCCTGGACCTGGTCATCTACTTCTAAGGGAGGCAGAAAATGAAGATGCGAAAACTACTGCCATTGGTTCTTCTTGCGCTGGGGGCCTTGTTCCTGCTCACGAGCTGCGATGCAATACTGGATGCCATATTCCCAAGCAACCAGGCAGTGGTCGATGTCGCAATCTGGAAAAGCGATTTCTCGCTCGATTGGTCAGCTACTTATTACACGAATCACTCTTCGGGGAGGGTCACTCTCTATTTGACGGACGTCAACGATGGAAGCGTGACAACCGCTGTCGGTAGCTGGACTGGCGTAGATTACACATACGTCCACTACACCTTCCCCTTCACGAAGCTGATGGACCACACCTATACTCTGACAGCTTACTATAACAGCTACAGTCTTGGCAGCCAGCCGCCAAACACCGTTTTCTATGATCCGTCGGGTGCTGAAATGGGAACCCCTCCCTGCTCAATCACCATGCCGTACAAGAATTCCGGAGATTCCACGGGTCATTCAGTCAATCTCTACATGTATTTCTAGGGCAAAAAGCGAGCAATTGTTAGCGCGCCCTCTCTAGGGCGCTTTTTTCATGTCCTCGGCTCTCGCGGTGTGAACGCATCAGGGGCGAAAACCCCGGGCAACGACAAGATGAAAGCACTCCCGCCGTCCATGGGTTGGTAGTCCAGGCATCCCCCGTTCGCCAGCGCGAGATTACGAGACAGATACAGCCCAAGGCCGCCGCCCCCCGTACCGGAGTCCGACAGGGTGAAAAGCTTGTGCCGCACGCTCTCCTGGACCCCACCCGCCGAGTCACGGACCTCTATAACCGCGCATTCGTCTCCTTCCCGGGCGAGGACATTGATCGTCCGGGTCTCTTCGCTCGGCCGCCTGCGGTAACTCTCAGCAGCATTGTGAATAAGGTTCAGAACGATCTGCTCTACGTCGAACCTGCGCGCGCGAAAAGCCACTCCGGCGCCAAAGTCCGTCTCAATGACTATCCCCTCCCCTCGCAGGCCAGCGCCCGCCCGGCGAATGGGGCCAATGAGATCTCGTGCCGCATCGAGAGTGCAGCCCTCCTCTCCCCCGTTTGTTGAAATGTGCTCCAGCACCTCGATAGCGGAATCCCGCGCCGTGTTCGTGTGCTCCACGATGAGGCGGAGGCATTCGTCTTTCTCTCCACTGTCTTTCCGCGTGAGCCCATGATGAGCGGCGAGCCTGACAAGCGAAAGGATGTTCTTGAACTCGTGGGCGGCACCAAGGGCGAGGAATCCAGAAGACGTGATTCGTTCCTGATCTGCGAGAG
>PMZS01000063.1 GCA_003170115.1 Spirochaetaceae bacterium
GAAGCTCAAGGTATCCGCCATATTCCCGCCCACCCACCCGCGGATGGATTGACCCCCGCGCATGAGAAGACCAGGAGGCAGCTGCATCGGCTCGCGGGCGTAGGAGACGATGATGACCTGCCCACCGCGTCCGAGCCCTCCGGCCAGCTCCCCGATGGCTTTGCCATCGGGTGCAAGGCACAGGATCACGCGTGCTCCGCCCATTTTCCTCAACTCCTTCAATGCATCCGTGCTGGTTGTGTCGATGCAGACATGTGCACCCAATTTCCGGGCGAGTTCCAGCTTTTCCCTGCTGCGAGACAGCACCACGGTTCTGAACCCGAGCCTCACCGCGAACTGGAGGGCAAGATGTCCCAGTCCGCCAAGCCCCTGGATCGCAACCAGATCCCCGCCCTGTGCTCCGCTGTTCCGCAATGCACCGAAGGTGGTGGAACCTCCACAGAGCAGTGGCGCGGCTTCCACGGAAGAGAGCTCCTCCGGGATGGCAACAAGAACCTCCGCGCGGGCCGTCATGTATTCCGCGTATCCGCCATCAGTGGAAAGACCTGTTGTCAGCGTATTTTCGCATGCCCCGAAATCACCTCTCCGGCACGCTTTGCAGGTGAAACAGTGCCCTCCGTGCCAGCCTACCCCGACTCGCTGACCTGTTTTCCACTCCGACACCGACGCCCCTGTTCTCCGTATGATGCCAACCACCTCATGTCCGGGTACCCTCGGGTAGACGATGCCTGGAAAGTTTCCTTCCTTTGCCAGTGCGTCACCGTGACAGATGCCGCACGCATCTATCTGCAGAAGAACTTCATTCTCCCGGGGTTCCGGTATCTCCCTGCTGACGAGCTCGAACTCCGCGCCCGGGGCGCGGACCTGGACTGCCTTCATCATTGCCATGTGGCCACCTCCATGAGTTGATCTATTTCGTGCCCTGAAGCTTCGCCACCCCCGAGAGAACGATCTCGATCCCGTGCGCAAAGCGAGCCTTCTCGGCACTGCCGAAGCGGCCAAGCCTGCTATGAATGAGATCGGTTCGTCGTTCGATTTCGGCCTGCAGTCTTGCCGCACCGGGGGCGGTCAGCTCGTAGGAGACATTCCGGCGATCATCCGGGTCTTCCGTCCGCGCCGCGAATCCCTCCTCCACCATGCGGTTGAGCATGATGCACAGGGCCGAGGAAGAAAGCCCATCATGCGCGGCAAGGGTCTTGAGATAGCCCTTCCCGTGGAATCTGAGGGTGAGAAGAGTCCGAAACCTCTCCTCGCTCACACCCCCCTCCGCCAGGGGCGGGAGCTGCTCTCTGACGTACCTTTTCATGGCACCGAGAAGCTCGAGAAACCGGCTCGCGACCTCACGGTCCCCGGCTCTCCGTCCTGGGGAGCGGCCCTCCACGCCTTTCGCTGCTTTCAACCCTCCGTCCTCCAACCCTTCGGAGCAGTCTTTTCGTTTTAGATACTAATAATTTGATACTAGAATGATAATACGCTGCAACAACCCGGCAGGCAAGGGGCCGCGCGATAAGTCGCTTGATTCCAAACCGTGACGACGCTACCGTAAGGGCATGAAGGCAATCCAGGTTCAGCGTTTCGGCGGCCCGGAGGTCATGGAGCTGCATGATCTCCCGACACCGACTCCCGGTCCGGGCCAGGTGCTGGTTCGACAGATGGCAATCGGGGTCAACTTCATCGACGTGTACCGACGTACCGGCCTGTACCAGGTGAAGCTTCCCGAGGTTCCGGGCATGGAAGGAGCCGGTACCGTTGAGGCTGTCGGGGCTGAGGTGAAAAGCCCCCGGCCGGGCGATCGCGTGGCGTACGCGAACCTCCCCGGCACCTATGCGGAGCTCGCCGTCATCCCCGCCGAACGCACCGTGGCTCTCCCCGGCAGGATTGCCTTCGAGCAGGCGGCAGCGGTGATCCTCCAGGGAATGACCGCCCATTACCTCGTCTATGACACCTGCCCGCTTCAGAAGGGCGACGTGGTCCTCGTGCACGCAGCCGCGGGCGGCGTGGGGCTCCTTCTCGTTCAGACCGCCCGGATGCGCGGGGCAACGGTAGTCGCAACCGTTTCAACGGCCGAAAAGGCCGGGCTGGCCCGGGACGCAGGTGCACACCAGATCATCCTGTACACCGAAAAGGACTTCGTTGCCGAGGTGAGGCGACTCACCGGAGGCGCGGGCGTGCGGGCGGTGTTCGACTCCGTCGGGAAGGATACCTTCATGAAGAGCCTTGACTGCCTTTCGCCGCGCGGCATGCTCGTCTCCTTCGGCCAGTCCAGCGGCAAGGTCGAAGGATTCGATCCCCTGATGCTCAGCGCGAAAGGCTCCCTCTACCTCACGCGCCCCGTCCTCGGGCACTACGTGGCGGATACGGAAAGCCTGCGCCGCCGCGCGGGGACGGTCCTCGGATGGGTTGCCCGCGGCACGCTGAAGGTGCGCATCGGGGCGAAGTTCCCGCTCGCGGACGCGGCCGAAGCGCATCGGCAGCTCGAGGCAAGAAAGACCGCGGGGAAGGTGCTGCTCATCCCGTAGATTCCTGTTGACAAATCGTTGACCATTTCAAGGATCGTCAGCGTCCGCCCAGGAACCCCTTGATGGCCTTCAGCTGGCCCCGGCCGTCGAGGCCTGCCTCCTTCATCACTGCCTCGGCCTGGCCGCTTCCCAGGAAGCGCCCTTTGCGGAAAGGGTGCAGGGTCCAGCGCCGCCCCCGCGCACTGGTGATCCAGCGGTGCATCGTGGGAAGAGTGAAACCCGTGATACCCAGGGCCCGGGATGCCGCCTTTTCCGGAAATACCTTGTCGCGCCGGGACGGGCTCAGCATGTCGAAGAGCTCGGCGCTTGCGACGTAGTACGCCTCCAGGTCGATTCCTTCCTTCTTGAGAAGCGGCAGGGTTTCCTGGATGAAAGCGTACGCAACCTCGCTGCCCTGCAGAACGACGGTGCCGTCAGCCCTCTTGCCGCTGGCGGCCAGAAGCCGATACACCCCGGTTGCCGCGGCTGCTGCCGGTGCCAGCCCCTGCGCCTCGCGGTCGACGACGGTTTCGTTCGGACGCGTGACGAAAGCAGCGATCACCGCGGGCCGCATCGCGAGCGCCGCGGAAAGCAGGGTCCAGGTCTCCCGCGGGTCCCAGGGGATGAGCGTGATCAACGTGCCCCGTGGAAAGTTGCCCTGCAGGAGCTGGAGTTGCTGCGGGTCCGCGTGAGTCGGGCCGTCCTCACCTGTCTTCAGCCCGGCGTGTGCGCACACCAGGATGAGAGGACGGCAGGGCTCTCGGCCAACGGCCTGGCGCGCCTGGTAGCCAATGGCGTGCAATCGAGCGGCGATGTGCCCGAGGGGCGCGAGAAAGGCGCCATACGAGGAACCCACGCCGATGTTGGCGCCATAACTGGAAATGCCGCTCAGGATGCCGCTCATGGCATCCTCACAGATCCCGCCGGTCGAAAGAAGCCGAGCGCCGGGATTCGAACGCGCGTTGAAGAAGCCCTCCGGGAAGCCCGCACCTGCCAGGTTGCTGCTCGTCGAGCCCATCAGGTCCGCGGAGGCGATCAGAAGCGCGCCGGCGCTTGCCATGTTGAGGTACCCCAGGGCGCGGCCCAGCTCCCCGCGCAGGGTGGTGACTGTACCGGGTTTCAGACGAAGCTCCGCCGGGGTTGAAGCGCGCTGCCTCGAGCAGATCTCCGAGATGACTTCGAGTCGGGGACGGTCCGCCCGGGGCGTGCGTGCGCGANNATCCTTGCCGCAATTGCCTGCGTGACCGCCGTGGACTTTTCCAGCTCGCGCCTGATGACCCCGAGCGCCTCCCAGAAACACTCGTCCATGACACCGGGCTTTTTGCCGCCCGCGCAGCGCTGGTTTTCCGCCGTGCAACGGGGAAGCACGGCCTGGGACTCGGCGAGAAAAGGATCGAGGGCATCGAAAAAGCCTTCGGCGCACAGCTTGTGCCCGGCCCCGTGAGACGCCCTCCCCTCGATGCCGTACCGCCAGCCCTTCACGGTCCGGTAGACAATCGCGGTGGGTTGTCCGTTCGTGATGGATCTTGCGCGGCGCTGCGCGGCAACGATCTGCGGGAAGGACATCCCGTCGGGCACCTGGATCACGTTCCAGTCATGGAGGTACGCGAGCTCGGCGGGATTCCACTGCACGTAGTCACCCGGCACGTCGCCGTCCCGGCAGACCTTGTTGGAATCTATCGATGCCTGGTTCCAGTCCACGTGCAGCACGACGTTCCAGATGGACATCGTGCCCGCGGCAGCAAGGGCTTCTGATACCCGGCCCGGTGTCATGCCCCCTTCTCCCTCGACGATGTGAACGAGTGGCGCCTCACGGCCATAGCGGTCGAGCTCCCCGATTGCAAGCCCGATGGAGCCGGCCAGGCCGACGCCGGATGCTCCGGTGCAAAGCCGGACGAAAGGGGTTGCCGGGGTGGGGTGGCCGTCGAGTGCTTTCACGCTGAGCTTCTTCTGAAGGGCCGTCATCGCCACGGGGTTTTTTCGAAAGCCCAGCAGGTCTTCCAGACGGAGCTGGAGGCGTTCGTCCGCGGCGAGCAGATCGGGGGCGCCGATGCGGACGACTTCATTTCGAAGCGCCCACAGCGCGTACAGCCCGAGGGCCTTGTGGCCTGCCGCGTAGGAAATGACGTCCGCGTCCTGCCGGTCCGGCAGCGCCGTGTCGTAGTCCATTGAATCGAAAAGGAGAGACGCGACGAACCGGCCGGATGAAATCGAGCCGCCCGGGTGGCCGGATGTCGGCACGTAGTTGTAGAGCATCGCGCAGAGGGAACGGTAGATGAGGTCGAATCGCTCGAATGCCTGGAGATCCCCCGGCGAAAGAAGAGCGGGCTGTTCAATATCGAAAAACTCGCCCCTTCGGGGTCCAAAAGAGACTGCCATCCCCGTACGCCTCCTTTCAGTACAGGTTTTCGCCCTTCTCGAGGAACCTCGTGAACCCCGCGGCGTCTCTCGCAGCTTCGCCGATCCGGGATACCGCGAGCGCGAGCGAACCGACGTCCGTCGCGATGGACAGGCGCAGGAAGTGGAAGTGCTCGCAGCCGATCCGGCCGAAAGACTTGCGATCCATGGTGGCGACCTGGTACTCGAAAAGGAGGAACATCTGCAGCAGCGTGGAGGGGGTGGTGAGCGTGCGCACCTCAGCGGGAAGCCGACGGTACGCTTCGATGATTCCCAGTGACTCGCAGACCGCCGAGACATTCGGGAACACGTAGAAGGCGCCTTTCGGCATCTGGCAGCGGATGCCGGCGATCCGGCGCAGCCCCTGGACAACCAGGTCGCGCCGGGCCTGGAATGCATCGATCATCCTGCGGTTCTCTTCGGCGAAGAGGGCCGACTCGATCCCCAGGCGCGCGCCCTCCTGGTTGTAGGGGGCAACGCAGGAGAAGTAGTTGATGTTGAGATTCCTGAACACTTCCGCCTCGGCCGTGGTGGGGAACATCGCCCAGCCGATCCTTCCGCCTGTCCATGAGAAGCTCTTCGATGCTCCGCCGACAAGAATGGTGGTCTCATCCATGCCGGGGCACGAGGCGATGCTGGCATGGCGCGATCCATCGAACAGGATGTGCTCGTACACCTCGTCCGAGTAGACCCGCACGTCCTTCCTGCATTTTCTGCGAATGACCTCCGCGATTTCCGCGAGTTGTTCCTTCGACGCGACCCCGCCGGTGGGATTGGAGGGGAAGTTGATGAAGATCATCCGCGTGCGCGGCGTGATTGCCGCGGCGATTTCCGAGCCTGACAGGGTGAACCCGTTGTCTTCCTTCAAGTGGACGGGTACAGGCTTCGCCCCGACGTAGGTGATGAATGATTCGTAGATCGGATAGCCCGGGCTCGGATAGATCACCTCGTCGCCGGGTTCGCAGTAGGCGATCTGGCACAGCCCGATGGGAGGCTTCGCTCCAGGAAAAACCACCACCCTCCGCGGATCCGCCGCGATCCCACGGGTCTCGCTGAAATGACGAGCCACCGCCTGACGGAGCGGGAGGATCCCCTGGGGATCGCAGTAGTGTGTGTTGTCCAGGTCGATCTGCCGCTTTACCTCATCCTTGATGAAGCCCGGCACGGGGAAGTCGGGCTCACCGAGGTTGCACTTGATGACCTTCTTCCCCTGGTCCTCGAGAGCCCTGATCTTCGGCCCGATCTTGAAAGCGTTCTCCGTGCCCAGCAGACCGACCCGTTTCGAGAACAGCGCCATGGCGTCCTCCTGTTCCCCGCGGGACAAAAAAAGAGGAAGGCAATCGAGTTTCGCAACTGCCTTCCTCCTGTCTTGTGACCTGAGAGATTGCCCCTCCGCGGAGGGATTTTTCCCCTTCGGTGCCCCGTCCTCACCGGCCGGGGTCTCTCCTGCAGGAGATATAACGTACGACAAAATCCGGGACGGCGCAAGAGAAATCGAGCGGCTTACCGGTTCTGCGGGGACGGCTTGTGAGAGAGATCGAGCTTCAGCGCGTCACGCATTTTCCCGAAGGCCTCCAGGGTGCGGTCCACGTCCTCCTCGGAGTGGGCCGCGGTGGGGATCATGCGGAAAAGGATCACGCCTCGCGGCACCACGGGATAGGTGACCGCGGAGACGAACACGCCGAACTGCTCGCGCAGCATCACGATCATCGACATGGCTGTCTTCTCGTCGCCTGCAATCACGTAGACAGGGGTGATGGGGGATTCGGTATCCCCGATGTCGAATCCCAGGTTCACCAGTCCCGATTGCAGCCTGCGCGCGATGCTCCACATCCTTTCGCGCAACTGGGGCTCGGATTCTACTATGGAGAGGGCTTTCTCCACCGTCCGGACGTAGACAAGCGGGAGCGCCTTGGCAAACACGTTCGTCCGCGCGTTGTAGCGGATCCATTCCACCACGTCGCTCTCACCCGCGGTGACGCCGCCGATGGCGGCAAAGGCCTTGGCGAACGTGCCGCAATACAGGTCGATGCCCGCCTGCACCCCGAGG
>PMZS01000390.1 GCA_003170115.1 Spirochaetaceae bacterium
TTCTACCCGGGAGGCGGCGGGCAGCCCTGTGACCTGGGCACCCTGGACGGCGCGCGCGTGCTGGAGGTGCGCGAGCAGGACGGGGATATCGTGCACGTCCTCTCAGCAGCGCCCGGCCACGAGAAGGTGAGCGGAAGCGTGGATGCGGAGCGCCGGCGCGACTTCATGGTCCAGCATACCGGCCAGCACATCTTCTCCCAGGCCCTGGTGCGCGCGGGAAATCTCGAAACGGTCTCCGTGCATTTCGGGGAAGATGACACCACGATCGAGCTCAAGGCGGACTCTGTCGATGAGGAAGTGCTGCGCGCGGCGGAGCAGATCGCAAATGCCGTGATCCGCCAAAACCGCCCCGTGATCCTCCACGAGATCGACCGCGCCGAGGCTTCGCGTTTTCCACTGCGCCGCACCCCGCCCGACGAAGGCCGGCTCCGCATCGTCGAGGTCGATTCGTTCGACTGGGCCGCGTGCGGCGGCGTGCATGTCGCCTCCGCCGGGGAAGTGTTCCTCGTGAAGGCGGTGTCCCAGGAACGGATCCGCGGCAGGGTACGGGTCCACGTCATGATCGGCGGCCGCGCCTTCGACGACTACGGAAGGAAGGTCTCCCTCTCCCAGGGGCTCAGCCGCGCCCTCACCTGCGGGGAGGAGTCCATCCTCGAACGCGTGCAGGATATGCGCGCCGCGGAGAAAGAAGCGGCCCGCGAGCTTCGAAGTCTCCGCACCGCGCAGGCCTCAGCGGATGCAGACGCTTCGGTGCCAGGGGCGCCGAGCATCGGGGGAGCCGTCATCGTCCGACGCGTGTTCGACGACCGCGGCCCCGAATACCTCAAGGCGTTCGCGGAAAGGCTCGTCGCTTCGCCGGGCCGGGTCGCCGTCGCGGCTGACCGCGGCACGGCCTCGTTCCAGTGGCTCATCGCCCACTCCCTCGGCGACCAGCTTGAGCTCTCAGGCCTCGTGGCAAAGCACTTCGGTGTTGCCGATGCCCGGGGCGGGGGCCGGGGAGCGCGCGTGCAGGGAGTCGGAGCCAGACCCGAAGCCCTGGAGCTTTTCATCGACGCGATCGTGGGAGAAGTCAGCCGGGCCCTGAAGAAGGACAAGGGATGAAGCTGCGGATCAAGTACAACTCCCCGGTGATCCTCACCTTTGCGCTGCTCTGCGCCCTTGTCCTCCTCATCGACCAGCTGAGCGGCGGCTCCTTCATCCGCTCATATTTCATGCTGCAGCCCAGCTTCGACTCCGGTTCATTCCTCTCGTGGCTTCGGCTCTTCACGTACGTCATCGGCCACCAGAGCTGGGCCCACCTGGTCGGTAACTTCTCCTTCATCCTTTTGATCGGGCCCGTCCTTGAGGAGAAGTACGGCTCGATCCCGCTCCTCGGCATGATGATCGTCACCGCCCTTGCCACGGCCGCTCTGAACCTCCTCGTGGTGCGAACGGGACTCTACGGGGCAAGCGGGATTGTGTTCATGCTCATACTGCTCAGCTCGTTTACGAACATCAGGCAGCACGAGATCCCGATCACCTTCATCCTCATCGTCGCCCTGTACATGGTGAGGGAGTTCGTGAATGCCCTGAATCCCGACACCGTTTCCCAGCTCGCCCATATCTTCGGAGGAGTCATCGGCGGCGCTTTCGGATTTCTCTTCTCCAAGCCGGCACCCGTGCCGGTCGAGGGGGTCCTTCCGGAGGATCCGCCCTCGCCCGAGACACCAGCACTGCCGGAAAAAAAGGAGTAGCGCATGAGGTTCATCTTCAGCTTCGTTGTGATTTTCGCCCTTCTCGCACCCTCCGCGATCTCCGCGCAAACGGAGGAAAAGGACGTCAGCGTTCCGATCTCCACGCTCGTTCTGTTCACGAGCGGCGTCGGCTATTTCCAGCACGACGGGACTGTTGAAGGCGACTCGAAGATGGAGCTTACATTCTCCACCGGCCAGATCAACGACCTTCTGAAGAGCCTTGTCCTGCGCGATCTGGACGGCGGCACGATCTCCAGCGTCACCTACTCCTCGCGGGACCCGATCACCCGGACGCTGAAGAGCTTCTCCATCGACCTCACTTCCAATCCGACACTTGCCAACCTTCTCATCCAGACCCGGGGTGAAGCCATCGCGGTCACGCTGGCAAGCGGCAACACCCTCACGGGGACGATCATCAGCGTGGAGACGCGGCAGGCCTCCACGGGCGCCAAGGGGGAGATCGCGGGGGAGTTCCTCACGATGAACAGCGCCGCGGGGGTAACGAGCATCGCCCTCATCGACATCCAGGGAATCAGGTTCCTGAGAAAAGAGGTGCAGGACGACCTCGCCCAGGCCCTGCAGGTGCTTTCCTCCTCCCACGGCATCGAGAAGAAAAAGGTCGTGCTGCATTTTGCGGGGACAGGCAAGCGCCGCGTGCGCATCGGCTACATTCTCGAGTCACCGGTGTGGAAGACCAGCTACCGGCTCGTGCTCGGGGACGCTGCCTCGCACCTCCTCCAGGGCTGGGCCCTTGTGGAAAACACGTCGGACACCGACTGGAGAAACGTGGCTCTCACCCTCGTATCGGGCCGGCCCATTACGTTCACCATGGATCTCTACCAGCCCCTGTACATCCAGAGGCCGGAAGTGCAGATGGAGCTCTACCAGTCCCTGAGGCCGCAGACCAACCAGATGGCCATGGATGACCAGGCCTCCGCGGACGAAGCGCTGGCCGAAGAATCCGCTCCGGCCCCGGCCTCACCGGCCGCCTCGGCCAAGACATCGGCCCCCATGCTCCAGCGTGCTGCCTCGGGAGCGGGAGCGGCACCACGAGGTGATTTCTCCATATCCCAGGGAGTGACCGCCGCGGCCCGCGGCGGACAGGTCGGAGAGCTGTTCCAGTATGCGATAGACAAGCCGGTCACCCTGCCCCGCCAGCAGTCGGCGATGCTCCCGATCCTCAACCAGCAGGTCAACGGCGAGCGCTATTCCCTTTTCAATGAGGGCACCGACCCGAAGCACCCGCTGAACGCGGTGAAGCTGAAGAACTCCAGCTCTCTGCACCTCATGCAGGGGCCCATCACGGTTTTCGATGCCGGCACATATGCGGGAGATGCGCAGGTCACCGACCTCGCGCCCGGGGCGGAGCAGCTTGTCACCTACGCAATGGACCTGGACACCGAAGTCCAGGCGGTGGCGGGAAGCTCGCCCGTGTCCCTGGTGTCCGTGCGGATCAGCAGGGGCATCTTCCTGTACACGAGCAAGGCGCAGCAGGAGAGGATCTACACGATCAAGAACAACGGCACGAAGAACCGCACGGTGCTCATCGAGCATCCCTACCAGCCCGAGTGGACCCTCACCACACCGAAGGAAGCCCTTGAACGCACCCGGGACGCCTACCGGTTCGCCGTGCCGGTCTCCGCGGGGAAGAACGCCACACTGTCCGTGGTGCAGACCCGCATGGTCGAGCAGAGCATTGCACTCTCCAGCCTCGGAAGCGATCAGGTTGCATTGTACATTCGAAACTCAGTGGTGACCCCGGCGGTGAAAGCCGCCCTCCAGAAGCTCTCCGACCTTCAGCAGAAGGCGGCGGACACCGCGGCGCAGCGCGCGCTGAAGGAACAGCGCGTGTCGGATATCAGCAATGACCAGTCGCGCATCCGGGCAAACATGGACCGTCTCTCCCAGGGGTCCGATCTGTACAAGCGGTACGTC
>PMZS01000239.1 GCA_003170115.1 Spirochaetaceae bacterium
GCAACAAGATTCTGGACACGAACTGCCGCGCGCCTCTGGCCCTCATTCACCGGTTCGGCGGTGTGATGGCCGGAAGGGGCAGGGGAGGAATCGTGGTCATGTCCAGCCTCACCGCTTTCTGGGGATCCCCGTACGTGGCGGTGTACGGAGCGACAAAGGCCTTTCTCCTCAATCTCTCCGAGGCGCTGGGCGAGGAGCTCGGGGCGTTCGGCGTGGACGTGACAGTCTGCGCGGCAGGGCCGGTCCTCACGCCGAACTACGTGTCCAGCAAGCCCCCGGATGCCGGCCCCACCGCACTCGAGATGCCGCCGCAAAAGGTCGCCGCGATCGCCCTGCGGGCGCTCGGCCGCCGGCGCCTTGTGGTCCCCGGCGTGCTGAACCGGTTCGCGCGGTTTTTCATGGAAAGGCTGGTCTCCCGCCGCGCAGCAGTCTCCCTTCTTGGAAAGAACACTGCCCGCATGTACGGCGACTGAGATCGGGAGAGGGCGAAGCGGCGGAATGATCACTGCGGTCACGGGAGCCTCCGGTCATGTCGGCGGGAACCTCGTCAGGGCGCTCCTGGCGGAGGGCCGGCGGGTCCGTGTATTGGTGCGCACTGACCGTCGCTCCCTCGAAGGCCTGGATGTGCAGGTGGTCGAAGGTGATGTCTCCGATCCTCTCGCGCTCCGCACGCTGATGGATGGCGCGGAAACCGTTTTCCACTGTGCCGGACGGATTTCGATCGTCGGGGGCGAGGGAGGACTAGTGGAGAGAACGAACGTCGGCGGCGTGCGGAACGTTGTTCAGGCATGTCGGGAGACCGGAGTGCGGCGCCTTGTCCATTTCAGCTCGATCCATGCATTTGATACTCATCCGAACGACCAGCTCATCGACGAAACCAGGAACCTCGCGCTCGGACCGTCTCATGCACCATATGACCGGTCGAAGGCCGAGGGCCAGGCGGCCGTCCTCGAGGCGGTGAAGGACGGGTTGGATGCCGTCATCGTCAACCCCGGAGCGGTCGTGGGGCCCCGCGACTTCAAGGTGTCCCGAATGGGCGCGGTGTTTCTCGATATCTATCACGGCAGGCTTCCGATGCTCATCGACGGAGGGTACAACTGGGTGGACGCGCGGGACGTGTCCCAGGGTGCGCTGCTCGCGGAGAAGAAGGGCAGGAGGGGTGAATGCTACCTGCTCACGGGACACTGGGTCCATATCTGCGAAGTCTCGAGAATCATCGGCCGGCTCACGGGCAGAAAAACCGTGGAGGCGGCGGCCCCGGTCTGGCTCGCCCTGGCTGCCTCCTGGTTTTCACTCGGCTGGGGAAAGCTTCGCGGAACGACCCCGAAGTTCACCCCTGCGGCGATACAGGCGATCCAGAGCCACCGCACTATCAGCCACGAGAAGGCCACCCGGGAGCTCGGCTACGCGCCGCGCCCCTTTGAGGAGACCGTGCGTGACACGTTTGATTGGTTTCGCGAGGCAGGCATGCTGGACGGCCCCGCGGAACGCCCGAACCCGCGCGCGCCTATCGCACCTCGATCTCCTCCACTCCTTCCCACGCGTCGGGGACTCCCGCGCCGATGAGGAACTCGCAGCGCGAACGATAGATTTTGGGGACCGGGTCGTCGGTGTTTTTTTGATGGAGCTCCGTGAAAATCCCCAACGCTTCCGTGAACTGGCGTCCGAAGTACAATCTCTGGGCGTGCGCCAGCTCCGACCTGTAGGAAAGCCGCCGGGTCCGCTGGTCCTCCTGCTCCCCGTCCAGCACCTCGAAGACGAGCACCGCCTCCCGCCTTCCGCGCACGCGCACCCGGTCAATGAATCGGAACGAGAAATGATCCTTCGAGGAGAGCGCCTTCAGCGTTTTTCCCGTGGTCAGGATGCCCGCCCCGTACACACGCGTGAGGGTTTCCAGCCGAGAGCACAGGTTCACCGCGTCGGCAATCACGGAACCGTCCATGCGCTCGTGTTCGCCGACGGTGCCGAGCATGACCTTGCCCGAGTTCACGCCGATTCCGACGGTGATGGGAGGATACCCGCTCTTTGACCGGTGCTCGTTGTACTCCACGAGCTTCCGCTGCATTGCCACCGCGGAGGCAAGCGCATCGTCGGGCCGCGCGGGGAAAAGCGCCATTATCGCATCGCCGATGTACTTGTCGATGATCCCGCCGTGGGACCTGATCTCGGGTCCCATCCTGCGCAGGTAAGAATTGATGAAGTTGAAGTTTTCGAACGGGGTCATTGACTCGGACAGCCGCGTGAATGACCTGATGTCGGAAAACAGGACGGTCATGTCCTTCTGGATCTGGTCGCCGAGCTTCACATCCAGGATGCTGCCCTTGTCCAGGAGCAGGAGGAGCTCGTGGGGCACAAACCTGCCGTAGGCGTGGAGGAGCGCCTCCTGGCGCGCATTGTACTCCTGGATGGTCCCGGCCATATCGTTGAAGCTCACGCTCAAGCGGCCGACCTCATCCCGTGAGCGCACGGGAGCCCTGACCGTGAGATTGTCCTTGTCGAACGTGCGGACCACGCGGTCCAGCCGGACGATGCCCCGGGTGAACAGCGTCCCGAGAAGAATAGAGCTCGCCACCGTCAGCGCGAGCGCGGCGGCGATGACGGCAAGGGTGATCGTCGTGGCATTGGAGAGGATCACGCGGACGTCGGCGTTCACCATGTCGATCCCCAGCATGCCGACGAAGTCACCCTTGCGGGAGAACAGGGGGGCATAGCCGCTTATTGAGTTGACCTTGAAATCCGGGTCGTACGACCATGTATTTTCGACCATGGCTGCTTTTTCCGCCATTGCACGCCGGGCAACAGGGTAGTCCGACACGTCGAAGGGGGAGGAGAAGTGGGAGACGTCTCCGGGCGTCTTCCCCGACGCTTTCTCCGCGCGCGCGGCCAGCACGTCGGCGTCGACGAGGTAGGTTGCCGTGCGAGGATCCGCGGTCGGCACGAAAGTGTAGATGAAATGGACCAGCCGAGGATCGACTTCCCGGACCCGGTTCAGTCCCTCCGATACTCTCCGAAAGTCCGAGGAGGATTCAACCTTGTCCACGGCATTGTCGGTGAGCGCGCTGCCGACTCCCGCCTTCAGCCGAGCCAGCGCCCCGACGTCGACGATGCTCGCTCCCACCTTCGCCAGGTCGAGGACCCGGCCCTGCATCTGGCGGAGGAGCCCGGCGTCGAGAATGCGATAGACGCTGTAGGAGAGCAGGCCGCTGACGATCGAGCCGACCAGCAGGAAGGTGAGGATAATCTTCAGGCGGAGGCTGAAAACCACCCGCACCTTTTTCGCGCGGTTCTTTTCCACGCTTTGTTCCATGCTTCCCCCTCACGTGCGTATCGTACGAATGTAGCGAAGGCACAGGGGAGTGTCCAACGTGGTATAGTGATGTCATGTCATTGAGCTCTGCATGGTGGAAGAGAGCACGGGACATTCTCGGCGAAAGGATCGTATCGGATCCTTCCCTCCTGGACCCATACGGACACGACGAGTCAGCCCCGGAGGAATTCCGCAACCCGCCGGAGGCGGTCGTCCGGCCCATAGACGAGGGGGAAGTCTCTGCCGTCCTGAAGCTGTGCCGCGACGAAAGGGTTCCCGTCACGGTGCGCGGCGCGGGCACCGGACTTGCCGCGGGCTGCGTCCCCGCCCGGGGCGGCATCGTGCTCACCACGGAGCTCATGAACCGGGTGATGGACTCGGACCCGGCCAACCTCACCATCACGGTCCAGGCGGGTGTCCCGCTGCGGAAGCTCTACGAAGAAGTGGCGAAGATGTCCCTCTACTTCCCCCCGCACCCGGGGGACGAAGGAGCCCACGTGGGCGGGGCGGTAGCGGCGAATGCCGGCGGCGCGCGCGCGGTGAAGTACGGCACGGTGCGCCGGTTCGTCCTCGGTCTCCAGGTCGTGCTCGCCGGCGGGGAAATCCTGGATCTCGGCGGCAAGTACATCAAGTCCAGCACCGGCTACCATCTCGTGGACCTCATGATCGGTTCGGAGGGAACTCTTGGTGTCATCACCCGCATCACCCTGTCGCTCCTCCCACCGGTGGGATCCGTGCAGACACTCCTCGCTCCGTTCGCGACGCTGGAATCCGCCATCGGCGCGGTCCCGCGCGTGCTCGGCACGGGGATCCTTCCCTGCGCGGTGGAGTTCATCGAACACTCGGTGGTCCTGCTTGCCGAACGGCTGCTGAACAAGAGCTGGCCGTCGCACGAGGGGGCAGCCTCCCTCATGCTGATCCTGGACGGAAGGAACGACCAAGACACGCTCGCCCAGGCGGAGGTTATCGGCACCGCGCTGGAACAGGCCGGAGCACTCGACGTCCTCCTCACCGACCAGAAAGGGCGGCAGGCGGACATGCTGGAAATCCGCAGCATGCTGTATGAGGCCATCAGGCCGGGGACAGCCGAGGCGTTCGACATCTGCGTTCCCCGGTCGGAGATCGCGTCCCACGTGGGATTCGTTCATCGGCTGGAGGAGACCCGGGGCGTCCCCATCCCGACCTACGGTCACGCGGCGGACGGCAACGTGCACAGCCACTCGCTTCGGCGGTCCCTGGAGAACGGTGTCTTCGGCGGGGAGCTTCCCGGCTGGCGCGAGCAGAGCGCATCCATCCGGCACGCCCTCTACGAGGATGTGGTGCGGCGCGGCGGCGTCATCTCCGGCGAGCACGGCATCGGCCTTGTAAAGAAGGAGTACCTGCCGATGAACCTCGGACCGGTCCACATGGCCGTGATGAGGTCGATCAAGAAGGCGCTGGATCCCGAGGGCATTCTCAACCCGGGGAAGATTTTCGACGCGTGAAAAGCGGGCGGCCTTACATACGGTAGGCCGCTCCGATGCTGAGAAACTGCAGATCGGCCAGCGGGGAGCTGTACCAGGAGAACATCCCCGGAAAAATGAAGTCGAAGCCGAGGCCCGCTTTCAACGCGACGGAGGGAGTGATGCTCCACACGAGGGCAGGGGAGATCCTGACCCGGGGGCTGAGGCGGCTCCATACCGAGCTCCCCTGCGGGATGACCACGACGCTGTTTTGATCCACGACGTTGCCCGACTTTGCCGTGACGCGGATCCAGCCCGCCGAGAGCGTGACCGCGAACTCCGCGGAAACCTCCCCCAGCGTCCTGTACACGATTCCCAGGCCCGGGAAAATGAAAAGGCCATAGGCGAGGTGTCGCGATCCCTGACCGAAATCGAATGCGTTCGAATCATTGAAATAGAAGGAAAACTGCAGGCCAAGATCCTTGCTGAAAAACCAGTCGGCCTCGGCGATCAGGGGGAGAATATCGAGGCCGAAGGCGAACCGTCCCGAATTGCCCACCCCCGTGCTGTCGAGGAGTCGGAGAAGGCCCGACATCCACAAGGTGAACTCCAATCGCTTGTCAAGCTGGTCGAGAAGGTCGGTTTCCCGCGCCGCCCGGATGAGCTGTTGCTGCGTCGCGACCTTCAGGATGTCCGCCTCCTCGTCGACGGGACCGAGGAACGGGGCGAACCGGGACGCCGCATCGGCGATGAAGCCCCGAAAGGAGGCGAAGTCAAGGGAACGGCCGTTGAACTCCCTGGCCGTTTCCGATTTCGCCGTGCCTGCCTCCAGGAGCCGGATCCTGACGGACACCTTTCCGGCCGCCGCGGGCGAAGAGTCGACAGTGACGATTGACCTCGCCGCGTCGGCCGAATCGGCACGGGTGAATGGCTGCAGGGAGGCGATGGACGTGGCAAGCATCTCGGGTGTCCCGCGGATCAGCGCCTCCGCTTCCTGGTCCAGAACGGCGGCGGACCGGGCCGGAGGGAAATACACGGCGCGAAGCACCTTCCCGGGCACGTCCTGCGCGGCGCCCGACGCGGCGACCACTGCGGTCATCACGATCATATGAATGAGCTTTTTCACAATCGGAACCCGTACCCGAGGGAAACGGAGAGCTCGATCGGCGTGACCCGCGGATGCGAGAGATCGAATGCCGTCTGCATCCCGATGAGGTACCAGTCGAAGCCGAACAGGAAGTACGTGGGCCGCTCGCTGATCCGCGACTGGAGGTACAGGCGCGCCGTCGTCTCCAGGCCCAGCCCCCAGACCCAGATGGACTGGTACACCTTGGAGCCTGACCCGTTGTCGAACCATGCGCGCGTGAACCGGCCCTCGCCCAGGAAGGCGAACGAGACGTCCACGTTGTAGCCGAACAGTGTGTACTGGGGGCCGAACCGCAGCGGGATGTCAAGGTAGGGACGGGAGGTATAGGGCGCATTCGGGTCGATGTTCGGGTTTCCCGGGCTGTCGAATGCAACCGCGGGCTGCAGGATCGCCATGAGAGAGAGGGGCCCGCCGAGAGAGTATTCGTAGATTACGCCGAGCGGCAGGAACGCAAGGAGCGCGTTCGGGAAAGCAGGCATGGAGATGCTCCCGAGAGCGGCGATCGACGGACCGACGATGAAAGCCAGCGAGCTCCTCATTGCCTGCCTCTTCTCGATGATCGCCGTCTCCGAGCGCTTCCTCTCGTATGAGACCATCCTGCTCTCGACCGCCCCTTCCTTCTGCACCGCGTGCGGGCGGACCTCTGGAAGCACCCTGTCGATGCCCTTGATGAACTCCCCCGCCATGGAGTCGATGGAATCGAACATGGCAAGCCCCGCATCACCGGTGTACATGATGGACGTGCGGGGGAGCTCGGTTTTCACGTCGTAGAGGGCCGCATAGACCAGCATGCCGTCGTGCCGCGCCGTGTAATATCCTGAGACGATCAGGTCGATTCCCTTCTGGTTGGCAATGGCGAAGTCAGGCTTGCCGGGTATCCCTCCTGCTCCCCGGGCAGCCGTATCTTCCGCGTCGACCAGGACGATCCGGGAATCGTTTCGGAGGTCCGCCCCGATCACCTGGGGGAAGGCCGACCGGAGGTTGTCGTGCTCCGAAGAGCCCATGTTCTGAAAGCCCGTCAGGAGAATCGTGATCCTCTGCAATTTCTCCTTGAGGTCCTTCGCCTCCTGCGCGGGCAGGAGGGGAAGCGCAATATTGATTTCTCCCGGCGATTGCACCTCGATGAAGCTCTTCGTAAGTGCGATGCCGGGAATCTCCAGCTGGAGAAGATGCTTGCCGGTGTGCAGCGTCGTCTTTACCGGGGTAGTGCCCCATACCTGGTCATCGATGGTGACCTGGGCGCCGGCGGGAGTGGAGGACACGTCGAACTCGACGTTTCCTTCCTCCTCGCCGAGCCGAGGCNNAAGCCTGCCGAACCACGTCTCGTAGTCCAGCCAGTCGGTCAACAGGGCGGATGCGTTTTTCTGGTCTTCGGGGACGAGCGGAACCAGACGGCGGAGCCTCATCAGACCGTCACCACGCACGCGCGTGAACTTCAGGGGAAAGAGGTACACGGCGCCCGGAGGCACATCGAACACCGAGGTTCCGCCGGACTCAACGCCGGCAAGGTCCGAACCCGCCAGTGTGTAGCGGCCGGGCTTCACCCTGAGGTAATACCCTCGTCGCTCCTGCGCTCCCACTCTGATGCTGAATGGCGACGGCCCCTTGAAATACAGGGTGTCGGCCCCCGTTTCGAGGCCGACGCGGGGAGCCGGATTCTCACTGATCATGACGAACAGGGAATCGGTGTCCGAAGAGGGATTGGGAAGGGAGGCGCACCCGGCACAGAGAAGCATCGCTGGGATGGAAACCAGGTACAGAAGACGGAGCAGCGAACCCCGAATCATGCCCCGACTCTATCTCATTGAATCGAATCCGGGTAGATCACGAACACCTGCCCCGTGGCGCTCCCGACGAGCAGCCGGGGGCCGTCCGCCTGGGGCCGGGTGCTCGCGACTGCCTTCAGATCAAGTGACTTCACCGTCTTGCCCGTTTTTTCATCAGCCTCCGCCAGAGTACCGCCTTGCGTCCCGAAGTACAGCCTCCCTTCCCTGTACAGAGGGGGGGTTGAAGCGCCGTTGATGGGCGGGAACAGCTCTGAGCCGTCAGCCGCCGAAAACGCGTAGATCGTGTTTCCGGCGAATGCGAGGATGCCATTCTCTGACTTCTCGAGATCCTGGAAAACGCCCGCAGTCCCCTGGCCCTTGAGAGGGATCTTCCACAACACCTTGCGCGCATCCATGTCCACGCAGACCAGGAGCCCTTTGCGGTCGGCGAAGTACGCTCGTGATCCTGAGACGAGCACAGAACTGGCCACCGGCTGGCTCGCCCCGGTGGGCACCTGGAAGAGGACCTGTCCGGAATCCGGATCGATTGAAAGAAACATCCCGGTCTGGCTCACCACCAGCACCCGACCCTCCGAAATCGTCGGAGACATCAGCGTTCCCCCGGCAACAGGTATCTGCCGAAGCGTCGCGCCCGTCGCCGGGTTGAAGATGGTGAGATAAGCCGAGGCCGGAGAGACACCGAACGTTGAAGTCACGGCCACTCGCTGGCCGAAGAGGTGCGTCGTGGCGCTGTCCAGGGGCGCGCGGCAGACGACGGCGCCCGAGCTGATCGCCACCACGAGGAACTCGTTCGAGCCCGAGAAGTACAGGTTGTCGGGTCCGACGACGGGGGAGGAGTTCTCGTTCAGCGAGTTCTGCGAGCCGACCTTCCAGAGAGTGCGACCCTGCCTGTCGACCCCGAAGAGCTCTCCCTGGCGGTCCACGGCCACAAGAGTGTCCCTCGAAGACTGGACGGCCCCCACAAGCGGGGAGCTCCCCACCGCGAACTCCGCCTCGATCGGCATGGGTTCAAGCTGGACGGGATACGCGGCCGGAGCCTTGGCGTTCACGGCAAGGGTCTTCGTGGCGTAACCCTCACGCCTGATGACGAGCGTGAGAGATTCGCCGGGCTTCACGTTCGCCGCGTAACTGCCCGTTCCCGCAATCTTTCCGTCCTGCTCGATCTCCGAGTCTGCCGGCGTCGCGGAGACAGAGATGCGCACGGGCGTGACGAGGGGAGGCGCGGGCGGAGCTGCCGGCGGCGCCGATGAGGAACGCCCCGAGGCGGGAGTGCTCGGTGCCGGAAGCGCATCCAGGGCTTTCAAGGCCTGGCCGTGCATGGGAGTCAGGGTCCGTGGAGTGCCGATGAGCGAGGAAAGAGTGGCGGTTGCCGCCTGGATGGCTTTCGTCCGTGTCTCCATTGCCGCCGGGGCTGCCGGGGCGGCCGCGCCCTGGCTTGAAGCCTCCGCGCCCTGGCTGGAAGCCAGCGCCTGCACGGCCTGCTGCTCCTGTACGATCTGGATGGCGGCTGCCTGGATGACCTGGAATGTGGTCTCTGCCTTCGCGGCCTGCTCGGGGGTGACCGTGAGCTCCTGCCCGGCATGGACGGCAGGCGCAGACGATTCGATGTCCGCTGCAATCTGCTCCAGTTCGGGAACGTTGTCGGAGGACATCGATCTCACGCCGTCAGGGTCGTAGGCGGCGGGGAGAACCGCGACCGTCCCGTCTTTCACCGTCACGAGCGTTCCCCCCCCCGGTGTGACGGTCACGCCGAACTCGGTGCCTCGCACCCCGCCCACGGCGGTGTCCGTCCGCACGACGAACGAGTCCTTCTTGGCGAGCTTCTTCACCTTGCTGAGAACCGTGCCTGCCTGCAATCCCAGCTTTACCTGCGACGCAGATTCGTTCAGGGAGAGAGAATCGATGGACACCTGCGTGCCTGCGCGGATGCTGACGACAGCCATGCCGGAGAACGTGAGCTGGCACTCCGAGGCGGCGCCGACCTTCACCGCATCGCCTTTGCCCAGCTTGTCACCGATCTCGAGGTCCGACCAGGTTCCCTGCCTCTGGCCCTGCACGTCACCGTCAGTGAACGTCACTTCGGCGGGCACGCTCGGTGAAGTAGACGCGGGATTCTGGGATGGGGTGACAGGAGCGGGAGTTGCGGCGATCGGTGCGCTGCCCTGGCCTGAAGTGCTCACAGGGGCAGCGGCGGACGGGGATGCGTGCCGGCCACACGCCAGAAGCGCCAGCGGCAGGAGCAGGGCGAGGGCTCCCACGCGTGAGACCGCACTGTAACTTCTAGTCATTGTTCCCCCTCTGTCCCGCAACCTATAAGTATATCACCCGTCGCGGCGGAGCGCAAAAAATGTTCTTCGGACCGGTTTCAGGGCCCCTGTGTGCTTCCCTGCTCAGGCGGAACCATCTTTCCGCTTCATAATCTCCACCACGATCTGCGCAATGAGGTCGACCAGCGCGGGATCCACACTTTCGATTCCAGCTGCCTTTCGCCCCCATCCCTGCCGCTCCCGGACCCTGTGCAGCTCGCCCACCTCGTCCGCGGTCAATGGCGTGGGCGCCCCGAGGATCCGGGTCACCAGGCGCACTCGCGCGTACATCTCGAGCACTTCCATGCGGTAATAGGCCTGCATGACGTCCGATCCAACGGTGAGGGCGCCGTGATTCGACAGGAGGAGCGCCTCGCAGTCCGGGATTTCCTTGACAACGGCGTTGGGGATCTCGTCGGTCGTGGGCGTCCCGTACTCCGCGAATCCGATTTTTCCCAGCCCGAAAACCACCTCGGGGAGGATGACATCCTGGTCCAGGCGGATCCGGCAGGCGGCAAATCCGGTGGCCGTGGGAGGATGCGCATGCACAATTGCCTGCACGTCGGGACGCGCCTGATAGACGGCGAGGTGCATCTTTGTCTCCGAGCTGGGCTTCAGGTTCCCCGCGACCACCCGCCCCTGCAAGTCCAGGGTCAGAAGGTGCTCGGCGGTGACATCGCCCTTGTTCATACTGGTCGGGGTGATGAGAATCCTGTCCTCTGACAGACGCGCGCTCAGGTTCCCGTCATTCGACGCGACGAAGAACCGGTCGCGCAACCTCCGTCCCGCCTCCACAATCTGCCGTCGTGCCTCCGCGTCCTGCATGAAGTGAGTGTAGTACATGTGCGCCCGCGCTGTACAATGAATAAATGAATGACGGAACGAAGCCGCGGCTCGCCGGCGCTCGGTCAGCCGGTGAATAAGCGGCATCCGCGGCTCCTGCGTCCGAACCTGTGGGACCGTGCCGTCGAAGAAAAGGCCAGCACATTCTCCCACGGCGTCTCCGGCTGCAGCCTGTTTGAAGGGCATACGATGCAGCGGCGGTCAGCTCCGATGGTGTCCATAAGCCGCGTCGTCTCGAGCCGCACCTCCTCAGGTGAGGCGCGTGACAGGGTACGCTGCGCTCCGAGGGTTGCGCAGGCGACGATGCGTCCGCCCCACCTGCCCTTGACGCCGGCGGCGTCCATGCACTCCGGCTGGATGGGGTGCAGGATGTGGAAACCCAGCTCCGCGATATCGGGCACGATGTCGGTGATGTTGCCGCAGCTGTGCAGGAAGAACGCGGCGTTGGGATACCGGGCCCGCACCCCGTCCAGCACGGATTTCCAGGCCGGCTTGATCAGTGCCCGCCAGACTGCCGGGGAGATCTGCATCCCCCACTGGCTTCCCGCGTCGTCGTAGAATGCAAGCACATCGATTCCGGCCCGCGCCGTTTCGAGTGCGAGCCGTGCCGTGAAGCCCGCGACCTTCGCGATGATTGCCCCGGCCAGCGCGGGCGACTCCAGGAGGTCGACCATGAACTGCTCCATGCCGCGGAGCCACCAGGACCACTCGTAGATGCTTCCCGCGTATCCGATCACCGGGTACCCGCGGTCGTGGAAGGAGTGGACCTTCCCCGGCACGCCGGTGGGATCCAGGGACGGCTCGGGGTATTTCTCCACCTCTCCGGGGCGCGAAAACGACGCGAACGGCGGGTACATGTGTTCGCCGGTATCTTCAGCGCCCCCCGCCCAGTGGCCGATCCCCCACTCATCGTACCTGGTGTCGGGCGGCGCATCGGGGTGCCGTTGCCGGGGATCCCCGCCTCCGAAGCTGCGCGCGATCGAGGCAAGCCGCAGGTCGTAGTCGAAGTACTCCGCGGGATCGGTCCCGCCGGTTTCCTTCTCGAACCGTCGCTGGACGGCGGAGGTAAACCCTTCGGAACCGCCGATGTCCATGGTGAAGGGAATCCATTCAGGCGTCCCGCCCGAGACAAGAAGGAAGAGATTCTCACGCGGAGTCATCATCTTTTCCGCCTGCGCCGCCCACCCTGCCCCAGGCAGTGATCGCACCTGCATCCCTTCGGCTTTATAAGGTCGTCGAAATACTCCTTGCCGTAGTCATAGGACAGCTCTTCGCCCGCATCGATGTTCCTGCGCGCATAGATGAGCACGCGCATGCCGCGTGTGCGCGGCTCGCAGTTCGGACGGCAGGAGTGGTTGATGTAGCGGCTGATGTTTTCCCGTCCCGCACCGTCGATGATCCAGCGCGAGTTCACTTCGAAGAGGTAACGGCCGCCCTTGCGGTACGCCTCCTCACTCGGGAGCAGGTTGCCGGTATATTCCACGACCAGCTTACCCCGGGAGATCCGCTTCCGGGTGAAAAGCCCGAGTCCCCGCGGTGTTCTCTTGACTGAAAAACCCTGGTGTGTGCCGTTCGTCTCGTATCGTCTTATGGCCACGGCGATGGAGGGTATACCGATCAATCACGCGGGGCAATCCCGCCGCGAGCCGGTGGGGCCGGCGTACCAGTGCTTTGCGGGGTGCCGAGCCGGTCGGCCTGCCGGAGGGACGGGAACAGCCAGATCCAGATGAACACGACAGCAAGGGTCCCCACGCCTCCGAGCACGGCCGCGGGCACGGCTCCGAGCCACGCCGCGGTCACCCCGGACTCGAACTCGCCGAGCTGATTGGACGCCCCGATGAAGATCGAGTTCACCGCGCTCACCCGGCCCCTCTTCTCATCTGGTGTGTTGACCTGGACGAGGGTCTGGCGGACAACGACGCTCACCATGTCCGCCGCGCCCAGGCACGCGAGGGCGGCGAGGGAGAGCAGAAAGGACCGCGACAAGCCGAAAACGATCGTCATGACGCCGAAGAGCGCGACGCAGAAGAACATCCTCGCTCCGGCGTGCCGTGCCAGCGGCCGCTGGGCGAGCCCGAGAGCCACGACGGCCGCGCCCACGGCAGGGGCGCTGCGCAGGAGGCCCAGTCCCCACGGGCCGACGTGGAGGATGTCCCGAGCGTAGATCGGGAGCAATGCCGTGGCTCCGCCGAAGAGAACTGCGAACAGGTCCATTGAAATGGCACCCAGGATCGTCGGCCGGGAAAAGACAAAGCGAAGGCCGGTGAGCAGTCCCTCGAAACCCGGCTTCGCGGCCGCGGCCACCCGCAGGCGCGTCCGGACGCGGGAAACCAGCAGCACTGAACACACGTAGCATCCTGCCGATGCGGCGTACACGCACGCAGGGCCGAACGCGTACAAGAGCCCGCCGATGGCCGGGCCGGCAATCGTGGCGATCTGGAACGTGCTCGAGTTCCACGCCACGGCGCGCGGAAAGTCCGCCCGGGAGACAAGGAAGGGAACAAGTGACTGGCTTGCGGGACCGAGGAACGCCTGTCCGACGCCGATGAGCGCCACGACCGGGAAGATCCAGCCCGCCCCTGCGCCTGATGCCAGGGAAATGAAGAACAGCAGGAGCGCCACCACGATCTGCAGTGAAAAAGCGATGAGCAGGATCGTGCGCCTTTCGAACCTGTCCGCCGCAAGACCTCCGGGCAGGGCCAGCAGCAGGGCGGGGAGGAACTGGGCCAGCCCGACCATGCCGAGGGCGAGCGCGCTTCCCGTCAGGGCATACACGTGCCAGCCGACCGCGACGCCGAGCATGAGCGAGGAAAGGGATGCCAGCGCCCGCGCCGCGAGAAACGCGCGGAAATCGCGATTGCGAAACAGGGAGAAGCCGCCGCCGCTGCCGTCGTCGCCTGCCATGTTGGTTGCAAGAACCTATCGGAAGGCGGTCAGCCAGTAAAGGGCACCGCCGGAGGCGGATTCAGGCACCGCCGGAGGCGGACTTCCCAAAGGATACTGCTTCCTCCTATCTTCTCCCCATGAGAGCGCTGCTCCCGCTGCTTGCCATGGGAGTCCTGTTTGTCTCAGGATGCGCGTCGCAGGTGGGATATCTCGCGAAGCAGGGCAGGTATCTTCTGCTCTACAGCAGCGGCACGCGGTCCGCGGAGTCTCTGGTGAAGGATCCCGCCACGCCTGCCGGCACGCGCGACTTCCTCCTGCGAGTGAAGGACATCAAGGGCTTCGCGGTGGAGAAGGTCGGGCTGAAGGACAACGACAACTACACGCGCTACCGGGAGATCGACAGGGACCACCTCGTGGACGTGGTCCAGGCATGCGATGCCGCCTCCTTCAACGAGTACATGTGGAGCTACCCCTTTCTCGGCAGGCTCCCCTACAAGGGATTCTACGAGAAGTCGGACGCGGACGCCGAGGCGTCGCGTCTCAAAGGGGATGGCTTCGACGTGATCGTCCGCCCGGTGGATGCCTTCAGCACGCTGGGCTTCACGAAGGATCCGCTGTACTCGTTCATGAAGCGATACTCCCCGTTCGAAATCGCCTCCCTGATCATCCACGAGCAGACCCACGCCACGCTCTTCCTCACGGGCCAGCCGCAGTTCAACGAGGAGATGGCCACGTTCGTGGGAGACGAGGGGGCCTTCCAGTGGCTGAGGGAAACGTACGGAGAAGGTTCTCCGGAATACCGCGCGGCCGTCGACTCGAAAGCGGATTCCGACCTCTTCGTCTCGCTCCTTCGGGGGCTCTCGACCCGGCTGCGCGCCGTCTATTCGGGCTCGTTCTCCCGGGAGGAAAAGCTTGCCCGGAAGGTACTGATAATCGATGAGTTCAAGAAGGGCATGACCGGCGAAACGGCGCCGCGCTTTCGAACCCCTGGTTACGGGAACCTCGGAAAGATCCCGTTGAACAATGCGTTTCTCTCCCTGTACAGCCTGTACTCTGATGACGTTCCGCTCCTGCGGGCCTGGTTCGAGCAGAGGTGCGGCGGCAGCCTGAAGCGCTTCATGGAGTCAATGGAGCATCTGGCAACTCACGGCGACGTGATCACCCAGGTCCGGAACGAGCTTGATCGTCCGTGAGCCGGGGAACAGAATGGAGGGCATGATGACCGCGCACGGGAGAAAGTACTCTCTCACCCCGAGGGACGTTCCACGGGTGGACACCGCACATCGCAGGATCGTCACACGGCTGCCCGTGCCGGAATCCGTGCCCCTGTTGGAGAATCTCGAACGCTTCGAGCCGTCCTCCATGCAGGGGCAGCCCCCCGTGATCATAGACCGGACCGAGGGCTGCCACGTGCACGACAAATGGGGAAACATGTGGCTGGACTGGTCCTCGGGGGTGCTCATCTCCAATGTGGGCAACTCAAATCCGCACATCATCACGGCACTTCGCGAAATGCTCGACAAGCCGCTGCTCAGCACGTACGTCTTTGCGCACGAGAAGAGGGCGGAGCTGGTCGGCCTGCTCAACGGCCTGGCCCCGGCCGCCGGGTACAAAGTCTTTCTCCTCACGACGGGATCCGAGGCCACGGAAAACTGCATCAAGCTTGCAAAGACCTACGGGATGGAGAAGCGGGGGCCCGAGTGCCGGTACTTCATCACCTTCCAGAACGCTTTCCACGGGAGAACCATGGGCGCCCAGCTCGCGGGGGGAAATCCCGCCCAGAAGAAGTGGCTTGGCAGGCCGGATGACAGCTTTTTCCAGGTCCCCTTCCCGGACGGATACAAGAACCCCGACATGCGTTTCGAGCTGTTTCTGGAGACTCTGGCGAGCAGGGGTATTCCCGCGCAGAAGGTATGCGGTGTGATGTCAGAGAGCTTCCAGGGAACGGGCCCGGATTTCTTCCCCGTGGAGTACGCGAAGAGCCTGGCGGACTGGTGCGCGGAGAATGACGTGCTCCTCATCATGGACGAGGTGCAGGCCGGGTTCGGCCGCACCGGCGCGTGGTTTGCATTCGAGAACTACGGGATCGTGCCCGACCTCATTGCCTGCGGCAAGGGAGTGTCCAGCTCCCTTCCGCTCGCCGCGGTGATAGGGCGCCCCGACGTCATGGAGCTGTACCCACCCGGCTCCATGACGTCGACCCATTCGGGATCCCCGCTTCCCGTGGCGGCGGCGGTGGCCAGCATCCGGGAATTGCAGAGGGGAGGGTACCTCGAAAACGCGCGCGCAATGGATCCCGTGCTCCGCGAGGGGCTCCTCTCGCTGCAGGGACGCCACCCCCTGAGGGCCGGCCGCGTGCAGAGCAAGGGCCTGGTGGCGGGGATCCAGATCGTCCTGCCCGGCACACGCACTCCCGATGCGCGCGCGGCGCTTGCCGTCAACGAGGCGTGCTTCCGCAGGGGGCTGCTCATGTTCGCGCCCGTCGGCGTGGCGGGGGAGTGCATCAAGATCGCTCCGGCCCTGGACATCTCACGCGAGGCGCTGGAGGAAGGGATCTCCACTCTCGGTGACGCCATGGACGAGGTGCTCCCATGAAGCGAACGGACCCGGGCGGGATCCAGGTCCTGGTGGTCGGCGGGGGCATGATCACGGCGGATCTCATCCTTCCAAGCCTCTACCAGCTGCAGAGGCTCGGGAGGATCGGAGAGATCACCGTCTGCGCCCTCGGCTCTGCGCCTCTCCGCGTGCTGGCGGAAAACCCGGAAATCCGTGCCGCGTTTCCCGGCAGCGCTTTCACCGCCCAGCCTCCGCTCTCAACTCCGCCCGAGGAGCTGCCGGATGTGTACCCCGCGCTCGTCGCGCGGCTGCCGCCGCGGCAGGTAGTTTTCGTGGCGGTGCCGGACCAGCTTCACCACGGCATCGTCATGCGGGCGCTCCGTGCCGATCAGCATGTTCTGTGCGTGAAGCCTCTGGTCCTGAGCCACGACAATGCGCGCGAGATCGGGGAAGAGGCCCGCGCCCGCGGCCTGTTCGTCGGCGTGGAGTATCACAAGAGATTCGACCGCCGCTCGCTGCTCGCGCGCCGGGACTACCGGGCAGGTCGATTCGGGGAGTTCACGTTCGGCGAGGCGCGATTGATCGAACCCTGGTCCTACAGGCGTTCAAATTTCCAGAACTGGTTCCTGCCGGAGGCAACGGATCCGTTCACCTACGTCGGGTGCCACTACCTCGACCTCGTGCATTTCATCACGGGCCTGCGGCCCGTCGAGGTCTCTCTCTTCGGCGTGCGCCGCCGGTTTCCCAACGGCAACGAGGGGTTTCTCTG
>PMZS01000182.1 GCA_003170115.1 Spirochaetaceae bacterium
GGGACCCACTGACGAAGATCCACAGGGAGGAGCATCGGCGTGTCGCGATCCACGTTTACAAAGTGTTCTCCCACCAGCGCACCTTATCACATCGACGCCTCAGCCGGAAGCGCCCTTGACAGAAATTCGACGAGACCACTCTCACCAAACGTCCCAGACGTACGTTACAGCGCTTTCGCGCGAGCCATTCGCCGGGTTTTTGTCTCTCGTCCCCAGCTCGCAGAACCTCGTCCTCGTCGAGGTGCCCCAGTTTCAGTCCGACAGGCTCCTAGACAGGCGTTACCGGTTTTCACTGCCAGCCATCTCCACGAGTCAAACTGAGAATTGCTGAGAAAGGGCGCCTACAGCTCCCCTTCCAGCTCGATCCCGATCGGACAATGGTCGGATCCCATAATGGAGTCCATGATCCAGGCCTGGCGCAGCCGGGGCCGCAGAGCCTCGGAGATGCACACGTAGTCAATCCTCCACCCGATGTTCCGCTCCCGTGCGCGGGTGGCGAGGCTCCACCAGGTGTAGCACTCCCCCTCGTCGTGGAGAGCGCGGAAGGTGTCGATGAATCCCGCCCCAAGCAGTCGGGTGAAGCTCCGCCGTTCCTTGTCGGTAAATCCCGCGTTCATCCTGTTTTCCCTCGGCCGTGCGATGTCAATCTCCTCGTGCGCAACGTTGAGGTCGCCGCAGAACACAAGCGGCTTTTTTTCCGAGAGCGCGCTCACGTATGATCGGTAGCTCTTGTCCCATCGCAAGCGAAACGGGAGCCGAGGAAGACCCCGCTGGCTGTTGGGCACGTACACGCTGACCACATAGAGCGTGGGATACTCCACCGTGACGACCCTGCCCTCATCGTCTGACACCGCATGACCCATGCCGTGAGTCCAGGATAAGGCCGGCGTGCGCGAAAGCACCGCGGTCCCCGAGTATCCGGGCTTTCGGGTTGTGGCGAAATACTGGTGCGGAAGACGCGGAAGGACCTGTCCCACCTGGTCTGCCCGGGCCCGCACCTCCTGAAGGCAGAGAACGTCGGGGCGATGACGGGCAACAGCGTCGAGAGACCCCTTGCTGAGGACCGCCCGCAGCCCGTTCACGTTCCAGGAGAGGATCGTGGGCATGGGGTCGACCCGGGGTCACAGCCCCGCGATGTTGTAGCCGGTGTCGACAAAGTGCACTTCGCCGGTGACGCCGCTTGCCATGTCGGAGAGCAGGTAGAGCGCGGAATTGCCGACCTCCGCGGTGGTGACCGATCGATGCATCGGGGACCGGTTCTCCATGATCCCAAAGATCTCGCTGAAGTTGGAAATGCCGGTGGCCGCGAGCGTGCGGATGGGTCCCGCGGAAATCGCGTTCACCCTGATCCCCTTTTCTCCAAGCTCCGCGGCAAGGTAGCGCACCGTTGCTTCCAGCGCGGCTTTGGCGACCCCCATGACGTTGTAGTTGGGCATCGCGCGCGTTGAGCCAAGGTAGGTCATCGTGAGGATCGATCCGCCGTTTTTCATGAGCGGCAGCGCCGCCTTTGTCACCCCGATCAGGGAATAGGCGCTGATGTCCAGAGCGACACGGAAACCTTCCCGGCTGGTCTGGACAAAGGGCTGGCGCAGCTCGTCTCGGCCCGCGTATGCAATGGAATGAACAAGAAAGTCCAGATGGCCCCACTTCTGCTCGACTTCCAGGAACGCCCCCTCCACCTCGGCATCCTTGGATACGTCGCAGCGAAGGATCAGGTCCGCACCCAGGCTCTCCGCCAGGGGCCGTACCCGTTTCTCAAAGACTTCATTCAGGTACGTGAACGCGAGCGTGGCGCCCTCCTCATGCAGCTTCTTCGAAATGCCCCACGCGATGCTCTTGTCATTCGCCACGCCGAGAATGATTCCCTTTTTCCCTGTCATGAGACCCATATGGTTGTTCCCCCGAACAAGATACACCGCGGCCGCTGGCTCTGGATACTCCCGCGTTTTTTGTGCCACTATGCTCCCCCATGGAACAAGGCGCGGCAGCGGAGGTGATGCGGGGTGTCCGTGCCGGCGTGCCCGTGGCCGTCGGGTACGTGCCGATGGCCGTGGCCTTCGGCGTCCTGGCAACCCAGACGGGCCTGAGCTTTTTCCAGGCAGGCGCGATGTCCTTCTTCGTCTACGCGGGAGCAAGCCAGTTCGCCTCTCTGGGGCTCCTGGCAGGCGGGGCATCCGCGCTGGCGATCGTGCTGGCAACCCTCGTGCTCAACTTCCGGCATTTCCTGATGAGCATCTCCCTTTCGCGCCGCCTGTCGCTCCCGTTCGCGCTCGGCTTCGGGATCACCGACGAGACGTTCGTCGTCGCCTCCCTGGAGGATCTCCTCACCATCCGATTTTTCCTTGGCCTGATCGTCACGGTGTACCTGGCATGGCTGAGCGGCACCCTGATCGGCGCCGGTTTCTCATCCCTCATCCCCGCGGTCATCGCGCGCGGCATGGGGGTGGCGCTGTACGCGATGTTTATCGCGATCCTCATTCCCGGAGTGAAAAAGTCCTGGGTGAACGGGCTGGTCGCGGTTGCCGGAGGAGTCCTGGCGTGGGGCGCGTCGGTTGCACTGCCCGCGCTGCCCTCCGGGTGGAGAATCGTCATCGCCATCCTTGCCGCATCCGCCATCGGGGCGCTCATTGGCGGCGGGGACGAGACCGCCGTCGAAGAGGAGAAAGCCGCGTGATCTGGCTGATGATTGCCGGCATGTGCCTCGTGACATTCGTTCCGCGCGCGCTCCCGCTTGTTCTCGGAAGAAACCTCGTCCTGCCCAGGTGGATCCGGAGGTGGCTTTCCTTCTTCCCCTACGCGGCACTGGGCAGTCTCATCTTCCCGGGGATCCTCACCGTGGTCGAGGGACGACCGTGGATCGGGCTGGCCGCGGGAGGCTGCGCCGCACTGCTCGCGCTGAAAGCGAGAAACGCGATCTTCCCCGTGCTCGTCGCAATCGCCGTGGCCGTCGGGCTGCAGCTCGCCACAGGCAGCTAGCTCTCCGCTCGGGGTCCTTGAAGCGCGCCGGCTCATCATCTTACACTGATGCCATGACGCGCCTGGCGGGCTCGAACAAGATCTTCGTTCTGGACACGAACGTCATTCTCCACGATCACGACTGCATCAACTCCTTCGAGGAGCACACCGTCGTCATCCCGATCACGGTGCTGGAGGAGATCGACAAGTTCAAGAAGGGCAACGAGATCATCAATTTCAACGCCCGGGAGTTCTCCCGCAAGCTGGACGGCATGGGCGGCGACAAGCTTCTGAACGAGGGGATCCGACTTGCCAGCGGGGGCACGGTCATCGTTGATACCAATGTCCGGCGCGACGAGCTGCTGGGCGAGATCTTCCGCGAGGACAAGCCGGATCANNAAGGACATCAACATCCGCATGAAGGCCAAGAGCCTCGGGATCAAGGCGGAAGACTACGAGACGGGCAAGATCGGCAATATCGACGAGCTGTACAAGGGCAAGTGCATCCTGGAAGACGCGGACGGCACGCTCATCGACGAGCTGTTCCAGGAAGGCATGGTCGCGCGGGACAAGTTCGCCCTGGAGCGCGAGCCTTACCCGAACGAGTACTACATCATCAGGAACCAGAGCAAGAGCACCCTGGCCACGTACATTGCCGATGAGAAGTCGTTCAAGCACATCCAGAAGCGCCGGGCCTACGGCATCGATCCGCGCAATGCGGAGCAGACCTTCTCACTGGATGCCCTGTTCAACGAGAATATTCCCCTGGTGACCATGGCCGGCAAGGCCGGCACGGGCAAGACTCTCATGGCCCTGGCCGCCGCGCTGGAGAAGCGATCCAGCTATAAGCAGATCTACCTTGCCCGGCCCATCGTGCCCCTCTCCAACAGGGACATCGGGTTTCTTCCCGGCGACATCAAAAGCAAGCTCGACCCCTACATGCAGCCGTTGTTCGACAACCTGACCCTGATCCAGAACCAGTTCGAGGAGAGCTCGCCGGAAAGCAAGCGGATCCACGACATGCTGGAGAACGGAAAACTGGTGATCACCCCGCTGGCCTACATCCGCGGCCGCCACCTCTCGAAGATCTACTTCATCATCGACGAGGCGCAGAACCTCACGCCCCACGAGGTAAAGACGATCATCACGCGCGCCGGGGAAGGCACGAAGGTGGTCTTCACGGGGGACCCGTACCAGATCGACACCCCCTACCTGGATTCCCGTTCGAACGGCCTCACCTGCCTCATCGACAGGATGAAGGGGGAATCTCTCTACGCCCATGTCACCCTGGAGAAGGGGGAGAGGTCGAAGCTCGCGGAGCTCGCGTCGAATATTCTGTAGGTGCTCAAAACCGCAACCCGAATTCAAACACGAAAGGCCGAAAGCGCTCTCCTGCCGCGTTCGGCGCGTCCAGCCGATACTCCACGTACATGAGGATGTACCCGAGATCAAATACATCGATGTACGCACCCACGCCTGTTGTCGCAACCAGCCCCGGCGATGGCGAGCTGATCCCCGGCTCTCCGACTTGGTCGTAAAAACCCGTGTCGAAGTAGACGAGCAGCCCGGGGACGAGATCCTGGAACCACAGGGCAGGCAGATTGACGCGGAGCTCGATGTTGTTCACCGCCTTGAGATTCGTGTCATATGCCCCCTTGTCCACACCGCGCACCGAGTCGCCGAGCCCGACATTCTGATCCCTTCCGCCGAAGGACTGGCGGATGGCCAGGGGAACGCGCGTCCCGTTCAGACCGACCGCGTAGTCGGCGGAGAAATACTCTCCGAAATACACGCTGAGAGAATTGAGGGTACTGTCGGGATCCGCGTCGTACACGCGGTGGAACCATCGGAAATTGCCGTTGAATCGGAGAAAATCCGAGCTCCCCATGATCGAGTTGAAAAGGAATCCCGGCCCCCATTCGGCGGATACCTCCGCGGAGATTCCGTCTTTCGTCTTGTGTTTTTTGTCCGGGAGCAGGTCATCGTAGCCGAGCCCGAGCTGGACGGAATTGAGAAACAATTCGTCACGGTCGGGCAGGATGCTGATCGGCACAACCGCCAGGAGTGAGTCGGATGCAGGTTTGTTGAGATCGTACCTGCCGATATAGAAACCGAACGCCTCCAGGAGATTCGTGTGGGTGCGCGGGTTCCACAGAATGCCCTGGTCGATGCCCGCCCGCCAGGCGTCTTCGATCCTGTTGACGTTGGGATCGGCGTTCAGCTGTGCTCCGTGCGGCCCTATCTCCCCCGAAGAGAGGAGGTTGCCCGCAGAATCTCGATAGTAATGCTCGTTCTCGTAGCCCATGCCGATGTATCCCCAGAAGGTCGTCTGCAGCCCGGGGAGCATCGTGATGCCGCGGTACCCGATTCCGATGTCGATGCCCACAAGCCTGGGCTGGATATCCAGGACCAAAGGCTCATCCGCGCGCACAGGCAGCAGGATGCCGAGCCCCAGGGAGACGACAAGCGTCATTCGCACCAGAATATTCGTTTTCACCCGCGACCCGCTCCTTCCCCGCGCACCTTACATGATTTCAAACGCGTGTGCTATACTTTTTCCATGGCGTTCAGGCGTGCGGTCGCAGTCTTGGCCGTATTGTTCGCACTTTCCGGCGGGGCGCTTTCGGCGCTGTCCCTGTCCATCGACGAGCTGGATGCGAACGTGGGCCTGATCTTCATCGGAAGCAATCCTCCGAGTGCAGCAACTGACCCGAACCTCGGCATCCCCCCGCTGGTAGGTGTTTCAGTTCCCTTCCGGCTGGGCGGACCATATTTCCTCGAGGCGGGTGTGGACTTCCTGGGGTGGTACTACGTATGGACGAGCAGCGGCACCGCGGTGATCACCCAGCCCGAGAACGGGTCAGGATTCTTCACGATGGGCACGATCATCAGCCTGCAGGGAGGGATAAGCTACCCGATCTCCCCCGTCCTGTCTCTCGGTGGAGCCCTGGGGCTGGACTTCCTGCTTCNNTTCCCTTCGAGCTGCAGAACACCGGAAGCTCGGTGAAAGCGGACGAGAACTCCGCGCTGTCCTGGTTTTACCAGAGCGGAAGGTTCTTCTATCCCGAAACGCGCTTTTTCCTGCGGTGGCACGTGTCGGAGCCGGTCGATCTGCTGCTGAACCTCCGGGCCTTCTACCCCGTCTTCCATTTCTGGGACGGAGCGGGCCAGCCCTTCTGGGACCAACTCATGGTTTCCTTCGGCGTCGGCTTCGCCATCCGGCTCCGCCCGGCTCCTAAATAAAGTTCTCCGCCTCCACCTCGGTCCACACGTTCTCTTCACGCGCAATGAGCAGGGATACGAACGCGGAGGAGAGGACGTCGATGAATGCGCCGAAGCTTACCAGCAGGGGGGCGATGGTTCGAAGGATCAGGTAGCCTTCCTGCAGGCCCTTGGCGTACAGGCTGCAGAGCATGAAGATGGCATAAAAGGCGCCATTGCCCGGCATCGCCCCGAGGATGAAAGAGACGACGAATGAGAAGAACATGACCCAGAGCGTCTGCAGGAAGGTGATCTCCAGGCTGGAGTACGAGCGCAGGATCAGGATGAAGGACACCGTGGACACCATGGCCGTGCCGGCGCGGCCGAGGATGGCGAACAGCGGATAGACCGCCGAGCCGACCATCCGGGGAACGCCGAGGCTTTCCTTGCCGTGCTTCGTGACAATGCCCAGGCAGATGTACTGGTCACCCGTGAAGAGCCCCGCGATGGCGGGCCCGATGGACGCGTAGAGCCACCGGTAGGGATTTTCCCTGATGCCCATGAGGTACAGCGCGCCGGGAAACACGCCGAAGGCCACGACCACCACGTCCACCGCCACGATGATGATGATCTGCTTGTACATGCCCAGCTCGGCATGGGACAAGTGCGAGATCCGCGCCGCCGCGATGGCAATGAGGGCAATTGCAAACAGCTCCACGATGAGCGAGTTGAGATGGTAGAAGATGCGTGAGAGCGAGTCGAAAATCTGCACGACCGGGCGCGTGAGCTGCCGGTCGAAGTCCATGTTCAGCCCGAGAAGGAACGCCAGCACGACGATGGGCAGCAGGAAATCGCCGCTCCCGAAGAAAACGGCGAAGAGGTTCCTCGGAAAGACGACCTTCAGACCGTCGATGACGCTGACCGCGGAGAATGCCCGGTCCGCCTCGATCGTGATGGGTATCCGCTCGGGCGGGAACACGAGGACCGACAGCGTGCCGATGATGATCAGGAGGCCCGCGGAGAGCACGAGGTACTTGAAAATGGAGAAGTACACCCGCAGGAGCCGCTTCTCCTGCCGCAGCTCCGAGGTACCGATGCCCAGGGAGAAGAAGATGAAGGGAAAAAGCGCGTAGCGGCCGATCCCGATCAAAAGGCTGGAAACGGAATCGAACAATCCCTGCGCCTGCACGGGAATGAAAAAGCCCGCCGCCAGCCCGATGAGCGATCCAATGAGAAGCTTGATCCAGATCTTCATACCACCCCCCGCGGCAATTCACACTACCGGATTCACCCTGCCGCGTCAACAAAAGGCATCGACTCTGATATACTGGCCGCCATGAAAGGCGTCATAGTCACCGCGGGGTATGGCACAAGGTTCCTGCCCGTGACCAAGACAATCCCCAAGGAGATGCTGCCGCTTGTCACCAGGCCTTCGATCGAGTTCATTGTCGACGAGTTGGTGGCCTCCGGCATCACGGAGATTCTCTTCATCACCTCGCGCAGAAAAAAGTCCCTGGAAGACTATTTCGACCGCGAGAGGGAGCTGGAGGCGGTGTTCCAGGCCGCCGGTGACGCGGAGAAACTGCGGGCCATCGCACCGCCGAAGGCAACCTGCTACTTCGTCCGCCAGCAGGAGATGCGCGGCACGGGACACGCGCTTCTCCTGGCCCGTTCATTCGTGGGAAAGGAACCGTTCGTGGTCGCCTACCCAGACGACCTGCATTTCGGATCGCCTCCGCTGGCACGCCAGCTCATCGAGACGTGGGAGAAAACCGGATGCACGGTCCTCGCCACGCTTCATGAGCCGCCGGATATCAACCGCTACGGAGTCATTGCGATCGCGGAGGACAACCTGCACGTGACCGGTATCGTGGAGAAGCCCGAGCGCGGAAAGGAGCCCAGCAGGGAAGCATCAATCGGCAGGTTCCTGTACACCCCGGATTTTCTGGAGCAGCTCGAGGCGGAATGGTCGCGGCACGGCACGGGTGAGTTTTTTCACACGCCCGCTGTCCTCGCCCTTGCGCGCCGCGGGCGCGTGGTCTTCCGCCGCGTGCAGGGAGAGCGGCTCGACACGGGAGAGCCTGCCGGTTACCTTGAGGCTATCATCCGCTACGCCCGAACCGTTCCTGAGCTGAAGAAGGTGCTGGACCGGCTCCTGCCGGTGCACGGGTCGTGAAACCGGACCGCATCATCCTCATCGGCTTCATGGGCTCGGGCAAGACGACCGTGGGAAGAGCTCTGGCCGCGCGGCTGGGCTGGGAGCTCGTGGACACGGACGAGCTCGTGGAAGCGCGGGCAGGCGCGCCGGTGGCGCGCATCTTCCAGGATCGGGGGGAGCGCGCCTTCAGGGAAATGGAAGCAGAGGCACTGGCTTCTCTCCTGGAGCGGACACGGGTGGTCATTGCCACCGGGGGCGGAGCGCCCGCCCAGCTCCAGAACCAAAACTTCTTCTCCGGCGCTGTTGCGATCTTCCATCTGCGTGTTTCGCTGCAAACGGTTCGTGAGAGGACAAGGGGAAACACGGGGCGGCCTCTCCTCGGGCTCTCCGAGAGAGAGCTGTTCGCGCTGCACAAGAGCAGGCAGCCCGTCTACGACGGGTTGGGAACGGCAGTAGAGACGGACGGCAGGAAACCGGAGGACGTGGCTGAGGATATACTTCTTTTGTTAGGGACTCAGGAATCCCAATCCAGACACGGCGACTGAGGATAACGCGTGACAAGTGCGCCGAGATTCACGCGTGACTCGTACAGCACTTTCCCCAGGATGATTCCCGCGACCAGCGAATCCTTCTTCTCGGCGACCTCGTCCACGTCTTTCTCCGAGCCGACGCCACCAGAGAGGATCGTGGGGAGTCCTGCAGCGCGTGCCGCGCCATTCGTGCGTCCAATGTCCGGTCCCGAGAGTGTTCCGTCCCGGCTGATATTGGTGTAAATGAGCCATCGCAAGCCGAGTGCGCCGAGGCCGGCCGCGACCTCGGTGTCCGAGCGCGCCGCGTCTTCCGTCCACCCGCTGATTCGCACGCGCCCATCCCGCGCATCGAGGCCCGCGGCGAACCGTTGTCCAAAAAGCCCGGTCCACCTGCGCACCTCGCCCGGCGAGCGCACGACCATGGTGCCGAGAACGAGCCTGTCCACGCCGAGGGCAAGGAGCGCGCGGGCCTTTTCAATGCTTCGTACCCCCCCGCCGACCTGCAGGCGGCAGGAGAGCGCGTGCCGGATGCGCTCGATCACGCGGAGGTTGTCCGCGCCCCTCCCCTCCGCCGCGTCGAGGTCCACGATGTGGACCCAGCGCGCGCCGTCCCCTTCAAAACCGCGCGCGGTCTCCACGGGGTCGGATGAATAGGCGGTGGAATCGGAAAAGTTTCCCTGCAGCAGCCGCACGCAGCGGCCCGCCCGCAGGTCTATCGCGGGCAGGAGAAGCATGGGGATCAGCCGGCGGATCCGCGGGACTGTCGTCCGCTCAAAGGCTCTTCGAAATGCACCAGCCCTGCGGAGAAGGCTTTGCGGAGCCACTCTTCCATCTCCGCCGCGCTCGAGGCGTCGATCAGCGAATCACGGGCCTCCCTGTCGTGAATGCAGCGCACCAGCGTGGAAAGAGCCTGGAGATAATCCAGTGAAAGGTGTGGCGGCGAGGCGATGACGAAAAGCAGGTGCACCGGAGCGCCGTCGGGCGAGTCGTACGGGATGCCGGCCCTGGAGACACCCATTGCAATGAGCACCCGGGGGACACCCTGCACCCGGCCGTGGGCCACCGCAACCCCGTGTCCAAACCCCGTTGTCTGCTCACGCTCGCGGGAGAGCACGGCTTCCTCGAACTTCGCGCGCATGTCTATGGCGTGGAACACAGGCGCACGGCGGATCAGCTCGCTGAGGGCTTCGAACTTGTCGGTGCTGCGCAGGTCAGGAACAACGGAACCGGTTTCAAAACAATGGTGCATGCTCATCCGTTCGTACAGTCGCACACTATACCGACCAGCCGGGCCGAGTGTCAACACCGCGGCCACGAATGTCACGGTACCCCGTGACGTTCGTGGCATCTGCGGCCGGCTATTTACAATATCGGCGCCGCGATATATTCTCTGAACGTGCGGCCGTGTGCCGCATCAGAGAACTCGAGTGGGAGGGGAAGACAGTGGCGAAAGCACCAGCAAAAAAGGCGGCGACCAAGGTCCCTGACAAGCTCACCAGCGCATCGCTGATCGGCTATCTTGCGGAGAAGAACGGCCTTGTCCGCAAGGACGTCAAGCAGGTCCTGGAGGACCTGTTCGAGATTGTCGGCGCCGGCGTCATGCGCGGCGAACGGGTCGCGCTCGGCAAGATCGGCAAGATGTTCATCAGGCTGAGGCCGGCGCGCGGGGCACACCCCGGAAGAAATCCGCTTACTGGTCAGATGATTATGATTCCGGCCAAGCCGGCGACAAAAGTGCCCCGGTTCACTTTCAGCAAGACGTTCAAGGAAGCCGCGACGAAGTCGAAGGCGAAGAAGTAGACCTGCGCGGGCCGGGGCGGGGCCGCGGCGCCCCTCCCCGGCTCAGCGAAATAGTTTCTCCGCCACCTGCCGATCAGAATCGGCCAGATCGTAGGAGCGCACTTCCCGCGGCTCCACCCAGCGTATCTCCTGGTGCTCCCGCAGCAGGGGAATCCCTTCGAATCCTTCAACCCGGTAGACCATCAGCTCAAGGCTGATGCCTTCCCCCTCGTAGGAGGCGCAGCACAGCAGCTCCCCGATCCGTGCCCGCACGTCAAGCTCTTCCCGCAGCTCGCGGGCAAGCGACTGCTCGGGAGATTCGCCCTTTTCGATCTTTCCCCCAGGGAACTCCCACTTCCCCGCCATGTGCTTCCCCGGCTTGCGCCGGGCGATGAGCACAAGGCCGTTCTGCTCCAGTATGCCCGCCGTGACCCTCACCGTGACTTCCCCACCCCGACGCGCGCGCAGAAGCGCGCCGCGGGACAGCTGCTGCACCAGGGTGAGAGCGGAGTGCACACCGCCTGCCCGTATCGCACAAGGAGCTCGTTGACTCCAATCCAGTAGCGCGGGGGTAGAACGTCCATGAGCGCCGTCTCGGTGTGCTCAGGAGTGCGTGTTGTCACCCAGCCCATGCGGTTTGAGATGCGGTGCACGTGGGTGTCCACGCAGATCCCGGGAAGACCGAATCCGAGATTGCGCACGAGATTTGCCGTCTTGCGTCCCACGCCCGGCAGGGCCAGGAGCTCGTCCATTTCCGAGGGCACCTTGCCGCCATGCCGCTCAAGGAGAAGTCGCGCGACGGCGCGGAGGTTTTTCGCCTTTGTTCGATAGAAGCCCGCGGGGTAAATCACGCGGGCGATCCGATCCACGGGAAGGGCCGCGAGGGCGGATGCCGACGGTGCAAGAGAGAGGAGAGCCTTCGATGCCCTGCCGGTCACCTCGTCCTTCGTCCGCAGCGAGATCATGGTGGCAACGAGGACCCGGAAGGGATCGCTGTCCTCACGGGCGACCGCGGACACCGAAGGAAGGGTCCGGCCGGACCGGGCGGAATCCAGCCCGCGCGTCATGGCCCTGAAAATCGCGGGCCAGGGGCGCGGGCCGGAGCCCCTCATGCCGTCTCTCGGCCGGGCGCGTCACTTCGCATTTGTTTTCAGCTTGGCAAAAACAAGCTCTTCCACGTCACTTTTGCTCTTGTCAATGGAAAAGGAGATCTCGTCTATGAGGAGCTTCAGCGCGCTGTCGTAGAGCTTGCGCTCGAGTATCGGCAGCTCCTTGATCCGGCTTCTGTGGTACAGGGCACGCACGACGTTCGCAATGTCAATGATGCTGCCCTTCTTCAGCAGGTCGAGGTTCATCTGGTAGCGCAGCTTCCAGTCCGCGGGGATGGGCTCGAACTCCTCCGCAATCAGGCGCAGCGCCTTCTGCGATTCCTTCTTGCCCACGATGGCGCGGATGCCCAGCTCGTCCGCCTTGCCCACGGGAACCATGATCGTCATGTCCGTCACTTCGAGATAGACAATGTAGTAGAGGAGCTTCTTGTCGCGAAAAGGCTTCTCTTCGATTGCGCTGATGTGTCCAACGCCCTGCAGGGGATAGACGATTTCCTGGCCCACTTTGTATTTCGTCGGTGCGTGACGCACGGTCTTGCGGGGGGATTTCATGTTCACCATTGTAACAAGGAATGCCAAAACGGTCAAACCTATCCGTGGAAGGCGAGGCGCGCCGATTACAGAGATGTACGGAAGGCGCGCGCGTGCTGGTACCCCTTACATGGATCGCGTATAGTACCCGCGAATGAAACGCCTCCCTCCCCGCCGTGTCGCGGCAATGGTGATCTTTCCGCTCCTTGTCGCGGCCCTCGTCGTTCCCGTCATTGTCTGGCATGCGGAGCTCTGGAAGATATTCGGCTCGGTGCGGAGGATCCGCACCTGGATCGAGGGATGGGGTGCGGTGGCACCCCTCGTATTCATGGGTGTCCAGGCCATCCAGGTCATCGTCTTCGCGATTCCCGGCGAGGTCGTTCAAATTGCGGGAGGCTACCTCTTCGGCGGCTGGGTGGGCATTCTTCTTTCCCTTTCGGGAATCCTGCTCGGCTCAACCGTGGCGTTTTTTCTTTCACGGTGGCTGGGGAGGCCATTCGTCGCGGCGGTGGTCCCGCGGGCCCAATTGGAACGCATGGAAAAGCTTCTGGAATCCCGCAGCTCGCAGATCGTGTTTTTCCTGCTGTTCCTGATCCCGGGTGTGCCCAAGGACATCCTGTGCTACCTCGCGGGACTCACGCCGATGAGTCTCCTCTTTTTTCTCGGAATCTCGACGCTGGGCAGGCTCCCGGGAATTGTGGGCAGCTCGATCATTGGAGGGGCGGCACGGTCAAGCCGATGGGTGGCTCTGGCGATGCTGTCCGTGGCCGCGATTCTGCTCTTCGCCGCGGGGTTGATCTTCAGGCCGCGGCTGCAGGCGCTTATCGAGAAGGTGGCGCAGAAAAAACCACCCGCAGGGTCCTGAGGAGGGCTGCGGGATTATTGGCGCGGTGAGGCATAGGCAATACCCGGGGGGATCGCCCGGGCCTTGAAATTGAGAAACTTGAAGGGATGAATGTCCAGGGGATTCGAAAACCAGCCGCCAATGACGGCGATGTTGATCAGATTGATCGCCGGGCTGTGGTCCAGCGGAAGAATTGCAGCCTTGGTAAGGAGAATCTGCTCGGCGTCCGCAAGCCGTCGATACCGCTTGCGGGCGTCTGTCATGGATATTGCTTCATTCACCGCCGCGTCATAGTCCTTGTCGGAGAAATGTGCGTCGTTGAGGTTGCTGCCGCTCGTCCACAGCTGCAGAAAGGTCAGGGGATCCGCGTAGTCGCCGATCCACGTGGCCTCGGCAATCGTGAAATCATTCTTGCGGCTTTCCGCGAGGTAGGCGTTGGGTTCGACTTCCTTGACAATGACGTCCAGACCGACCAGCGACTTCCAGGCGTCCGCCATCTTCTGCACTATCGCCTTCATGCCCTGGCTCTCGCTGCTCACGATCACCGTGAGCGCCGGCAAACCCTTGCCTTCAGGGTAGCCGGCTTCCGCGAGGAGCTTCTTGCCTTCCGCCACCTGCTGGTCCGCGATGCCTTTCACCACCGGATAGTTCGGGATGGAGGGAATCACCAGCTCTGAGGGGAAGGAAAACTGGTCCTTGGTCCGCACCTGGTCCCAGGGCACCAGGAGCGCGAGACCTCGCCGCACCCGCCAGTCGCTCCACACGGGCTGATCGGTGGCAAAGAAGAAGTACGTCGTCCCGAACATGGGATAGACTTCGAGCTTGTCCGTCGGCTGCAGCTTGTCGCCATTGATGAGCGACCTCGTCACCCATTGAATCCGCCCCGCGACGTACCCGTCCGTCGCCTCATTCGCGTCGTCCATGAAACGAATGCGCAGCGTGTCCACGCCCACGTGCTCGGCGTCCCAGTAGCGGGGGTTCTTCTCCAACAGTATTTCCGCGTCGCTCCTGCTCCTCATCACGAAGGGCCCATTGCCGATGACCGTGGAGCCGTTTGCCCACCCGGTGGACCGCAGGAGGCTGGGATGGAGCGGGAGAAAGCTGATGTGCGTGAGGAGCTTCAGGAAGTGCGCCGCCGGTGTTTCCAGCTCCACCCGCAGCTCCTCGTCGTTCACCGCCGTGATGCCGACCGTTGACGGATCCTTTTGCGCCCCGGTTCTATAGGCGTGCGCTCCCTTGATCACGTCGTAGAAAAAGGAATACTCGGCGTTGTTCGCCGGGTCTATCATGCGCAGCCACGAGGCAACGAAATCACGGGCCCGGACTCTGTCGCCGTTCGAGTAGTATGCGTCAGGGCGAAGGAAAAAAGTCCAGATCTTTCCGTCTTCATTCGACTCCCAGCTCCTGGCCACGCCTGGCACGGGCTCCAGGGTGAGAGGATCGGCCACGACCAGCCCTTCATAGATGGCGGTATAAAACTGCGATTCAAAGGAGGTGAAGGTGTGAAGCGGATCCAGGCTCAGGCTCTGAGGTGAGTCGGCCATGACGAACTCGCGCACCTTCGGGCTGGTGGAATCGTCCGCGGCGTACAGGAAGCCCGCACACACCACGAGAAGGAAAAACGCGAGAAATCCCGCTCTTTTCAGCATGAAATCAAGATAGTGTATCCGGTCAGAAAATTCTATAGGGGATGAAATCGCGCACGAGGAGCTTGATCGTGGCGGTCGCGGTGTATGTCCCGGAGCGAGCGAGCATGATCGGATCAGTCCAGAGCACGATTTCCCCGGTGACTTCCCGCGGCTTGTTCAGGTACCGGGTATCCAGGCTCCGGCGGATGGCGTCCCGGATCGCGGATTCCAGCGCCTTCGTCCGCGCCGGAGCTCCGTCCTGCAGTGCCGCCGTCCCCTCGCCGGTGGACAGGGCGGCCGTGTTGCTGTCCCACGCGGCGCGCCTCCGGGATTCCTGCTCGTCGAGCGTGTAGGCGATGCGCGCCCAGAGACGGGTGTCAGTGACCTCCGTCTCCGTCACGCGCAGGCGCGGGCTGCCCCACAGCACCTGCGCGATGGGGGTGAGAATAAAGTCTTCTTCGACGCGACGCGACTTGTCACTCGGCGTGTAGGAGAATTCCCAGCCATAGATCATGCCCGAAACGAGGACCCGTCCCAGCTCCAGCAGCGCCTTTTCGGCGGTCTCTCGGGGGATAGGATACGGTCCCGGCCCGATGCGCACAAGGGGCTCCAGCTCGGTCCAGGGGCGGATGAAGAGCCGATCCGGTGCGTCGGCGCTGCACTGAAGGGCCGCGGTCAAAAGGAGAAGGGGGAAAATGAATACACGCATTCCGATACATTGAGTATCGGGTGCTATTGCCTTTTGAAGAAGATCGCGATCGGATTCATTCCGTACCGAACCACGAGGTACAGGTAGCCGAAGGCAAGACCGGCAAGGTGCGTGAGGTGCGCGACACCCGACTGGAAGTTTGTGAACTGAAAGACGATTTCAAGAACCGCGTACCCCGCCACGGCAACCGGCGCACGAATCGGCAGGATTCCGAAGATGAATATCCGCGCATCGGGAAAGAAGGCGGCGAAGGCAAGGAGAAGGGCGAAGATCGCCCCCGAGGCGCCCACCACGGGGATCATCCCCTGTCCCGTGGCATGGTTGATGAAGACAGTCGCAATCCCCGCCCCGATCCCGCACACGAAGTAGTACAGCAGGAACTCGGTGCTTCCCATGCGCCGCTCGAGCTGCATCCCGAAGAGGAACAGCGCGAGCATGTTGAAAAAGATATGCCCCCAGGAGCCGTGCACGAACATGTAGGTGACCACCTGCCACCAGGCGCCAGCCTGAAGGACGTAGTCGGGAATGAGATAGAGATACACCAGCGCCCCGCGCCGATCCACGAATCCGAACAGGAAAACAAGGATACAGGCAACGATGAGGATGATAGTCGCGTTGTAGAAGCGGTAGCGCAGCGGGCGCCGCAGGATGCTGTCCATGATTCAAAGTACGCCGACCTCGATGCCACGTCAACTGCCGCCTTGCGGCGGCGCGGGGCCTCTGCTACGTTCAGGAAGAGATGAAAGGCAAGCCCGACTACTACTGGAGGAAATCCAAGGAGGAAGGATACCCGGCACGGTCCGTTTTCAAGCTGCAGGAAATCCAGCAGAAACATGGACCCGTGAAGCCGGCCGGGAGGGTCCTCGACCTCGGCGCGTCACCGGGCAGCTGGAGCCTGTACCTCCTCGACATACTGGCCGGAGGAGGGAGCGTGACCGGCGTGGACCTGAACGAACCTGACGGAAAGCTCCTTGCGCGGAAAAACTACCGCTTCCTTCTCGGCGATTTCACTTCCGAGGAGGTGGAGCGAAAAATCCGGGAGGCGGGCCCATACGATGCGATCGTGTCCGATGCGGCACCTTCCACCACGGGAAACAGGACGCTCGACACGGCGCGCTCAGCGGAGATCGCCCGCGGGGTCATTGCAATCTGCGAACGTTGCCTTGTTCCCGGGGGAAACTGCGTCCTGAAAATCTTCCAGGGAGGGGAGGAACGGGAAGTGCTAGCCCGGATGCGCGGGCTGTTTGCCGCGGCGAAAGCTTTCAAGCCAAAGGCGAGCCGCTCGGACTCCATGGAAACCTATTTCATAGGGATGGGCTTTACACCGGCAGCCGCGCGCGACTGAACTTTTCCAGCCTCTCTTTTTCCATGTGATATCCCATTCCCTGTCCGCGGACTATCGGCGCCTTGCCGCCAGGGCCGAAGCCGAAGCTCGGCGCGACGATGTTCTCTTCCAGCAGCATCTCGTCGTAACTGCCTTCTATATAGAGGGGCTTCGGGAGGAGAGACGCCGCAAGTCGGCCCAGGCACGAGAGGATCCCCGTCTCTCCCACCATGCATCCGAGCTGGTAGGACAACCCGCGGGATTCCGCCTCCGCGGCCAGCGCAAGGACCCTGTTCACCCCGCCGTTCTTCGAAAGGCGGAGATTCAGCACCTGGGCAGCGCCTGATGATGCGAGTGCGCGCACGTCCGTGGAGGTAAGGACTCCCTCGTCGGCCATTATGGCAAAACCCTTTCCCGCCACCCGCACCGCGGCCTCTGCGGATGTGCCGACGGGGAACGGCTGCTCGATCAGCCGAACTCCGTGACGTGCACAGATCTCCAGCTGCGCCTCCGCGTCAGCCGGGGTCCAGGCCGAGTTCGCATCCACACGGATATCGAACTGGTCGCCCAGGACCTGCCTGCAGAGGCCGAGTATCGCATCATTGTGCGCGGCGTCCCGCCCGACCTTCACCTTCAGGTTGGTGAGCTTCATCTGCGCGCAGAGGCCGACGAATGCGCGCGCGGTCTCCAGGGGAACCAGGGGGAGGACTCCCCCATAGACGACGGTTGATCGGAGGGGCTCGCGCTCGAGCACGCTGTACACGTCAGTCCCCGCTTCCTCGACGGCACATGCGAGGACCGCCGATTCCACGGCACACAGGAGCGGGAGTGAGGAGGTATCGCAGGTGAGCCCCGCGAAGTGGGACGCCGCCTGCCGCCAGGTGAGATCGCGCTCCTTCAGGGGCGCGAGAAAGGCGGAAGTGATGCGTGCCACCGCCTGCTGAAGCTCATCGCCCCGGCCGAGGGATCCCGAGACATACTCACGAACGACAGCCTCACCGTACCCGGCATGATCCCCGCTTCTGATGCACAGCACAATGGAGTCCGAGCTGATCCGCCCCGCCCGGGCGCCGTGGCTGAAACTGAGTCGAAACGGGATCTCCAGGAAAAAAAGCTCGGCATTTTCGATGCGCATTCGCCCTGCTCCTCGAGCCTCCATGCTATAAGGGCCAGGCGTGGGATGCAAGCTCATGCCGCATGCCATGGAGAACAGCGAGAAAATCCTATATAATGCAGACAATAACTCTGTCCTCCGCCCCGAGGCGGGAAGGGGAAGGCGTGCAGCAGGCCGACAACAATGTCAGCTGCCTGAACAGTCGGGCGATCATCGAATACATCCGGCGCGGGAAACCGGAGAGGCTCGGAGAGCTTTTTGCCGGGATGCCTGCGCCATGGATGGAGATGCCGGCGTTACCGCAGTTTCTCGCGGACGAGAACAACTGGATTCCCAGCGGCGTGATCGTCCAGCTCTTCGAGCGCGCGCGGGAAATCACGGCAAACCCCGATGCCGCTTTCGACATCGGATTCGATTCCATCGTCCACCGCGAGTTCAGCTACTGGCAGAAGATTTTTCTCAAGATCTTCACCACTCCGCGACTCGCGCTGCGGAGGATGAACCAGTTGAACACCAAGCTCAACAGCACCAAGATCGTGGAGCTCGTGTACGACTCCCCGGGCCGCGCGGTGATCCGCTGGCACTGGCGACCGGGCGTGGTCCCGTCGCAGGACCTCTGTGCGTACAACAAGGGCATCTACAGCGCCATTCCGACACTCTGGGGCCGGGCCGCGGCGCGCGTGGAGGAAAACGTCTGCAGCTTCAAAGGCGGTCCCTACTGCGAGATCACCCTCACATGGGCGATATCCCTGGGCCGGGTCGGGAGCTGGCTGGGGCAGATCCTGACGCGCAAGTCCACCCTCTACACGGCCCTGGAGGAGATCGATCGTGACAAGACGCTTCTCCGCCAGAGGTTCGACCAGGTCACCGGGCTGAACGTCGAGCTCACGAATCTCAACGCTGAGCTGAGCCAGAAGGTGACAATGCTCAAGGCGATCAACAACGCCACCCGCACAATCGTCTCCGTGGCGGATACCCGCAAGGTTCTCGAACAGACCATGACTCCTATCGTTGAGGTTTTCGGATTCGATCGTGCAATGATCATGCTCGTCAACGAGACGGGCGACTTTCTCGAATACAGCTATGGCGTCGGCGAATCCCCCGAGGCGATGGAGAAGCTGCGCGACTACCGCATTCCCCTGACCCGTGACCAGAACCTGATGGTCCGCGTGCTCAAGAGGGGAAAGCCGGTCCTCATCCGTGACGTCGAATCCGCGGGCCTGAACCCCACGAACAAGATCCTCGCGGATTTCAGGCCCAGCTCATTCATCATCTGCCCGCTCATGGCGGAGGACCGGGTCATCGGCATCCTCGGTACCGACCGGCGCGGGGAACACAAACGGCCGACGAACAGCGACATGGAGCTCCTGTCGATTTTCGCGAACAATATCGCCACCGCGTTCCTCAGGGCGCGCCTGGACGAGGAGCTGAAATCCAGCTATGTGAGCAGCGTACGTGCCCTCGTGCTGGCAATCGAAGAGAAGGACACCTACACCCGCGGGCATTCGGAGCGGGTGGCGGCCATCGCGGTGCAGGTGGCGCGCACCCTCGGCGTCCCGGAGCCGGAAATCGAATACCTCCAGTTCGGAAGCATCCTCCACGATGTCGGAAAGATCGGGATTCCGGAGTCGATCGTGAGAAGCCCCAAGCCGCTGACGAACGCGGAATACAAGATCATCCAGAAGCACCCGATGAAGGGCGTTGAAATCCTGCACCCCATCACGTTCATCAAGGACCACATGTACCTGGTGCGCAATCACCATGAGCGCTGGGACGGTCGCGGATACCCGGACGGCCTCGCCGGCGATGCAATTCCGCTCGGCGCGCAGATCGTTGCCATAGCTGACGCGTATGACGCCATGACCTCCTCCCGGCCGTACCGAAAGGGAATGCCGCCCAAGCAGGCGGCGAAGGAGATCCGGAAGAATGCGGGGACCCAGTTCTCGGAGAAAGTAGCCACGGCATTCCTGGATTCAATCCGATAAATCTTACCAAAAAGTAAATTTTCTAAAAAAAGAGTTGCATCTCCAATCCTGCTGTGGTTGAATTTGCCATCAATTCCACTGTCAGGAGGGATGCTATGAAACTGAAGATCTCCGTATTCTTTCAGTCCCCGGCGAACGTGTTCCTGTTTCGCCACATGAGCCCCCGAATCGCGCAGTCCTACCTTCACGCGATTGGCCGCCTCTACTACCTCGTCAACCGCAGGGAAAAGCGGGTGATCGAGAACAACGTCCGCGAAGTTCTCCAGGGCCAGGAAGAGAGCTACGTGCGGAGGGTCGTACGGGAAACGTTCAAGGGCATCTTCACGCACTATTTCGAGAAAATGTTCTCCGCCTACCTGGACTACGGCACCGTTCGCTCCTATGTGGACAGGCATTTCAAGGTGGAAGGCGCGCATCTGCTCGACGAGGCCCTGGAGAAGGGAAAGGGATGCATCCTCGTCACCGCGCACTGGGGAGCGGTCGAGTTCATCCCCTGGGTCCTGCACACGCAGGGGGTTCCCACAAGCGTGATCCTCGAATGCGCCACCGCCAAGCTTGCGAAAAGCCTGAGGGAAAAGATCGCTCACCGGGACACCGAGCTCATCACCTCGGAATACGGCGGGTCGGTCTTCCTGCGGGCAATGCAGTCGCTGAAGGCCAACCGGGTGCTCATGACGCAGTGCGATGAAGTGGATGCCTGGCGCCGCCGCAAGAGCCACACCATCAACCTCTTTGGCAAGGAGTTGTTCTTTGACAGCACCATCGATGTTCTCTCGCACAGGTCGGGTGCGCCGGTGGTGGCGGCCTTCCTGAAGCGCTCAGGCGGAAACCGATATACCCTTATCCTGGAGGACGTCTCCGTGCAGCGCACTCCCCAGAGCACCGCGCGTGACTGCCTTGGCCTGTGGGAGAAATACGTGTCCCAGTACCCCGAGCAGTGGTACCAGTGGAAGAAGTGGAGCGCGATGAAGGTTGCAGCCTGAGGGTCGTATAGACCGGCAGCCGCCAGACAGTGTATTTTGCCTTCAAACGGAGACAGCGGATGAAGTTTCATACCGAATACGTGACGTTCAACACTCGCAAGGAACACGAGTACGTCAACATGACGGAGAAAGTCGAGGCCGCCGTGCGTGCCAGCGGCTGCCGCGAGGGAATGGCGCTCGTGTCAGCCATGCACATCACGGCCGGCGTGTACGTGAACGACGCGGAACAGGGCCTGATCCAGGACATCGACGAATGGCTGGAAACCCTGGCCCCGCGCCGGCCTGACTACAGGCATCGTCAGACCGGAGAAACGAACGGAGACGCCCATCTCAAAAACCTGCTCATCGGGCACGAGGTCATCCTTCCCGTGACCGCGGGGCGGCTGGACCTCGGGCCGTGGCAACAGGTGTACTACGCGGAGTTCGACGGACGGCGTCCCAAGCGCGTGATCATCAAGGTAATGGGAGAGTAGGGACCGCGGTGAAAGTCCTGAAGTTCGGGGGCAGTTCCGTCGCCGATGCCGCGCGGATCAAGGTCGTGACGGGTATCATCGCCGACGCAGCGCGTGGAGACCGCGTGGCCGTCGTGCTGTCCGCCATGAAGGGGGTCACGGACGGCCTGATCTCGCTCGCGAGAAAAGCGGAGGAAGGTTCCGAGGGACTGAAGGACGCGCTGGAGGCGATCCGTGCCCAGCACTTCGACGCGGTCCGGCTCCTCTTCGGCCCCGCGGACCAGGCATCGGCCCTCACGCCCCTGGCGATCATGTGCAACGAGTTGGAGGAAATCCTGCATGGCGTGGAGCTGATCCGCGAATGCTCCGCCCGGACAATGGATCTCGTGATGAGCTTCGGCGAACGACTCTCCTGCAGACTGGCGGTGAGCTACATGTCCGCGAAGGGGATTCCCGCGGTGCTCGTGGACGCGCGGGAAATCGTGCGCACCGATGAACGGTTCGGCTCGGCCTCCGTCGATTTCCCGACGAGCTACGCCCTCATCAGGGAGAGGCTCGAGGCAGTAACCGGCATCGCCGTCATTCCGGGATTCATCGGGGCAACGGCGAAGGGCGTCACGACGACCCTCGGCCGAAACGGGTCCGACTACACCGCCTCCATCATCGGTGCCGGCGTGGACGCGAAGATGATCGAGATCTGGACGGATGTGGACGGCGTCCTCTCGGCGGATCCCCGAATCGTGCCTGACGCGTTCGTGATCCCCGCGATCAGCTCGGAAGAGGCGATGGAGCTCTCCTACTTTGGGGCGAAGGTGATCCACCCCTACACGATGGTCCCCGCGGTGGAAAAGAACATCCCCATCCTCATCAAGAACAGCCTCAACCCCGCCGCGCCCGGCACGCTCATCGCGGCCGCGGAGACGATCAAGCGGGACGGCGCCCTGCCCATCACGGGAATCGCCTCGATAGAGGGGATCTCGCTGGTGAACATCGAAGGCGGGGGCATGATGGGCATCCCCGGCTTCGCCGCGCGCATTTTCGCGGCGCTTGCTCGTGAAGGCATCAACATCATCATGATCTCCCAGGCATCCTCGGAGCACACCATCTGCCTCGTGTTCAGGACGGCGGAGGGAGAGCGTGCATTGGCCACCCTCAACCGGGAGCTCGCCCCCGAGCTGCACACCCACCGCATCGAGCGCTTCGAGCTGATGCGGGAGCTTCTCATTGTGTCGGTGATCGGGGAGAACATGCATGGTACGCCCGGCATGGCCGGGCGCCTCTTCAGCGCGCTGGGCAGGGCGGGGATCAACATTCTCGTCATCGCCCAGGGCTCCTCCGAGCGCAATATCTCCTTCGTGATAGAAGAAAAGAACCACGCCCTCGCCCTGCGCACGATCCACGCGGAGTTTCTCCCGGGACGATCGAAATAATGGCGCGCCTGGAACGCGTCTCCGTCTTTGCCCCGGCCACGGTCGCGAACGTCGCCTCGGGATTCGACGTCCTGGGTTTCGCGCTGGACTCCCCCGGCGACTCGGCCACGCTCACCCGCTCGTCGGAAAAGGGCGTGCGCGTCGTCTCCATCACGGGCGATGACGGCAGGCTTCCCCGGGACCCGAAAAAGAACACGGCCGCGGTCGCGGTCACGGCATTCCTGGACGCGGTCGGGCACCCCTTCGGCGTCGAGATCGTCTTGGAGAAGCGCATGCCGCTGAGCTCGGGACTGGGAAGCTCGGCTGCAAGCGCTGTCGCGGCGGTGACAGCCGCCAACATTCTGGCCGGCAGGCCTCTCTCCCCCCGGGACCTCCTCCCCTTCACCATGGAAGCCGAGCGCGTGGCATGCGGATCAGCCCATGCTGACAACGTGGCCCCCTCGCTCCTCGGCGGTTTTGTCCTGATTCGCAGCTATGACCCCCTGGACATCGTGCAGTTACCGGTCCCGAAGGGCCTCTCGTGCGCCGTCGTGCACCCGCACGCGATGCTGCGCACGGAGGATGCCCGCCGGGTGATGAAAAAGGAGATCCGCCTCTCGGATGCAATTCGCCAGTGGGGCAACCTCGCTGCCCTCGTCGCCGCGCTGTACAACGGGGACCTCCAGCTCCTCGGCAGGTCGCTGCAGGATGTCGTTGCCGAGCCGGCCCGGTCCCTTCTCATTCCTGGATTCGCGGCGGTCAAGTCCTCGGCCCTTGCCGCCGGTGCGCTCGGGTGCTCCATCTCGGGGTCCGGCCCGTCCATTTTCGCGTTGTGCTCCACCAGCGAAGACTCCTCCCGCGCGGGGGCCGCCATGGTGGCCGCCTTCAGGACGGCGGGCCTTGGCAGCGACCTGTACCTTTCCGCGGTGAACACGAAGGGCCCGGTGGAGAACCCCGCGTGAAGTTTGCAAGCATTTCACATCCCGAAAAGGTCGTCAGCTTCCGGGACGCCCTGTTCACCGGGCTGGCTCCGGACGGCGGGCTGTACCATCCCGTAGACGCGCCGGACCTCTCGGGCATCGTGCCCACCCTGGAGCGCCTCCCCTCCTTCCAGGAGGTGGCGGCGGAATCCTGTGCCGCGCTGCTCTCACCGGAAATGCCAGCGGACCAGGCCAGGGCCCTGGCACGGCGTGCCCTTCCATTTTCACCGGTGCTTCGGCGGGTCGATGATCGCATTCTCCTCCTGGAGCTGTTCCACGGACCCACGTGCGCGTTCAAGGATTTCGGAGCACAGTTCCTCGCCGCGGCCATGGAGGCCCTGCTCCCGGGTGAAACCGGGCGGATCCATATCCTCGTGGCAACCAGCGGGGACACGGGCAGCGCGGTTGCACACGCGTTTCATGGCCGTGCGAACATCGACGTGGTCATTCTCTACCCCTCCGGCCGGGTGAGCGACCTGCAGGAAAAGCAGCTCACGACTCTCGGTGGGAACGTCCACGCATTGGAGGTGCAGGGAAGCTTCGACGACTGCCAGCGCCTCGTCAAGGAGGCGTTCCAGGACGGGACGCTTCGGACTCGGCTCCGCCTCACCTCGGCCAACTCCATCAACATCGGCAGGCTCATTCCCCAGTGCCTGTACTACCTCTTCGCGGGCACCCGGCGCGAGGAGCTGCGGGGGGCGGCCCCGACGATCTGCGTTCCCAGCGGCAATTTCGGCAACCTCACGGCGGGCGTGTATGCGTGGCAATGGGGCCTTCCGGTCCGGCGGTTCATCGCCGCGACGAACGTGAACGACGTGGTTCCCCTCTACCTGGGGAGCGGCAGGTTTGATCCCCGGCCTTCGGCACGGACGCTTTCGAACGCCATGGACGTGGGCAATCCGAGCAACTTCGAGAGGCTGAAGGAGATATTCCAGGGAAGCTGGGAAGGAATGGCATCCCGGATCGAAGGACGTTCGGTAACAGACTCCAGGACGCTGGAGACGATACGCGCCGTGTACGCCGCCCACGGCCTGCTCGTGGATCCGCATACCGCCGTGGGGTATGCCGCGGCCGAGGATCACCTGGCCCAGGGCGGAGAGGAACAGGTGATCGTCCTCTCAACCGCCCACCCTGCGAAGTTTTCCGAGATCGTGAGCAAGGCCACGGGCATCGTCCCCGAGATGCCGGAAAGGCTGGCACGGTGCCTCAGGCTCCCGAAACAGGCCCTTCTGATGGGGGCGACTTTCAGGGAGCTTTCGGAATTCCTGCTTAATTCTTTTGGCTGAAAAATCCGCTCACCGCGCTCTGCACAGCGCGGGGCGAGGTATGCCTCGCTGCACTATGCAAAACGCAAGAAGCGCAACTTCCTTGCCCTTTTTGCGTTTCGCGCATTGCGAGGCCTCGGCGCCGGGATTCTGCGACGCGTCAGCGGCGCATTCACTGCGACGCGTCAGCGGCGCATTCNNGACGCGTCAGCGGCGCATTCTAGCCCGCTGACGGCGCCTCTTCTCCACGATGAACGGATTGCCCCTGTCCTTCTGCCACGTTTTATAGATCCTGCACGCCTCGTAATACCCCTCCTCGTCGGCGTACGAGGATGCCGCGTCGGCCCGGTAAAGCTCGAGCAGGAGAGGAAAGAGCGGTGAAGCGAAAATCGGATCGGTGCGATACGCCGGCAGGATCTTCAGTGCCGGCGGCATCATGTGGTAGCGCACGAGAAACTCCACGGACCCGATGGTCTCCGCCGGGAATCCCAGCCTGCGGAGAAAGCGCACCGCGATCTTCGCGCCGATCTCGGAATGTCCGTCGAAACGCTTGTCCCCGACGCTCTGCGCATGCGGCTTCCCGCTGTCGTGGAGCAT
>PMZS01000105.1 GCA_003170115.1 Spirochaetaceae bacterium
GGCCAGCACCAGATGTGGGCCGCGCAGTCGTGGCCCGTCCGGCGCACGCGCAGCTTCCTGACTTCGGGCGGGCTCGGCACCATGGGGTTTGCGCTTCCCGCGGCCATGGGCGCCGCCCTGGCACACCCGGACAAGACTGTGTTTGTGCTGAGCGGTGACGGCTCGCTGCTCATGAACATCCAGGAGCTGGCGACTATCGCCGAGAACAATCTGGACATCAAGATCTGCGTATTCAACAACGGCCACCTCGGCCTTGTCCGGCAGCAACAGGAACTGTTCTACGGGAAGCGCTACGTCGCTTCCCGGTTTCACGCCCAGCCTGACTTTGCGGCAATTGCGCGGGGCTTCGGTATTCCGGGCAGCAGGATCGCCATGCCCCGCGACGAGGGGGCGCTGGCCCGCGCCCTGTCGGTCAAGGGGCCGGTACTCCTGGACATCGCGGTGCCGGAGACGGAGAACGTCTATCCCATGGTCCCGCCCGGGAAGAGCAACATTGAATCGATCTGGTCGCATGGGGGAAATGCATGAACAGCCTCCCGAATACAATCGTGAAGCTCATGGTGAAAAATCACCCGGGGGCCATGTCCCACATTACCGGCCTGTTCTCGCGCCGGGGCTTCAACCTGGAGGGGATCCTGTGCGCACCCGTTGCCGGGGGTGCCGAAAGCGTCATGTATCTGCTGGTGAGAAACGACGAGAGACTCGAGCAGATCGTGAAACAGCTCAGGAAGCTCTACGATGTGAGGTCGGTCACCGTGCAGGACGATCTGGATCACACGGTGTTCGACCGCATCGAACAGCTCCTGAACGATGCGTGAGAAGGCGAGCCTATCGCCTCCGCCTCGCATCTGATGCTTTCAGCGGGTCGATGTGAATGAATGCCCGTGATATCTCATCCATGTCTTCGATTGCGCGTTGGACCTTTTTTCCGATCCCGTGCGCCTTTTCGATGGTCAGCCGCCTGTCCACGTTGATGTGCACTTCGATCTCCACCGAGGTTCCCACATAGTGGGCATGCACATCATTCAGCCCGAGAACGCCTTCGATCGCATCGGCGGTGGCAGTAATTCTCTTCACAAGCTCGGCGGGAGGCGCGGCGCCCATAAGGTACTTGATGTTGTCACGGCCGATTCGGAATCCCGCCCAGATGATCCAGGCGCCCACGGCGATGGCTGCCAGGGGGTCGAATATCGGAAAACCGAGGTTCGAGGCGCCGACGCCGAGTATGACCGCCGCGGAGATCAGCACGTCGTTCCGATGATCCATGGCAGATGCCCTGAGTGCCGTGCTCCGCGTCCTCTCCGCCGTGACCCTTGCCACGAAATACATGGCGAGCTTCACCACCATGACGGCCGCGAGGAGAATGAGGGGGAGGATGCCGGGTTGGATCCTTGTGCCCCCGAAAAGCTGGGCAAAGGACTGCGTGATGATTTCGAAACCGACAATCCCCGTGAGGATGGCAACCACCAGACCGGCCAGGGGCTGCGCCCGTGCGTGACCGAAGGGGTGGTTGGCGTCGGGCCCCCTGTGGGAGCTGCGCACGCTGATGAGGACGATCGTGGACGCGACGATGTCCGTGAGGGAGTTGAACGAATCCGAAATGATCGCGATAGAATTGAAGGACAGGCCGACGAGGATCTTGGCGACGAACAGCACCGCGTTGCCCGCAATGCCCATCCAGGTGGCCGCCTGTTCCGGTATTCCGCTCGAGCCTCGTTTCACGGCACCCCACAATACCCGCGGCATCGAAGAAAAAGAAAGGGGGCCCTTCGGGCCCCCATCCCGCGACGTTCCGCGTTGTCTATGCAGTCGGCTGAGAGCCGCCGCCGGACTCCGCGCTCTTTTTCTCGGCGAAGCGCCCGAACGCCTCTCTGCCTTCCTGCTCCCAGAACTCACGGTACCACCGCCAGTCATCGCGCCCGTGCCGGTTTTCCTTCCAGGGGCCGCGGCCGCCGCGATGCCCGCCGATCCCGCCAAACAGCAGCTTTGCCAGGATCACGATACCGAACGACTGCCAGTAGCTGATCTCCCCGAGATGGAAGATCACAGGCATCAGCCAGTTCCAGAGGATCATGACCAGCCAGCCGAACACCAGAGCGAAGAACGCCGCCCCGATAACGCCGAGGATGACCATGCCGGCAATGCGCAGGCCCTTCAGGGCGGGATGACCGCCGTGCCACACGCCATGCATGCCGCACATTCCGTGTCCACTCATACTACACCTCCCGTGAGCGTCTCGCGCAAAGCGCGGATCGCGCGGTGTTTTCGCGCGAGGAGCGTGCCGATGGGAATGTTCCATTCGTCGGCAAGCTCCTTGAAACTGCGCCCCTCCAGCTCGGTGGCGACCAGAACCTCGCGCTGCGCCTCCGGCAGGTCCTCGATCGCGTCGAACATGGCCTCGTTCGCCTCTTCCCGGTCCAGCGCGGCCGCGATGTCGAAGCGCGGGTCGGCGACCTCCTCGGACAGCTCGGCCTCGCGCCTCGGCTTGCGGTACAGGTCTATCACCCGGTTTCGCAGGGACCGGTAGAGGTACGCGGAGAGGTCCGCTATGGGCTCCGAAATGTCGGCCTTCTCGAACATGCTCTCCAGCACGTCCTGCACGACGTCCTCGGCGTCCCTGTCGGCGGCATCGGTGATCCAGGCGCGCACGTAGCCGACCAGGCGGCTCCATTCCGTGGCGATGAATCCCGCGATCCTTCTTTTCTGCGTTTCCGCGCTCACATATTTCCTGACGGATGCGGCGCGTTTTTATTGCATCGAGTGAGAAATCCCCCGAGCGCCGTTTCCAGCGAGTCGGGGGCCGTGATATGCGGCCAGTGGTCTGCTTCGGGCAGAGTCTCGATCCGGGCCCGGGGGAAGTACCGGCGCATCACCGCGTGATCTTCCGTCCGCACGTACCCCGACCTGGCTCCCGCCACGAGGAGCGCTTCCCCTTCGTAGCGTCCCATCATCGCCGCCCAGTCGGACGCGACCGAGCTCTTTTCCAGGACTTCGACGTTGAGTTTCCATCTGAATCCGTCCCCCGCGTGCGCGGCATTCGTGAGGAGGAATTGACGCGTGCGCGTGTCAGGGACCATGGGCAGAAGGAGCTGTTCGAGCTCGGCTCGGGAGCGGCACGCGGTGATGTCCGTCTTCAGTGCGCGCAGTTCCGGGCCGTGCTCGGGCGGATACGGTCGTGGAGCGATGTCGATCGACGCGACCCCCGCCGTCAGGCCCGGGTGCTCGATCGCAAAAGCCATCGCGATCAGCCCCCCCATCGAATGCCCGATCAGCCGGACCTGTTCGAAGCCCCGGGCGACCAGCCACTCGAGGAGATCCTTCACGCAGTCGGCGAGCGAGTGTGTCGGGGCATGCGGCGAGTCGCCGTGGTTGCGCAGGTCCAGGGCGAAAACCCGCCCGAACGCAGAGAGCCTGCGGCCCGTGCCCGCCCAGTTCTGCGACGAGCCAAAAAGGCCGTGCAGGAGGACAATAGGGCCGCCCGTTCCTCCGAGGTCGCGAAACGACAAGTCCATCCTTCAACAGTAGCGACTCCATTGACTTTTTTCATCCCGCGTATATTCATACATCCAAGGGGGCGCCATGTCGGAGACGAGGAACGCGAACGGGAAAGCCACGCCCGAGACGGCCCGGCTCATCCTGGAAGGCCGGGAGTACGAGCTTCCCGTCGTGCGAGGCACCGAGGGGGAGAAGGCCGTCGACATCTCCAGTCTCCGCAGGACCACCGGCTACATCACCCTGGACAAGGGGTACGAGAACACCGGCTCCTGCCGGAGCTCGGTAACCTTCATCGACGGTGAGAAGGGGATCCTGCGTTACCGCGGCTACCCCATCGACGAGTTGGCGGCGAAGTCCACCTTCACGGAGGTGGCCTACCTTCTGCTCTACGGGGAGCTTCCCACGACGATCCAGCTGGAGGAGTTTTCCACGTTTCTCAACGAGTCCTCCCTCATCCACGAAGACATGCTCCATTTTTTCGTCGGTTTTCCGCGCGGATCGCACCCCATGGGGATTCTCGCCACGACCGTGGCGTCCCTTTCCACCTTCTATCCCGTCCCCGAGGTCATGGACGAGAAGGCCGAACGCCAGATCCTTGCGAACCTCATCTCCCAGGTGCGGACCATTGCCGCCATTTCGTACAAGAAGTCCATCGGCGAGCCCATAGTGTATCCCTCCTACAAGCTGCGCTACGTGCCGAACTTCCTCACCATGATGTTTTCTTCACCCGTAAAGGAGTCCGACCTGGACGATGACATCGTGCAGGCGATCGACCTGTTCCTGATCCTGCACGCCGACCACGAACAGAACTGCAGCACCTCCACCGTGCGTCTCACCGGCTCCAGCCTCGCGAACGTGTACGCCGTCATCTCGGCCGGCATCTCCGCCCTCTGGGGGCCGCGTCACGGCGGGGCGAACCAGGAGGTCATCCGGATGCTCGAGAAGATCCGTGACGAGCACGGGGACGGCACCGAGTACGTGAGGCGGGCTAAGGACCGCAACGCCCCGGACCGGCTCATGGGGTTCGGCCACCGGGTCTACAAGAACTTCGACCCCCGGGCGAAGATCCTCAAGGAAGCCTGCCACAAGCTCTTGAAGAAACCAGGCATGATCGATCCATTGTTCGATATCGCGCTGCGCCTGGAGGATATCGCCCTGCACGACGAGTACTTCGTCTCGCGCAATCTCTACCCGAACGTGGACTTCTACTCCGGGCTCATCCTGCGCGCGGCGGGGATTCCCTACGACATGTTCACGGTGCTCTTCGCCATCGGGCGGACACCGGGCTGGCTCGCTCACTGGCGCGAGATGTACCACGGGGAGGACTTCCGGATCATGCGGCCGCGCCAGATCTACACGGGCAGCACGTGCCGCACATACGTGGACAGGTCGCGTCGACGCTGAGCAGCGCGGCCCCCGGAATGAAAGACTCTTCCTCCGCGATCGGGATGGCGGTGATGGCCGCCTCCGCCTTCCTTTTCTCCCTCATGTCTCTCCTGATCCCGTTCACTCACTCGGTGAGCACGTCCATCATAGCCTCTGCCCGGTTCGTCACGGGCATCGTCGTGATACTCGGGATTTCGCTTCTGCGCCGCACGCGCCTCACCGCGGTGAACCGCTGGTGGCTGGTTGCACGCGGCGTGATCGGGGCAACCTCTGTCTACTTCTTTTTCCGGGGAATCATGAACCTGGGGCTCGGCAAGGGCACGATTCTCAACTACACCTACCCGATTTTTGCCGCGATGCTCGCGCCGCTGATCCTCAAGGAGAAGCTCAGCTGGGACATCCTGGCGGCGGGAGCAGTCTCCTTCCTCGGCATCTGGCTCGTCGTAAGTCCCGGCCGCTTCTCCTCCATCGGCGTCGAGGGCCTGCTCGCCCTCATGGGTGGCGTTCTCTCGGGCGTTGCCGTGGTGGCGATCAAGAAACTGCGCGAGACCGACACTCCGTTCATCATTTACCTGGCGCAATGTGTTTTCGGTCTTCTCGTGGTCGGGTGGCCGACCGCGGCGAGCTCGTTCGACTTTCCCGGTATCGAATGGCTGATCCTGCTCGCCATAGGTCTGGTTGCCACGGTGGCCCAGCTCACCATGACATGGGCGTACAAGCATGTTCCCGCCACGGAGGGCAGCCTGCTCGCATTCATGACGCCGGTGCTGAACGTGCTCCTCGGGATTGTCATCTTCGGCGAGCAGATGCGCGTCTCCACGCTTGCCGGTTCCGCGCTGGTGCTGCTGTGCTGCGGCTATATCGCTTTTCGGGAGAGGATCCTGAGAATCTTCGGTTGATCCCGAGCTGCTCCCGGGAAACGAAGCGTCGCCCTTTTGTATGGCGATCAGGCCGTGAGGATACTGGCAGCGGCGAGGATCACCACGACCGCCGCTGCCGCGATCCTGTACCACCCGAAGACGGCGAGGCTGCGCGTGCGCAGGTATTCCACCATCCAGCGAACCGCCGCAAACGCGGCAATTGCGGCGACTACGAGACCCACCGCGGGAGCCGTCCATCCGAAAATCTGCACAATCTCGTGGCCCCGCCGCACCGCTTCGTACACCGTGGCGGCACCGAGGGTGACCAGGCCGAGAAGGAAGCTGAACTCAACCGCGGCGGACACTGAGAGGCCGACAAACATCCCTCCGGCGATTGTGACGAGGCTCCGGCTGACCCCCGGCCACAGGGCGATGACCTGGGCGAGGCCGATGAGGAGCGCTGACTGCCAGCCGAGGCTCTCCAGCGCGGTCCCTTCCTTCAACCGACGGCGGTTCAGCACGGCGAGGATGAAGATGCCGCCCACCAGCCATGCCGCGGCAATCGGCCAGATGCCGTACAGGTGTCGCTTGATCCGGTCCTCCAGGAGCAGCCCGACGATGGCGGCGGGAACAAAGGCCACGGCGAGGTTGCCAAGGAGCCTCAGCCCGTCCTTGTCCCGGCCGAAAATGCCGCCAACGATCTTCCGGATCCGGCCGAAGGAGACGAGGAATACCGCGAGAATCGCCCCTGCCTGGATGCAGATGGCGAACGCATCCGAGGCTTCCTTTTCCTGGGGAGTGGCGGTCAGCCCCAGGAGCTGCTGAACAATGGCAAGGTGGCCGGTGGAGCTGACCGGGAGAAACTCCGTGAGGCCCTCCACGAGCCCCAGGAGCGCGCCCTGCGGGGCGCTCATGGACGACCGGGTCGGCTCGAGGGGGAGGAGGGGTCCGCCTCCGGCTCGGAGGGTCGGGCCGGAGCCATCGGACACCGCGGCCTGCGCACCGATTGGTGCGGCGAGCAGGCATGCGAGTGCAAGGACAGGGAGAAATCGAATTGTGCTCATCGCGAAGGAACATACCACGGCAAGGATGCGCGCGGCCACTCCGACTTGACCGGATCATGCGGGCGCACGTATATTCCCCTTCGTGAAAAATGAAAAAACTTTTCAATTTTCGGGAAGACGCGCACGGCCTGCACTGCCGAGGACGGACCTCATGTTGCGCGCCCTCTCGGAGGCGGGCTTCTCGGATACTCGGGCGCGGCGCGCCGTGGTGCAGGCACTCAGCGAATCGCGGACGGGCGCGACTCCCGCGGACCTCCTGACCCGCGGTCGTTCCCTGCACGCGGGTCTCGGCCAGGTCACCGTGTACCGGACTCTGGAAATTCTGGAGCACCTCGGCCTTGTCCGGAAACTCCACCAGGAAGACGGGTGTTCGTCGTATGCCACTTCTTCGGCCGGTCACGCGCATCACGTCATCTGCCGGACGTGTCGGGCCGCCGTGGAGTTCGAGGGGTGCAGGATCGAGGAGGTTCTGCACGAAGCAAGCGCCCGCACGGGATACAAGGTGGAGAGCCATTTCCTGGAGCTCTTCGGAGTCTGCCCTGCCTGCCGGAGGAAGAAATGAAGCTTCGCATTATCGTGATCATGGCCGGGCTCATCATGGCCGGGTGCACCCGGCCTGCCGCCCCGGGAACGGCAGGCGGGAACGCGGCAGGCACAGCCGCCCCNNCCGCCTCGAAGTGAGGTCCCTCATTCCCCCGGGAGTCGACCCGCACGGGTACGAGCCCACGCCGCAGGATGTCGTCGCGGTGGCGGGCGCCCGGCTGATCGTGGTGAACGGCGCCGGCCTGGAGTCCTTCATCGCGAAGCTCCTGGCAAATGCGGGCGCGGATCGTCCGCTCGTGGAGGCGTCTCATGGACTCGTCAGCCGCAGCGCGCGTGAAGGGGAGGTTCTCGAGGGCGGAGTGATCGCAACAGGTCCGACGTCGGAGCCGGATCCCCATTTCTGGCTGGATCCGGTGATGGCCGTGCGCTACGTGCAGAACATCCGTGACGCCCTCAGCCGCATCGACCCGGCCGGCGAGAAAATTTACGGATCGAACGCGGACGCATATATCCAGCAGCTCCGGCAGCTCGACACGTGGATCGCGAGCAGGGTGGCGGCCATCCCGCCGGAGAAGCGCGCGCTGGTCACCAACCACGAAAGCCTCGGGTACTTTGCCGACCGTTACGGATTTCGGATCATTGGCACGGTCATCCCGAGCGTAAGCACCGAGGCGACACCGACGGCCCGTCAGCTTGCACGGCTGGTAGAAGCGCTGAAGGCGGCCGGCGCCCGTGCCGTGTTCCTGGAAGTGGGTGGAAGCCCCCAAATGGCCCGGCAGGTGGCACAGGAAGCAGGCATTCCCGTGGTGACCGAGCTGTACACGCACTCTCTCACCGACTCGTCCGGACCTGCTCCCACCTACCTGGACATGATGCGATATGACGTGAAAACGATAGTGGACGCTCTGGCGGGAGGCTCCTCGTGATCGCCTGGCTGATGGCGCCTTTCATGTACGGGTTCATGCAGCGGGGGATCCTCGTGGCCGTCCTCGTCGGGATAGCCTGCGCCGTGGTGGGCTGCTACGTGGTGCTGCGCTCCATGGCGTTCATCGGCGATGCGATGGCGCATTCCATCCTCCCCGGCGTGGCCGTGGCGTACCTGGTGAAAGGCAACCTGCTTGTCGGCGCCCTGGCCGCGGCCGTCGCGGTGGCCCTTGGCATCGGGTTTTTTTCGCGACAGGGCAGGCTGAAGGAGGACTCGGCAATCGGGATTCTCTTCGCCGCGGCCTTTTCACTTGGAATCATCCTCATCAGCTCCATCCGCACGTACGCCGTGGACCTGAGCCACATCCTTTTCGGCAACGTGCTGGGCGTGAGCGGCGTGGACCTCACGCTCACAGCGGCATTGGTGCTCATCGTGCTCCTCGTGGTGTTCCTTCTGTACAAGGAGCTGCTCGTCATCTCCTTCGATCCTGTCCTGGCGGCGACACTGAGGCTCCCTGCCGAACGCCTGCGGCTGGTGCTCCTGGTCCTTCTTGCGCTGACCGTGGTCGTCTCACTTCAGAGCGTGGGAATCGGCCTCGTGACCGCCATGCTGGTGACCCCGGGCGCCACGGCGTACCTCCTGACGAAACGGCTCCCCCGCATGATCGCGCTTTCGGCGCTGTTCGGCGCGCTCTCGGGAGTGATCGGCCTGTATGCCAGCTACTACCTGGACGTGGTCTCGGGGGCCGCGATAGTTCTCACGGCAACGGCGTTTTTTCTCCTTGCTTTCCTGTTCGCGCCGGAAAGGGGGATGGTCTGGAAATGGATCCGGGCCGCGGTCAGGATTTCAGCGCCCGGATGACGCGCTGGAATCCGGCAAGGGATCGCTCGATCACGGGAGTGTCCACGCAGTAGGCAATGCGGAAATAGCCCGGCATGCTGAAGCCCCGTCCCGGTACGACCAGGACAAGCTCTTCCTGGAGCGCCTCTACGAACGCAAGGTCATCTCCGCCCGGCGCCTTTGGGAAGATGTAGAATGCCCCCTCGGGCACGGCGAACTGGTACCCAATCCCGGCGAGCGCCGCGCAGAACAAGTCGCGCTTGCGCCGGTAGATCTCCACGTCTACTGACACCCCCTGAAGGGAGCCGATCACGCGCTGCATGAGGCCGGGGGCGTTCACGTACCCGAGGATCCGTGTGCAGAGGATGATGCCGTCCGCGAGCCTCTTCGCTTCATCCGCTTCGGGGTTCACCGCGGCAAACCCTATGCGCTCTCCCGGAAGCGACAGGTCCTTCGAATACGATGTCACCACGATCGAATGCGGATACAGGCGCATGATGCCGGGCACCTTTGCCCCGGCATATGCAAGCTTGCGGTAGGGCTCATCGGAGATCAGGTAGATCGGGCTTCCCCTCTTTTTCCCCGCGGACAGGAGCATGTCGGCCAGGCGTCGCAGGGTCTCCTCGGGATAGATCCTTCCCGTGGGATTGTTCGGCGAATTGATGATGAGCGCGGCGGTCCGCGGCGTGATGCGGCTTTCGATTGCCTCCACGTCAAGGTTGAAGTCGGGCCGCGACGGGGCAAGGACGAGTGTGCCTCCGTGGTTGTCGACGTAGGACGCGTATTCCATGAAGCAGGGAACGCTGGCGATGACCTCCGCACCCGGATCCAGAATCGTCTTGAGCACCGCGTTCATGGCCCCGCTCGCGCCGCAGGACATGATGATGTTCTCCGCGCGCAGGGACACTCCCTGCTCGGAACCAGCCTGCGCGGCCACCCGGGCGCGCACGTCGGGGTAGCCGGCGTTCGGCATGTACCCGTGCTTCTTCGCAACGCGGGCGGCGACGACCTCCTCCAGCGCCTTCTGGAACGCCGCCGGCGGCTCGACATCGGGGTTGCCGAGGCTCAGGTCGCACACCTTGTCCGCACCGTGCTGGGCGCGCAGAACGTTTCCCGTCTCGAACATCCGGCGGATCCAGGAGGAGTTCTCCATGCTCGATGCGATTTTTTTACTGATTGCCACGGCGCACCTCCTCGATGGCGCGCATCAATGCATCCATCTCTCCGTCGGTTCCGATGCTGATGCGCAGGCCGTCAGAGACGATGCCGGCTTTCCAGTGCCGAACGAGGAAGCCCCGGGAGTGGAGACCCTCGTACAGGATCCCCGCGGCGAGGCCGAGGGGCGGAACGGCAAAAATGAAGTTCGCCTGTGACGGCAGCACGGTGAAGCCTTGCGCACCCAGGGTTCTGGAGAAGCGCTCCCGGGTGGCGATGATCCTGTCCCGGGAAGTCCGGAAATACTCCTGATCCTCCAGGGCGGCGCACGCGGCAACCTGGGCAAGCCGGCTCATGTTGTAGCTGTCTTTTACCTTCATCATTTCCCGGATCAGCTCATCATGCGCAAAGGCAAGCCCGGCCCTCATACCTGCCAGGGAGTACGCCTTGGACAATGTGCGGGCGATGACCAGCCGCGGATGTGACGCGAGCAACGGGAGGCTGGATTCCGCGGCGAAATCCACGTAGGCCTCGTCCGCGACCACAATGCCCTTGAACCGGTCCAGGAGCCGTTCCACCCAGCCGGTCGGGAAGGCGACCCCATAGGGCGAATTCGGTGTTGTGAGAAGAAATATTTTTGCCTTCAGCGACGGAACCGGAATGTCGCCCATCTCCGACGAGCGCGAAACCCTGGGCAAGGGCGCGCTGGTCGTGCGCGCACGTCCGATCTCGGCGAGTACCGGATACAATGAGTAGGAGGGCTGGAAAAACGCGATCGTTTCTCCTTCCCCGACGAATGTCCTCATGAGGATGGCCAGGATCTCGTCGGAGCCGTTTCCACAGATCACCTGGGACGGCTTCAGGCCGTAAAGGGCCGCAGCCCGTTCGCGGAGCGGAGTTGCCTCGGGGCTGGGGTACAGCCGCACGGCGCTTTCCGCCGCCGCATGAAGCGCCTCAAGCACCCGGGGGGACGGGGGGTAGGGGTTCTCATTCGTATTCAGCTTCACGAGCTTCTCACCAGGCCCCGGCTGGATCCCCGGCACGTAGCCATCCATCCCGCGGACAACCCGGCGGACGAAGCCGAGCGCCTTATCGACTGACTTCATGCGGCGGAGTGTAGCAGAAATCGTCCGTCTTGACTTCGAGCCGATTTCTTCCTATATCTCCAGTATGGCAATTACGATCTCGAGCGCGGCTGCCGGGCAGCTCAGCGGCCTTCTTTCGGAACAGGGAAAGGCCGGCGCCACGCTCAGGGTGTGGGTGGCGGGCCTGGGATGCTCGGGCTATCGCTACGGCATGGGCATTGACGAGAAGGAGCCCGAAGAGGGCGACCAGATATTCGAATCCAACGGAATCCGCGTCGTCGTGGACCCGCAGAGCCTCTCCTGCATGGACGGCTCCACGGTGAACTGGGTCGACGAGCCGGAGAACAGCGGTTTCGCAATAGAGAACCCGAATCCCGCCCCTCAGAAGGAATGCAACTGCGCGACCGGGTGCGATCATTCCGTCGAGGGCTCAGAGGTCCCGGAGGGCGCCACGGAACGGGTCTGACGGTCCAGAGTCCCGCGGGGCTCCCTCTTTGTCCAACTGGAAAAGGGACGTCAGACAGTTTTGAGAACAAGGGACGAGAATATTGCGGAAGCCAACCATTCCACGCAGTTTTTTCGCAAGGTTCGGAGGAATGATCCCTGCCTGTTCGAGCAGCGTGAAGCTTTCTTTGCTCTCTTTGGGAAGGCCGAGTTTCTTCTCCTTGATCAGGTGGTTGGCCATGTCAATTGCGAGCTCCATGGCGCGTTGAAGATTGATCGCGATTGCGTCCTGCCGGAGTATGTTCTTCTCGAAGTCTTCTCTCGAGGGATTCCCATAGTAGTTTCGCACTTGCAGGACGCAGCGCTCCAGGCTCGCTTTCTTGCTCAGGATGATATCCCGGCTCATACGTCGTACACCCTTCCACTCAGCACGATCTCGCGCACGATCTCCGCCCGCTCCTCGGTCAACTTCTGATAGAGCGACATGATGAGCAGACTGAACTCATCCGCGACTTTGCGGTCACCTACGAACAGCTCCCGCGCCGTATTGAGTATTTCGTTCTGAAACACCGTGTCCACGCGACGCAGGTTGACAAGATCCACTTCTCTGCCCAGCAGTGATCTCAGCTCGCTCCCGCACTCTCCCATCGCGAGGCTCCCGGCCTTCATTGCCGATGCTACGGGAAGGAGCAGGGCGATATCCACGTCACTGTCAGGCCATTCGTCCCGGGTGCCATGCGTACCGAAAAGGTACACTGCCTGGACGTCTGGATGGTGCCGGCGGATAATTCCCACGATGGCGTTCATCCTGTTATCTCTCTGTTCTTTTCGTGAGCATAATGCTTCTGGTCTGGAGTTGGTAGCCTCCGTCCACGCATCGATTGCTTGCTCGGGTGATCACAATTCCATATGATCCCGCATCGTGGCTATCGAGGCCGATGTTCGGGAATATGTTCGCATTACTCCCACGGGACACTTGCGCCCCGGGACAGAAGCAGCCGCGCCCGCATCTCCCCTCCGTCGCGTGGCCGAGGCGTTCCAGACCAATGCCTCCGCCGGTCTGTTCGAGCTTGCCGCGCATCCCGTCAGTGGAGGACTTCCAGCCCAACTCGACTACTGGCGCGAATTTGCCGCACGGTACTTGAGCGAGCGATGCCACACACCCTCGGGAGCGGAGGCGCTGTCGCCTGTGCCGCCGCCTTCTCCCGCGGACACGATGACGCTGCTGCTCAGTGCGCCGCCCATGCAGGGCGCCGAGTACCTGACCGAGGAGCTGCTCCGGCGGCTGTGGACAGAGCTCGATGAATGGACCTGCGCCGAAGCGGCACGTGCCGGGGGCCTGGAGGCGTTTCTTTCAGCACGCGCGCCGCTGTGGCGGCAGGTGGGCAGGGTGTGCTTCCACCTCGCGGAGAACAAGAAGGACCCGGCTTTTCCATTCGGCTTCCTTGCCACCTACGCGCCGCGCATCTCATCTTCAGCGGGAATTCGCTACCAACCCCTTTCGAGGGCGCTTCAGGAGCTGGCCGGGGAGCGAAATCGCAAGGCGCTGATCCACCTGCTTACACCGGTTCACCGCGCGGCAGTGGCGAGTCCACTCATCCGAGGGCTGGTGGACTCACACGATATCTACCATCCCCTTGCGTGGACATCGGAAGATGCGTACCGCTTCCTGAAAGAGATCCCTCTCTACGAGCAGAGCGGCGTGCTCGTGCGGGTGCCGGATTGGTGGGCCAGACGAAGCCGGCCGATGGTCGCGGTCAGGATCGGTTCAGAATCCCGCGGAATCCTCGGCCTGGATGCGCTCCTGGACTTCCGCATCGAGGTGGCTGTCGGAGATGACTCGCTCACGGAAAAAGAGATCAGGCGCCTCCTCGCCGGAGCCGACGGCTTGATTTTCCTGAAAGGCCGATGGGTCGAGGTGGATAGAGAAAAGCTCTCGGAGGCGCTCACGCACTGGGAACGAATGAAGGAGAGCGCGGCAGAGGAAGGCATCTCATTCGCTGAAGGGATGCGCCTCCTGGCCGGGGCGTCCGTTGACCTCAACGCTCCCGAGGACCCCCAGGTTGCCGCATGGTCCTTCGTGGAACCAGGCGCCTGGCTGAAGCAATTACTGGAGCAATTGCGGTCCCCCGAAGCAATTGAATCCGCCCTCCCCGGCAGGGAGCTGCATGCCACGCTGCGTCACTACCAGGAGGCCGGTGTCCGATGGCTGCGGCTGCTCAGCGGACTGGGCCTTGGCGCCTGCCTTGCGGATGACATGGGCCTGGGCAAGACCATACAGGTCCTCGGGCTTCTCCTGCTCTTGCGAAAGCAGAAGGCGGGGCCATCGCTCCTGGTTCTGCCCGCATCGCTCCTGGCCAACTGGAAAGCGGAGATAGAGAGATTTGCTCCTTCGCTCCGGATTCGGTTCCTGCACCCGTCGTTCGGGCCCCTTCCCTCCGGTCCCGCGGCAATGGGCGATATGTCGGAGATCGATGCTGTTTTCACCACGTATGGCATGACCGCCCGACAGCCCTGGCTTGAATCCGTCGACTGGACCCTGCTCGTGCTCGACGAAGCGCAGGCCATCAAGAATCCCGGAGCACGCCAGACCAGGGCGGTGAAGCGTCTGCGAGCGAAAGCGCGGATTGCTCTTACCGGCACACCCGTTGAAAACCGGCTCTCCGATCTCTGGTCGCTTTTCGACTTCCTCTGCCCAGGCCTCCTTGGATCGAGTGCGCGTTTCACCGCATTCGCCAAGGCACTGGAGAAAAAGCAGACGGAGCGCTTCCTCCCGATTCGAAACCTCGTGCGGCCATACATCCTGAGACGACTGAAAACGGACAAGTCGGTCATCGCGGACCTTCCGGAGAAGACCGTCGTGCCGGCCTGGTGCGGGCTGATGAAGGAACAAGCGGCGCTCTACAAGAGCGTCGTGGACGATCTTGCCGACAGCCTCAAAGGGCAGGAAGGAATCCAGCGGCGCGGCATGGTCCTGGCGGCATTGTTGAAGCTCAAGCAGGTCTGCAACCACCCGTCCCATCTCCGGGGTGACGGCCGCTGGGAGCCGGAGGGAAGCGGCAAATTCGCGCGGCTTCGTGAGATCGGGGAGGAGATCGCCTCGCGGCAGGATCGCGCGCTGGTTTTCACGCAGTTCCGCGAGATGACCGAGCCTCTGGCTTCGTTTCTCGCGGGGGTGTTCGGCAGGCCAGGGCTCGTTCTCCATGGGCACACGCGAGTGTCAGAACGCCAGAAACTGGTTGAAGCATTCCAGGCCGACGATGGTCCGCCCTTCTTCGTGCTCTCCTTGAAGGCGGGCGGCACGGGACTGAATCTCACCGCTGCCTCCCATGTGATTCATTTCGATCGCTGGTGGAACCCCGCGGTGGAGAACCAGGCGACAGACCGCGCATTCCGCATCGGACAGAAGAAGAACGTCCTGGTCCACACTTTCATCTGTCGCGGCACTGTCGAAGAGAAGATTGACGAGCTGATCCGGCAGAAGACCGCGCTCGCCCGGGACCTGCTGGAAGCGGAGGGGGAAATGCTTCTCACGGAGATGAGTGATGAGCAGCTGTTCTCCACGATTTCCCTGGATATCGAACGCTCGCGGGCCGAGTGAAGGAGCAAAGCATGAGGGGCTGGAAACCATATGTGCCCGCCGCGCAGCGCCGACAAAAGGCATTGCAGGCCATGGCGCGCATGCGCAAGAGCGGCGGGGATATACAGCCGGTTCGGATCGAGGGCCGGCTCATCGCCCGCAGCTTCTGGGGAAAAGCATGGTGCCACCACCTGGAGTCCTACAGCGATTTCGAGAACCGACTGCCCCGGGGAAGAACCTATGTGCGAAACGGATCGGTCTGTCACCTGGAGATCCTGCGCGGTCGCGTCAACGCGAAGGTGCAGGGAAGCAGGATGTACGATGTGGCGGTGGACATCACGCCTCTCCCCCGACCCGCCTGGAAGTCCATCAAGGAGCGGTGCACCGGAAAGATCGCTTCGTTGCTTGACCTCCTGCAGGGGCGGCTTTCCACGGGGGTCATGGAAGTTGTGACCGATCGTGCGCAGGGGCTCTTCCCGTCTCCGCGCGAGATCAGGATGGAGTGTTCCTGCCCGGACTGGGCCACGATGTGCAAGCATGTAGCAGCCGTGCTCTACGGGGTCGGCGCGCGGCTGGACGAGCAGCCCGAGCTGCTGTTCCTGCTGCGGGGGGTGGATCACGAGGAGCTTATCGATGCGCGCGCGGAGGCCGCGATTCAGGCCGTGGTGAGCGGCGGGAAGGGCAGGCGGATCGCTGAGAAAGACCTTGGCGCGATCTTCGGCGTGGAAATCGATGCTGAAGCACCACCCGCCAAAGGGTCATCCACCAATACGCCGTTCGCGAAAACGCGGTTGCCTCCATTCCCCGCTGCCGCGACCGGCTCTGACATTCGCAAGCTCAGGGAGCGTCTGCGCCTGACCCGTCGGGAGTTTTCGCAGCTCCTCGGAGTGAGTGAAGCCGCGGTTTCCGTGTGGGAAAGATCTTTCGAAGCCCTGCGTCTCCAGCTCCGAACGCGCTCAGCGCTGGAACGTGCATGGGCTCTACGCGGAAAGCGCCCCTAGTCGAGAGAGAACGGCGGGTACTCGTCCGTCACGAGGAGGAACGCGTACGCGCCTGCCCTCAGGCCCCAGCGGCCCACGCCAACCACGAAATCGAACAGTCCCCGGGGGAACCTTCCGGTGAACAGGATCGCAAACCACGAGATGAAGATGCAGAAGCCCGCCGCGATCCCCAGGAAGAACAGCAGGAACCAGTGGGGAATGGCGAGGAACCATTTCACCAGGGGCATGCCGGGCAAGAGATCCGTCTTCGCGTCGGGGAAGGGAATCCCGATGTGCACGCACTGTTCTCTCTCCGTGGAAGGGTACTCGTCGGTGACGAGCGCCGCGTATGCGCCGACCCGGGCGGAGAATTTCGTGATGTTCACGTTCCAGTCGAACCACCATCGAGGGTACTTCCGGCGGAAAAGAATCATGAGGAGCGTTGGGAGAAAGAGAAACGTGCCCGTGGCGAAAAAAAGCCGCCAGAGCTGCGGCCCGGCCGTATCCGATCCCGGTCCCCAGCTCCACACCGGAGCAGTCACAAGCGCCAGGATGACACCCGCCGGGATGAGCAGGATGCTTCTGAAAAACGTGGTCAATCGATTGAGGTCCCTGTCAGGGTAGTCCACAGAAAGTGTGACCGGGTACGCCGTCACCGCTTCAGCCATAGTCGTGTCTCTCCTTTCTTGAATGCGCCCATGCTAGGGCGTGCGTGGTGCAGAGACGATCGTCGTGGAATGCAGGGTGTCCAGCGCGGCGTGCGCGGCCGCGGACGTGTCTTCCAGCATTGCCGAAAGCCCCAGCACGATGCTGTCCCACGCCCAGCGCAGAAACCCCGCGCCTTCCACGTCATCGACGGCAAGGAGGGCAACCCTCCCCACCTCTTCCGTGCCGGCCGCGTACACCAGGTCACCCACCTGTTGCCCCTTGTACACCGGGGCGATGAGGGGAGTGCGCGCGAGCACCGTGTAGGTGAGCTTCATCAGTTCCTCGGGGCGAGCCGTGATCCGTACCGGTCCCGCCGGTTCTACCGGGATCTCCCGTGCTTCGCCTTTCCAGACCCGCGCGGCAGGGAGGGTCGGGGCGTCCAGGTCAACGGTGGTGAAGTTGCGAAAGCCCCAGGTGAGGAGGGCCATGCTGTCGCCGGTCCGGTTGCGCGCACCGTCGGAAAGCGACTTGCCGGGAACACCCAGGAGCACGGCGACCAGACGCATGCCTCCGCGCCGCGCGGTGATGGCCGCCGTGAAGTTTTCGTCGTCCAGGTGCCCGGTCTTCAGCCCGTCCACGCCGATCCCGTCCCATACGAGCCAGTTGCCGTTGTACTGCTTCTTCGTCTCCGGGAGTGCGCGGCGCGGGCCGGGGATGTTCTGCGGGAGAGGATAGTCGAACTCGCGCAGGGAGTGCAGCTCCTCGAGTGCCCCGGGATGCAGGTCGATGTAGCGCCGGCAGAAATCGGCAAGCTCGCGCGCGGTGACTCGGTTGGCTTCGCCGACGCCCGCCGGGTCGGTGAAATGCATCGTCGAGTATCCCATGAATCGTGCCTCGTCGTTCATCATTCGGACGAACTCCGCCGTGCTTCCCGCGACGTACTCGGCGAGCGCGGTGGCCGCGTCGTTGCCGGACGCGATGGCCACGCCCTTCATCAGCTCCTCCACGGTCACGATCTGCCCGGGACCCAGGTTCATGAGTGTCGAGCCGGGCGCCTGGTGCTCCGCCCACGCGTTGGAGGAAAGGGTGACCACGTCAGACCTGCTGATGGTGCGGTCGGCCAGTTTCTGGTAGACGATGTGCAGCGTCATGAGCTTGGCCAGGGAGGCGGGCACCATGGGCTGGTCGGGGCTGCACTGGTAGAGGACCCGGCCCGTCGTCTGGTCAATGAGGATCGCCGAACGCGCGGAGAGGGCCATGGGCTCCCGCTCGGGTCGCGGGGCGTTTTCCACGGGATTCGCGGAAAGGCCTCCGGCAGAGCCGAGGGCGACCAGGATGAGGGAAATCGGAATGGAGAGCACGCGGCGGGTGGGCAATCTGCGGGAAATATATACCGGTCCGGGGGCGCCGTGTAAAGCGGTCGCGGTCCCCCGGGTCCGGGTTGCGGCGGGAGCTAGGTGCTGCCTCCGTCCGTGCTGGCGTGGATGCTGATCCGGATCTCCTCGCCCGTCTCGGGCTGGGCGCGCGGCGGTACCACGAGGCGCAGGAGCCCGTTGTGGAAACGCGCCTGCGTGCCGGCCTGGTCGAACTTCTCGGCGGGGACGTAGTAGCGCTGCTCCTCGATGTCCTTGAGCTTGAGCCTTCGCTTGAAGTATTGCATCCCCTCGTCATTCTCCACCGTCTTGGGCGCCTTGGCGGAGAACAGCAGGTGATCGCCGCGGAACTGGATGCTGATGTCCTGCTCCTCGAATCCCGCAAGCGCGAGCTCCACAACGAGCTTCTTTTCCCTCGTCAGGTAGATCGTGGCGGGCGGGTACATGTAGGCGGGGTAGTAGTCGGGATTTCCGAACGGGCCCTTGCCCAAGTGCTCTGCTGCCGTGCGCATCTTCTCCACGGCATCCCGCGCATCGTGCTCGAAGGCGTCACCGAAGCTCTCGGCGAACTTGAATGCCTCGTCCATGATGCGGCCCAGGTCGAACGTGAACACCCTGTTGGTCATGATCGTGCCTCCTTGGCGGCATACCGGCTCCCCGTTCGGGCGAGCCTTCGGGCCCCCCATTCGGGGCGGCCCGCAAAGGCGCATCCGCGCCTTCACCTTCAATGTATCGCGACCGGGGAAATACGACTACTGCACGCGCACGGGCATGACGAGGAAGGGGATGCCGAGCTGGTGGAGGCGCCGCTGCACGGCGAAGGTGGTGTGGTTGAAGAGAAGACGCGTGAGGAAGCTGTCCTCGACGAAAACGATCTGACCGCCAAAGAAGACCGCCGTGGGATACTTCTCATAGATGCCCCGGGCGAGCCCGCAGATCTCTTCCGACACGTCGGTGCCGATCGCGGAGAAGCCCTGGGCGTACATGCTTTCCGCTTTCAGGAACCGCACGTAGCGGTCGAGACCCTCGTCCACGTGCGTGCGAAGGTCATCGATACCAGCGGCTCCCTTGAACCGGTCGGCGTCCACGATTCCCGCCTGGATGAAGAACCAGTTCTTGAACACGTCGCCGAAGACCTTCCGCACGCTGAACAGCGTGTGCAGGCCGGTGCCGTTGAAGCCCGAGACGAGGATCACGGCGGTCTTTGCTTTCGCATCAAAGCGAAGCCGGCGGGGCTTCCTCTCGGAGCCGGACTGATCCGGCGGGGCCGCGGTCTCTGCGCTGGCGACCCCTGTCATCAGGTGATCCAGACGGGCGAGGCGCAGGCCGGTCTTGAAGTAGAATCGCTTGATGACGATCGCCACGAGCACCAGGGACCCGGTGACCAGGAGGGTGATCCACCCGCCATCCTTGAACTTCAGCACGACCTGGGAGATGAGGATGAAACTGGTGAGGATGAGCCCGAAGCCGTTGATGAGGATCTTTCGTTTCCAGGTAGGAACGGTCCTTCTCTCCTTCCACCAGTGGCGGACCATGCCCGCCTGTGACAGGCAGAAGGTGATGAACACGTTGATGGCGTACAGGACGATGAGAAACGTCACGGAGCCCCGGCTGACGATCATGAGCACGAGGGCCGCAACGCCCATGAGGAGGATCCCGTTCTTGATCACCAGTCGCTCGCTCAACAGGCTGAATTGGCTGGGCAGCCACCTGTCCAGGGACATATTGGAGAGGACCCGGGGACCATCGAGAAAACCCGTCTGGGCGGCAACGAACAGGAGCACGGCCTCCGAGAAGAGCGTCACCAGCACGAACACGAACCCAGGAGCGCCCCATCCCGCCGCGATCCGCTCCATCAGCACGGCATTCAACGTCCTGCCGGTCACCTTCGTGACGCCGAACAGGAGGTAGCCGATCATGAGCCCGGCCGCCATGAAGGCAAGGGATACGGCCATGTAGCGCATCGTGCGTTTGGCGGTCTGTACCCGGGGCTCTCGGAGGATGGGAAGGCCGTTGCTGACCGCCTCGATCCCGGTGTAGGTTCCCGCTCCCATGCTGTACGCGCGCATGACGAGGACGAAGACTCCGAACGTTCCCAGCTGCGCGGTGGCGGCGCGCGTGTCCACCAGCGTGGACTGGACCGTTGCGCCGATCTCGGGGACATGGGATCCCAGGGCGAAGATGATGGCGAAAGTATGCGTGACGAGGAAGAGCAGGAAAATCGGCACCAGGGGAGCCACGGACTCCTTGACCCCGCGCAGGTTCAGGAGCGTGAGCATCAGCACGCCTGCCACGGCGAGCATGATTTTCATGGGCTGGAGGGAGAGCGGCAGGAAGCTGAAAATGGCATCCGCGCCGCTTGCGATGGACAGGGAGATCGTGAGTACGTAGTCAATGAGAAGCGCGCACCCCGATATCATCCCGATGATCGGAGACAGCAGCTTGCTCGCTACAAGGTACCCTCCTCCGCCGGAGGGGAAAAGCTCGACGATCTGGGAGTAGCTGGTGGCGATGACGAAAATGGTGATCGCTGTCGCCAGCGCGACGAAGATACCCAGGTGGCCGTGGCTCCCGAGGGAGAGGAACGACTCCTCGGGTCCGTAGTTCGCCGAGGAAAGGCCGTCGGCGCCCAGCCCGACCCAGGCAAAAAAAGCGATCAGCGAGAGCTTGTGAAAGATATTGGGATCGCGGATGTCCCGCGCCCCGCCAATGAGGACGTTTTTCAGCCTGTCGATGAACTTGCCGTCAGGGGAATCGCTCATAGATGATTCGGGCGGGTAATGTAGTCTTTTTTGGCGTGCGTGTCAGCGGGTCCGGGCCTTCAGGGTCCGGGCTTCAGTACGCCGGCGGGGTGTCCAGCTCTTCGCCGTGCCCCGTGACGGAGAACACGATGCGCTCGCAGATGTTTCCGACCCTGTCCGCCACGCGCTCCAGGTTGTGAGCGACCCACGTGAGCCGCGTCGCCTGGTCGATGGCCTTCGGATCGGCCATGATGTAGGTGATGAGCTCCCTGTAGATCTGCTCGTAGAGCACGTCCACTTCCGCGTCCTCCTTGGGGATCGCGCGGGCCGCCTCGACGTCCTGGCGGAGGAACGCTTCCAGGGACCGGTGGAGCATGTCACAGGCCTTCGCGGACATGCGGGGAATGTCGACGAGCGGCTTGATGAGCCCTTCCGCCCCGATCATCACGGCGATATTCGCGATGCCCTTGGCGTAGTCGGCCATGCGCTCCAGCTCGGAGGCGATCTCGAGGATCGCCGCCAGCGTCCGCAGGTCCCCCGCCATCGGTTGCTGGGTGGCGATGAGCGTCAGCGCCTCGTTCTCAATGGCATAGCGCTTCTCGTTGATGAGGCGGTCGGCCTCGATGATGCTGCGGGCGTGGTCGATGTCCTTGTTCTTCAGGGTCTGCACTGACTCGGCGATGGCCCGTTCGGCCATTGCCCCCAGCTCCAGTATCTCGTCCTGCAGACGGTGCAGGTCGTGCTCGAACTTTTCCCTTGCCATGGCTCCTCCTCAACCGTACCGCCCTGTAATATAATCTTCGGTTCGCCTGTCGCGCGGGCTCGTAAAAATCTGGACGGTGGCGCCGAACTCCGCAAGGATGCCGGCCCTCTGTTCGTTCAGCCAGAAAAAGCCGGTCCGGTCGGACACACGCGCGGCCTGCTGCATGTTGTGCGTGACAATGACTATCGTATACTTCTCCGTCAGCGTGCGCATCAGCTCCTCGATGCGCAGGGTGGCAATCGGATCCAGTGCCGAGCAGGGCTCGTCCATCAGGATCACCTCGGGGGCCACCGCCACCACCCGGGCGATGCACAGGCGCTGCTGCTGCCCCAGTGAGAGGGCCAGCGCATCCTGTCTCAGCGTATCCTTCACCTCGCCCCACAGATCGGCGGACCGCAGGCTCTTTTCCACGACATCGGCAAGGGAGCTTCCCCGGTGGGTGCCGAGCACCATCGGGCCGAATGCCACGTTGTCGAATACGCTCTGGGGGAAGGGGTTGGGCCGCTGGAACACCATTCCCACCCTCATGCGCAGCTTCACCACGTCCGTTCCCGGGGCGTACACGTCCATCCCGTCGATGTGCACCTCTCCCTGGGCTCGCGCGCCGGGGATCGTGTCATTCATGCGGTTGAGGCAGCGCAGGAAGGTCGACTTGCCGCAGCCCGAGGGGCCGACAAGGACGAGGAACTCGCCCGGGGCGATCTCGAGAGAGATGTCATTGACCGCGGCGACGTCACCGCTGAAGATCTTGCTGACCTTGTCGAGGACGATTCCGCTCTCGTTCACGCCGTCCAAAGTCTATACCGCGATCGGCGGACAACTTCAATGGCATTGACCACTTTCTGACCGGTGGCTATAGTCGAGAAGGAGATGAAAGCGGCAGGATGAGCATCGCCCCGAAGGTCACGAAGCAGAGTCACACGCGCCAGCAGGTGATGGATCTGATCCAGCGCCTGGGCATCGGCACGGCCATTCCCTCGGAGCGGCAGTTGAGCGCCGACCTCGGCGTCTCGCGGCTCACCGTGCGGGCGGCGCTCGACGACCTTACGCGCGAGGGCTATCTGGTGCGCCGCCGCGGCAGCGGCACCTACGTCCAGCAGCCGAAGATCTCCCAGGAGCTGACGATGACCTCGTTCAGCGAGGACATGCGCCGCCGGGGCATGGTCCCGGGCAGCCGCACCGTCACCATGAGCACGATCCTCGCCGGCGCCCGGCTGGGCCGTCTCCTCAATCTTTCCCCTTCTGAGCAGGTTCTTGTGATCAAGCGGCTGCGGCTCGCGGACGGCGAGCCGATGGCGATCGAGACGCTCCACATCCCGGAGGCGCTCGTCCCCGGGCTGACGCCGAAGGCGCTCAGCGGCTCCTTCTACGAGCTCATGTCGGAGCGGTACGGGATCGAGATCGCCAGCGGCACGCAGGCGATCGAGCCGACCGTGACGAACGAGGAGGAGTCGGCCGCGCTCGGCGTCCCGCTCCACTCGCCCGCCTTCCTGTTCGAGCGCACGAGCCGCGACCAGAGCGGCCGTACGGTCGAGTTCGTGCAGTCGGTCTATCGGGGCGATCGCTACCGAATCGTGACCGAGCTGAACCGCCGCGAGGCCTGATCTCTGCCTCGGCCCGTGAGGGCTTGACAGTGGTGGTCTTGTGTGCGATCTTCCGGGCGTGGCCAACTGGTACAGACCAATCGGCGCANNTTGCCGCAGCCCGAGGGGCCGATGAGCGCGGTGATCTGCCGTTCCTCGATGTCCATGCTCACACCCTGCAGGGCCAGGCGCGCGCCGTATCGCAGGGACAGGTCCTTCACGACAATGAGGCCCATGCTCAGCCGAACCTTCCCGTCACGTAGTCTTCCGTCTTCTTGCTCTGCGGTGCGGTGAATACCTGCGGGCCGTCGCCGCATTCGACCAGCTCGCCCCCGAGGAAGAATGCGGCGACATCGGCCAGACGCGCGGCCTGCTGGACGCTGTGCGGCACGATGACCACCGCGTAGTGCATCTTCAGCTCGAAAAGGGATTCCTCCACCTTTGCGGTTGATATCGGGTCCAGGCCGGAGGTCGGCTCGTCCAGAAGAAGGACCTCGGGCTCAAGGGAAAGGCTGCGGGCAATGCACAGGCGCTGCTGCTGGCCTCCGGACAGGCTCAGGGCAGGCTGGTCCAGCCGGTCCTTCACTTCAGACCAGAGGGCGGCCTGCGTGAGGCTGCGCTCCGTGATTTCCGAGAGACGAGCCTGGTTGTGCTGCCCGGCCAGTCGGGGCCCGTAGATCACGTTTTCCCGCACCGTGCCGGGCAGCGGGAGGGGCAGTGCGAAGACCATGCCGACCCTCCGCCGAAGCTGCGTGACGTCGACCCCCGGCGCATAGATGTCCTCGCCGTCCAGGAGAATGCGCCCGGTCATTTTCGTGCCGTCCACCATGTCGTTCAGGCGGTTCACCAGGCGCATGAGAGTGGTCTTTCCGCCGCCCGCGGGGCCGAAAAGAACGGTGACGGCCTGATCGGGAACGTCGAGGGTCACTCCGTTCAGCATCTGCTTGCCGCCATACCAGTAGCTGAGCCCCTGGATCCTGACTTTCGGGTTCTCGGAGGAGCACGACAGGCGTCGAGTTCCCCGGGAAGCCGCGCTCTCCATCGCTCCCTGAGTTGACCTGGTAGTTGGCGTTACCATTGTCTCTTGCTCCTGAAGTAGCGCCGGATGAGGGACGCGATGATGTTCAGCGAAAGGACAAGGCCCAGCAGGACGAGAGCGGTGCCGTATTGCACGGAGAGGGGCATTCCCGGTACCTGGGTACTGATGACGTAGAGGTGGTAGGGGAGGGCCATGGTCTGGTCCAGCGGGGAACGCGGCAGCCGGGGAAGATAGAACGCCGCAACGGTGAAGAGAATCGGCGCGGTTTCCCCGGCCGCCCGCAACAGTCCTAGAATGATGCCCGTGATGATGCCGGGCAATGCCTGGGGAAGCACGATCGTGCGGATGCCCTGCCACCGGGTTCCCCCGAGGCTTGCCGACACGGTGCGAAACTCCTGCGGCACCGCGCGCAGCGCTTCCTCCGCCGTGCTGATGATCACGGGCAGGGTCATGATCGCAAGGGTGAGGGAGCCGGCAAGGATCGACGTGCCGAACCCCAGAAAGAGAACGAACATGCCCAGACCGAACAGGCCGTAGACGATGGAGGGGATGCCGGCGAGGTTCACAATGGCCAGGCGAATTGCCCTGGTGAGCCGTGTATCGCGCGCGTATTCGGAAAGATACACCGCTCCGCCCACCCCGATGGGTACCGCAACAAGAGCCGTGCCGAGAGTGAGCAGGAGGGTCCCGATGATGGCGGGGAGGATCCCGCCCTGCTTCATCCCGCCGTACGGCATGGTGCTGAGGAATTGCCAGTTGATGGCCACGATGCCCCGGGCGACGATGATCCCGATCACAAGAAGAATGGGGACCACGACGATCAGGGTGATGGCCCCGAGGAGCGCGAAGCCCAGGCGCTGGGAAAATGCCCTGTGCATCAGCGCAGCCCTCCCTTGCGCCTCTTCTGGAAAATCGCGGAGGCGGCGGCAAGGTTGATCAGGAAGGTGAGCACGAAGAGGATGATCCCGATGCCGAACAGCGCATGGTAGTGCGTGCTGCCGCGCGCCACCTCGCCCATCTCCGCGGCGATCGTGGCCGTCATCGTGCGCACGGGCTCCAGGATCGAGGCGAGCGAGCGGGGCATTACCGCGGCGTTGCCCGTGACCATCATCACCGCCATTGTCTCACCGATCGCCCTGCCCATCCCGAGCATGACCGCGGTGAGGATCCCGGAACGGGCGGCGGGGACCACCACGCGCCAGATCGTCTGCCACTTCGTTGCTCCCATGGCAAGCCCCGCATCGCGGTAGGCTTTCGGAACGGAATCCAGAGCATCCTCGGCCACGCTGATGATGGTGGGAAGGGCCATGTAGGCCAGGATGAGAGCGCCCGAGAACGCGGTGAGCCCGGTTGGCGCGCCGAGAACCTCGCGGACGAGGGGCGCGACAAATGTCACGCCGAAGAACCCGAGCACCACCGAAGGGATCCCGGCGAGGACCTCGATGATCGGCTTGAGGATTTCCCGGGCCCAACGGGGCGCCACCTCGCGCACAAACACGGCCGCGGCAACGCCCAGCGGCAGGGCGATTGCAATGGCGATAACGGTGACGAGGATCGAGCCGAGTATCAGGGGCAGCGTGCCGAAGATCCCGAATGTGGGATACCAGTGCGTGGAGAACAGGCTGCCCGGCGGCACCTCGAAGAATACCGGCAATCCCTCGCGGAGAAGGAACAGGAATATCAGGCCGACGAAACCGATCGTGGAGAAGCCGAGGATCCGGATGAGCGTCTCCAGGGCGAGCTCGGAGAAACGCGTGCGCCTGGTGCGCGGGGTGCTGCCGGGTACTCCCCGCGGAGCGGCCGGGCCGGTCATCCGCCGCTCCCCGCGAGCGGGACGAACCCGACCTCGCGCACCAGCTTCTGTCCGTCGCCCACGATCCACTCCAGGTATTTCTTTACCGCGCCGGTCGGATTCCCGGCCGTGTACATGAAGAGCGGCCGGGAAACCGGGTAGGACTTGTCCAGCACGCTGCGGGCCGAGGGAAGCACGTAAGGTCCTGCCGCGGTTCTTGCCACCGCGATCGTCTTCTGTTCCGGGGTCACGTAGCCCAGGCCGTCGTACCCGATCGCGTTGGGGTTTTGCTCCACCTCCGCACTGATGCCCTGCGACGAGGGCATGAGGAGGGTTTGAGGAGAGAAAAGCTCCTTGCTTTTCGAATTGCCCAGCCGGATGACCTGCTCGAGGAAATAGACGTAGGTACCCGAGTTCGACTCGCGGGAGAGAAGGACCACAGGTCCCTTCCGGCCGCCGACCCCCTCCCACCTGGTGATCTTTCCCGTGTACAAGTTGGAGAGCTGCTGCAGCGTCAGACCTTGCACGGAGTTTCCCGGGTTGGCAACCACGGCGATGGCATCCAGGGCCACGGTGAACTTGACCGGAGATATGCCGTTTTTCCTCGCCTGCTCGATCTCTTCGGAGGACATTTCACGGGAGGCGTTGGCGATCTGAATTGTTCCATTAATGAGGGAGGCGATTCCCGTGCCGGATCCACCGCCGGTGACGGAGATGCGCACCTGGGGATTCTCGGACATGTAGCGTTCCGCCCAGGCAAGCGCAAGGTTGAGGAGCGTATCTGAGCCCGTGTCCTGGATGGACATCACGGCGCCCGCAGCCGGAGTCGAATTTCCAGGAGATCGGCCTGAGCAGCCCGCCGCCAGGATGACCGCACAGCACACCGCGCACCGGATCACTGTCCTGGGGACCACGGCAGCGAGTGTTCTCGATAAGACCGGGGGTTGTCAAGGAAGAGCGGGAAGAGCGGCCGGCACCGTGACTTTCGGCTTCCGGTGCGCTAAGATGGCGCAGAAGGAAGGTGGGACGATGAGAATGAGATTCCTCGTTGCGGCGGCTCTCCTCCTGGTCGCGGGCGCCGCGTTCGCGGCCGATTCCGCTCAGCTGAGCGTGACCGTGAAGGAGACGCAGATCCTTGCCACGCCGAGCGCGCTGGGCACAATCGTGGGTGTCCTGGCCTACGGGGACAAGGTGACCGTCCTCGACCAGCCTGCCAACGCTCGCAAGGGCTGGCTGAAGGTGAAGAGCAGCGACGGGACGCTCCAGGGCTGGATCAGGGCAGCGGACTTGACGAAGAGAGCAGTTGCCATGAGTGCCGGCTCCCAGGCTGCATCCCAGACCGCATCCAGCGGCGATGTCGCGGCCGCCGGCAAGGGGTTCAACAAGGAGGTCGAGGCGCAGTACAGCCAGGATCAGAAGCTGGACTACACGTGGGTAAATATCATGGAGGGCGACAGAGAGGACAAAAAGGAGTTCAAGGTCTCCCCGCAGCAGGTGGCGGCGTTCATGACATCCGGCGGTCTCAACGAGGGAGGTGCGCAATGAAAACCCCTCTGCGGGCACTTAGTGTCATTGCTCTCATCCTGATCTTTGCCGGGTGCGGAACCGTCGACACGTTCAAGGGAGCGCTTGCGGGCAATCCTTCCGACATCGCCAACGCCGCCGAGACAGTGAAACAGGGAGGAGAGGTCGCTGGAAAAGTCGTGCAGGCCAACAAGGATTTCTCCCCGGAAGAGGAATACTACATTGGACGGACCGTGGCAGCCACGATTCTGACAATGTACAAGCCCTGGGACGGCCCGAAAGCCAACGAATACCTCAATACCCTCGGACTCAGCCTGGCCCTTGCCGCGGTCCCTCCGAACCCGTACAACGGCTATCATTTCCTCATCATGGACACGGATGATATCAACGCATTCGGGGCGCCCAGCGGGTTCGTCCTGGTGAGCCGCGGGCTCCTGCGTTGCGCGACAAGCGAAGACGAGGTGGCGTCCATCCTGGCGCACGAAATCGGCCATGTTTCCCTGAAGCACGGCATGAGCGCCATCAGCTCCGCGCGCAGGACCGATGCGCTTCTTGCCATCGCCAAGTTCATTGCATCGAACTCGGGCGTCGGCGCGCTGAGCGATCTCACCGCGTCCTTCGGCGGAGTGATCGGGGACATCGTGAAGACCATGGTCTCCTCGGGGTATTCCCGTGACCAGGAGAAGCAGGCGGACCTCGAGGCCATCCGGATCCTGCATGACGTGGGCTACGACCCGAAGGCCCTCGTGCGGGTTCTCACCGTCATGAAGACGAAGCTCAAGCCGGACGGCAAAGATTTCGCCAAGACGCATCCGGCTCCTGACACAAGGATCGCGTACCTCAATGACGCCATCAAGGCGCAGGCGGCAACGCCCGCTGCGACGCCTGCGCAGGTGAAGAGCCGGCAGACGCGCTACCTGGCGGCACTGCAGAAAATATAGTCCATGGCAAGCCACGAATCCGCCCGGGCGCTGCGCAGGATTCTCCAGGGTGTGATGGTCGGGGGCGCGGCAGCCGTGCTCGCCGCCGCGCTCTGGCTCCCGGGAGTCACCGGCGGGTTCGAGGCAAAGACGTGGGACCTTCGCGCGCGCCTGCTCAAGAGACCGGGTGCGGCCACCAGCCAGGTGGCCACGATCCTCCTGGACCAGGAGAGCCTGAACTGGGGCAAGGTCCAGAACCGGTGGTCGTGGCCATGGCCGCGGGAGGTCTACGCGGCCGTCGCCTCCTTCTGCAAGCGGGGCGGAGCGAAGGCGCTCGTGTTCGACCTCATCCTGACAGAGCCTTCCCCCATTGATCCTTCGGACGACGCCGCCTTCGGCGAAGGCGTCGCAGACAATGGTCGGGTAGTGGGCGTAATGAATCTCGCCTTCGAGCAGGGGGATGCCACTTCATGGCCCGCGGAAGTGCCGACGCCAAAACTTGCCGTATCGGGACCGATCCCGAAGGCACTCGATTTTCCCCGTACGCAGTTTCCCATCCCCGAGCTCTGGCGAAACGCTTTCACTCTGGCCAACACCAATCTCCCCGCGGAAGCGGTGGATGGCGTCTACCGCAGCGAGCCGCTGTTCAGTACTTTCGCGGGCAAGTCGGTCCCCTCGGAGGCCCTGGCGGCGTGGCTTGCCGGAGTCGGACATTCGCCGGACATCTCCATAGCCCCGGGTACCCTGACCATCGGGGGAACGAAAGTGCCCATCGATGCAGCGGGAAGGTCCCTGCTCAGATACCGCGGTCCCAGCCAGACGCATTCTGCCAGGGGCGCGGCGGCCGTGCTGGAGTCCGAGATCCTGATACGGAACGGGCAGCCTCCAAAGTTCGACCCGGCGGTGTTCAAGGACAAGTACGTTTTCTTTGGCGTCACCGCGCCCGGCCTCTACGACTTGAAGCCCACCCCGATGTCCGGCTCGTATCCGGGCGTCGAGATACACGCGACGATGCTCGACAACCTGCTGTCCGGGGATTTCATGCGCCCCGTGCCGCTGGTCCCGACACTTGTGCTGCTGCTCCTGCTGTGCCTTGGGGCGGGCATCGCCATCTCCAGCGTGCAAAGGCCGGGGCTGAGCGCGATCATGTACGTCCTTTTCATCCCTCTCGCGCCCGCCCTCTGCATCGGGGCGTACGCCCTGGGGTACTGGCTGCAGATGATGGCCCTGGAGCTGGGCGTGGTGTTTTCCCTGGTCGGCTCGAGCCTTGCCAGCTACGCCACTGAAGGCAAGCAGAAGCGCTACATCAAGGGGGCATTCAGCCAGTACCTGAGCCCGACGGTCATCGAGCAGCTCATTGCCCATCCCGAGCGGCTGACCCTCGGGGGAGAACGCCGGGAGCTGACGATCTTCTTCTCCGATGTCCAGGGCTTCACGACGATCTCCGAGGCGCTCAGCCCGGAGGATCTGACCGCGCTCCTCAACGAGTACCTCACCGCGATGGTGGACATCATCCAGGAAGAAGGGGGCACGATCGACAAGTTCGAGGGGGACGCGATCATCGCCTTCTGGAACGCACCCTTGTCGCAGACCGATCATGCCGTTCGCGGAGTCCGCGCTGCCCTGCGCTGCCAGGCAAAGCTCGCGGAAATGCGGCCGGCCATCCATGCGCGGATCGGCAAAGACATGCTCATGCGGGTAGGGATGAATACGGGACCAGCCGTGGTAGGGAACATGGGCTCGAAGACGCGCTTCGACTATACGATGCTCGGCGACCAGGTGAACCTGTCGGCTCGCCTGGAAGGCATCAACAAGCAGTTCGGCACCTATTTCATGGTCTCCGCGGCAACGGTGGAGAAGATCGCGGGCGCTTTCCCCGTGCGCGAGCTCTCGCGAGTGGCCGTGGTGGGCCGCAAGGAGCCGGTCACTGTGTACGAGCCGATGTTCCCCGAGGAGTTCGCCGCGCGCAGGCCGACCCTCGAAGTGTTCGACCGGGGCTTAAAGGAATTCTACGCCGGGAGGTTCGCGGAGGCGGAGCGGGTCTTCGAAGGCATCGCCTCCATGGATCCACCGGCGGCATCATACGAAACGAAATGCCGGCAGCTGGCCGCCGGCCCGCTCGAGGCGGGATGGAACGGCGTGTGGGTGATGACGGAGAAGTAGTTCGACGAAGCGCTCACCGACCCTGTGAGTTCCCCCGGGCGCGACAACAACCGCGTGGTATCCCTTTGCCTCCAGGCAGCCCACGATCTCGCAGTTGGAGACCATCACCGCACCGGTCTTCCTTGCAATCTCCGTCGCATCGTCCACCTGATCTCCGTGCCCATGCGTGACGGGATGGCATCAAGCTTCGTGAACGAATCAGGCTTTGCGGTTGGCTTCGGGTTGCCCTTCAGAAACTGGTCGATGAGCACCCGGTGCGTCCCGTCATCGATCTCCCGGCAATCGTGGCCGTGGTAACGAAGAGTCAAGATGCAGCAATCCTCCATTGAACAAGGAAGACCTGGCGCAAGGTACTGATTTGCCCTCAGAGCACGAATATTTTCAGTTGACTAATATTCAAATATGGTCAATATTACGAATGTGATTGGCGCGATAAGAGCACAGGACGCCCAATCTCGCAAGCTTCGGGCCGACCGGATCCTGGACACGGCGGCCGAGCTCCTCCTGCGCTGGGGGTACGCGAGGGTCACGATCGACGACGTGGCGTCCCAGGCAGGAATCGGCAAGGGTACGGTCTACCTGCACTATCGGACGCGCGAAGAGCTCTTTTTTTCCGTCATCATGCGTGAGCAGGCTGCGGCGACAGATGAGCTCATTGAGGCGGTCCGCCGGGACCCGCGGGAGGCTCTCCTCCACAGGCTGATTCGGCTGAAGTACCTGTCCGCGATGCGCCGGCCCATCCTCCGAGCGGCGATTGCGGCTGATCCGGAAATTCTGGGCAGGCTCGTCGATGCCGCCAAGGGCTCCGACCTGGGCAAGCTGCTGGGGCTCGTCTCTTTTGAATACTTCCAGCTGCTGATGGAACATTCCCTCGTCAAACCCGGCATTACGGTACCGGAGCTGATTTACGGGGTCGGCGCGGTCACGATCGGCTTTTTCACGGGAGACGCATTTCTGGGTGCGTTCAGCGGAAGCGCGTCGATGGAGCGAAAAGCGGATCTTCTGGAAGCCGCAATTGAAAGTACCTTTTCGCTCCCGGCATCCGAGGACACGCTGCGCGCAATCGCGCCGGCCGTGATCGAGCTGTATGCGAAATCCAGAGAGATCAGCCAGGCATACCTGGAGCGCGCGTATGAGGCACGCTTGTCGCGGACAGGAGAATCACCATGACGGCACTGCACCTTGAGCACGTCACGAAGGTCTACCGCAAGGGGGAAAATGAAGTCCGTGCGCTGGACGGGATCGACATCGACATCGAGGCGGGGGAGTTTCTTGCCGTCGTCGGACCGTCCGGCTCGGGCAAAACGACATTGCTGAACATCCTCGGGTGCCTGGACGCGCCCACGGACGGGCGGATCGTCTATGACGGGACGGAGCTGCGCGGGCTCGGCGAGAAAGGCATGTCGGCGTATCGACGGGAGCGGATCAGCTTCGTCTTCCAGTCCTACAACCTCATTCCCGTTCTCACCGTGCGGGAGAACGTCGAGCTTCCGCTCCTGATCGAGCGCAGGCTCGATTCACGGGAGATCCGCCGCCGCGCGGATGAGATGATCGCGGCGGTGGGCCTCTCCGGCAAGGAGGACCGCCATCCCCGCGAGCTTTCCGGAGGCCAGGAGCAGAGGGTGGCAATTGCCCGGGCGCTGGTGAAACAGCCGCTGGTGATCCTGGCCGACGAGCCGACCGCGAACCTTGATTCGCGCACCGCGCAGGAGATCGTGGATCTCATGCACGGCATCAACGCCGCGAGGGGCAGCACCTTCGTGTTCTCCACGCACGACCGCCTGGTCATGGAGCACGCGCGCCGCGTGGTGACCATCCAGGATGGCCGCGTGACCGCGGACGAGCAGAGAAATCCGCCTTCGGAGGCGGGGAAGTAGCCATGGGCACCCTCTGGAAAATCGCCGTGCGCAACACGCTGCGGCATGGCCGGCGGACCATCATAACCGCCGTGGTGATGATGGTGGGCATCTCGGTGTTCATCTCATTCGATTCCATGCTCGCGGGACTGGACCGGATGGCGGTGGACAACATTGCGGACTACACCCTTTCCTCTCTGAAAATCCGCACCCCCGCCTACGTCCAGGACATCCAGTCAACTCCGCTGGACAAGGGCCTGGCCCATCCCGAGGAAACTCTTGCGGCGGTGGCCGCACAGGGCCTGCCGGGAGCGGCGCGGATCCGATTCGTGGCGCGTGTCTCGAACTATACCGATGAGATCCCCGTGCTGGCCGACGCGGTGGACCCCTCGGCCGACGCACGGGTTTTCAAGCTTGCGCAGTCCGTCACCGCCGGTGCGTGGCTCTCAAGCGCTGCGCCCCGTTCCGTTGTTCTGGGCGCGGAGCTCGCGCGCGAGCTGAAGCTGAACGTGGGGGACGCGGTCCTGGTCACCGCGCAGACCGTCCATGACGTGACCAACGCGGACGAATACACGGTGGCCGGCCTCGTGAGCACCCCCGTCCCCGAAGTCAACCGCGGCGGGTTTTTCATCCCGTTGGATGACGCGCGCGTTCTGCTGGATACGCCCCCGGGTCCCGGTGCGCTCGTCACCGAGGTGGACGTGGCGCTTCCCCGCGCCTCCAGCCTTTCAGCGGCGATCGTCCAGGGTGATGCCGCCGCACGACGCCTGCGGGCCGCCCTCCCTGGAGAACAAATCGATCCGATCGGGTCCCTTGCCGCGAGTTACCTTGCGCTTCGAAACGCCAAGGCAAGCTATGCGCTGATTCCCGTGATCATCGTGCTCATCATCTCCGCCGTGGGCATTGTGAACACCATCCTGATGTCCGTGTACTCCAGGGTCAGGGAGATCGGCGTCCTGCGGGCCTACGGCATGACGTCCCGCGACATCCGGCTGCTGTTCACACTGGAAGGACTGGCGCTCGGACTGGCTGGTTCCTCCCTCGGTGTGGCCGTCGGAGCCCTGCTGGATTCTCTCCTGATTGCCGGCGGAATCGACCTGGCCGCATTTTCCCAGGGATCGCTTCCGATCTCCGGCATCCTTCGCGGCGAATGGAATCCCCGGACCATGCTCATCGGGTTCATTTTCGGGGTTGTCGTGTCTCTGGTCGCCGCGCGCATCCCGGCGCGCCGCGCCGCGCGCCTGGAGCCCACCGAGGCTCTCAGGTTCCAGTAGGACAGGAGTCGCCATGAACGTCATCACCATGGCGGTCCGAAACCTTGGCCGCAATCGCCGCCGGACATTCCTGGCCATGCTTTCCGTCCTTATTGCCATCACGATGGTCGTCTGCATGGATGGGCTCATCACCGGGGTCCTGGATTCGATGGCCCGCAACTTCACAAAGAACGAGACGGGCCACGTGAACGTGGCCACCGCCGAGTACCGGGCGAGGGAACGCTTCATGCCCGCCTCCGCCGCGCTGGCCGAATCCGATGCGCTGATGGAGGCAATCCGCACCACGCCGGGGCTGGAAGGTCGCATCGTGCTGGTCGCTCCGCGGGCGCTCTTCGGCGTCGTCCTTTCCTCCGCGACGGCCACGAAGGCCGCCCGGGGGATAGGCGGCGATCCCTCCGCGGAGAAGCACCTCCTCATGCTGGACCGGGCGCTCCTGCCGGGCAGCTCCTATATCGACCAGCGTGGAGGCACCGCCATCCTCGGAGCGAAGCTCGCCGAGGATCTCGGCCTGAAGGTGGGAGATACGCTGAAGGTCATCGCGGAAAAGGCGGACTTCGGAATGGGGTTCAAGAAGTTCAGGATCGCCGGCCTCTTTCGAACTGGACTGGACGCCTTCGACGATTCGACGTTCCAGGTGGGCCTGGCCGATGCGCGTGAGCTTCTCGGACTGGGCACGGGGGCGTCGGAGATCCTGGTGATGCTGAAAGACTACAGGGACTCAGATGAAGCGGCCCGTCTCATCTCGGCCCGGCTGGCGGCGGCGGGCTATGACAAGCTTTCGGTGCAGAGCTGGACATCCCTGGGAGATATTGCGTCTCTCATCACACTCTCAGGAAATATTTATTTCTTCGGAGAAATCATCGTGGCATTTCTCGGGGCATTCATCATCGCCAATATCATGATGATGGTCGTGCTGGAGCGCCGGCGGGAGATCGGCATCCTGAAATCCATGGGCATGGAGCCGTTCAGGATCCTGCGCCTCTTCCTGGCGGAGGGAGTGCTGCTCGGACTCATCGGCTCCGCGGCCGGGGCGATCCTGGGGAGCGCTCTGAACGCCTGGCTCTCCGTGAAAGGCCTCGATTTCTCCCGCAACATCGCGGGCTCCGGTATCCCGATGGACAACATCATCTATCCCGGTGTGCATCCGTCCCACGTGGCCCTGCTTTTCCTGCTCGGGGTGGCCGTGTCTGCGATAATGGCGTTCCTGCCGTCCCGGAACGCGGCGCGGATGAACCCGATTGACGCCATTCGATCGGCATAGGGGGAGGTGCGGAATGAGATTGTCTTACGCGGTGGTCATGGCGGTCCTTCTTGCGGGGCTCGCAGCGTCCGCCGCTCCCGCGCAATCCGTGGACGACATTCTCTCTATGGTGGATGCGAACGTGTCCTACACGAGCATCCGCTACAGCGGCCGTATGGAAATCACCATCGCCGGAGAGAGCCGGTACAAGACCATGGATGCCGTGGCGCAGGGATCCAGCAAGGCATTCGTGGAGTTCACGAACCCCGAGGACAGGGGCGTGCGCTACCTGAAGCGTGACAAGAACCTCTGGATCTACTTCCCCAGCGAACAGGACACGGTTAAGATTTCCGGACACCTGCTGAAGGAAGGAATGATGGGCTCCGACGTTTCGTATGAGGACGCGCTGGAATCCTCGGATTATCGGGTGAAATACTCCGCTGCTCTGAAACAGGAGGACACGGTCGGGGACCGGCGCTGTTTCGTGGTGGAGCTTTCCGCAAAGGTGGATACCGCCGCCTATGACCGGCGCGTGCTCTGGATCGACGCCGAGCGATACGTCTCCCTCAAGCAGGAGATGTACGCGAAGTCTGGAAAGCTCTTGAAGGCGAGCACCACGCTGATGGTCGAACGCATCGGTGACCGATGGTTTCCCTCGAGCGTCGAGTTCGTGTCAAAGCTGCGCAACAACACGAAGACCGTGTTCACAATGAGCAAGGTGGCGCTGGACGTGCCGGTGGATGATCGGCAGTTCTCGATGGCCACACTCACGAAGTAGAGGCAGGTCGTGAGGCGCCTGGCTTTGATCATTTTTGTGAGCTTCCTTGCGAGTTTCCTTGCGTGCTTCGCGGCGGGCGCTCCCGCCCAGGAGGCGGCCCCATGGACCCTCGGCGGCACTCTCTCCATGCAGCCTCTCGTTTCATACGCCGGCGCGGGCTCCCTGGATGCCTCGGATTTCACCTACGGATCAGGGACGACCCTCGGCCTCAGCTTGAAGGCCGGCGGCGGGAGAGCCCGCGCCGAAGCTTCCATGGAGGCCGCGGTGTTGACCGGGGCCTCAGCCCAGCTTGCCTGGGCCATCGCCCTCAGTCCCTTCAGGCGGGCCGACGAGCTTCTTTTTCCTGCCTCCGCCTCCGGCCAGGACGCTGCGCTGGCTGCCCGTATCCGCACGCTCTACGCCAAGCTCGACTTCGACTGGGCTTCTTTCACCGCCGGCCGCCAGGTCCTGAATTATGGCCGAGGCGCCCTCTGGACTCCCACTGACATCTTCACCGAGCTCGACCTGTCAGGGATCTCTCCCGTGAGACGCGGAACGGACGCGCTGAGAGTCGTCGTGCCTCTTGGTGTGACAGGTGGCCTGGACCTGGCCGCGGCACCGTCACTCTCCCCCGGCATTGGGAGGTACGCGGCACGGCTTGGCGGGCTCCTTGGTGAAGTCGATGCGGCCGTGATGGCTGCGCGGGACGGGGCAGGGAGGCAGTGGATGCTGGGAGCAGACTTCAAGACGGACCTCGTCGTCGGGCTTTATGCTGATGCGATCTACGCACAGCCCGATGCCGGTGGATGGGGCACTGTCCGGGCGGCGGCCGGCGCAGACTGGTCCTTCGGGGACTTCATCGTCGCGGCGGAGTACTACTACAACGGCGGCGGCGCATCGGCCGATCTTCTCTACCCTGGCACGCACAACATCTACGCGTCCCTTACGTGGACTGCCTCGGAGCTGCTTTCGCTCTCCTTGAGCGTGGTGGCGGATGTCGAAGGCGGTGCCGGCGCGGGCACGCTCCTTGCGCGGCTCAGCGCAGCGCAGAACGCCGACGTCAAGGCGTATCTCCAGGCTGCACACGGAAGCGCCGGCTACGGGCTGGGATACGGCGTGGGCGGCGCCGTCTGGAACCTGCAAACAGGGGTAGGCCTCGAGGTGAAGTTTTAATTCACGAAGTCGATCATGCGGCTGTCGGTGGATTGTGAGTTTACCCAGCCGTTGTCGTCGGCGTTCGCCACGCAAATCTCCGTGTCGAACGGGCCGTCGGCCAGATATTTCTGTATCGGAAATATGGGAACTGCGAACTCAAGCATGGAAGCCGCTGCGCGGAAACTGGTATCATTTCCAACAAGGCGGGTGCCTCCAGCAGCGGAATCATTGATTATTACAGACATCTCTTGTCCCTGCCCCCGGACAAAAGCGACCACAATTTCGAAGCTGTCGTGGTTTTTCAGATACACCTTCATGGAATACAACGGCCGCTTGCGAATATCCTTTGCAAGGTTCAGGGTGGGAGTCCCGTCAGCGAAGTCAATCCTTCCATAGAGGAACCAGCAGTTCTCAATCTGACTGC
>PMZS01000107.1 GCA_003170115.1 Spirochaetaceae bacterium
CTGGAACACCATGCCGATGCGGCGGCGCAGGAGAATGGGGTTCAACCCGTACACGTCCTCCCCGTCCAGAAGCACCTCACCGGTCACTTGCGCGTTGGCGGCAAGCTCGTGCATCCGGTTGATGCATCGCATGAATGTCGTCTTTCCGCAGCCCGACGGCCCCATGATCGCCGTGATCCTGCCCGTGGGAACGGCAATGGAGATATCCTTCACCACGTCTTTTCCGTCGAACCCGGCAATGAGATGCCGCGTTTCCAGGATTGTCGCCCCGGGGGCTAGAACTGGACCTTCCATCTTGATGTTACCAGCTTTGTCACGATGTTCAACGTGAGAACGATGGCCAGGAGAACGAAGGACGCTCCCCACGCAAGGGTCTGCCATTCCGGGTAGGGGCTGGTCGCATAATAGAAAATCGTATGGGGCAGGGACGCCATCGGCTTGAGGATGTTCATCGTCATGAACGGGTTGCCGAACGCGGTAAACAGGAGCGGAGCCGTCTCCCCTGCGCCGCGGGCGACGGCCAGGAGAACGCCGGTGACGATTCCGCTCATTCCCGCCGGCAGGATGACCCGCATGATGGTGCGGGAATAGGAGACGCCCAGCGCAAGGGCGGCCTCGCGAAGTGAAACGGGGATCATGAGGAGCGTTTCCTCTGTCGAAAGGGTGATCACCGGAAGCATGATCATCGCCAGGGAGATCCCTCCGGACAGTGCCGAAAAATGTCCCATCGGCCGGACGATCCAGACGTACGCAACGATGCCCAGAACGATAGAGGGAACTCCCATGAGGGTTTCCACCGAGATGCGGGCCACCGTGCCGAGCCGGCTTTTGCCCCGCTCTGAGAGAAATATCCCCGCAATGATGCCCAGTGGAACCGAGATCACCGTCGCAATGAGGACCAGGATGAGCGTGCCGACGATCGCGTTGGAGATCCCTCCCCCCGGTTCTCCGATGGGCTTCGGAAGCTCCGTGATGAAATGCCAGTTGATGGAGGAGGCGCCGCGCACGATGATGAACACGAGTATAAGAATGAGAGGGATGGTCGCGATGAGGGACAGTGCCAGCACCAGGGCGCGGAATGCGAAATCGCCTCGCACGCGCGCCGCGACACCGGAGCCCAACCTGTCCTGGGATGCGCGGTTCTTCTCCATATCAGACCGCCGCCATTCTGTTCACGACGATTTTCCCCGCTATGTTGATCACGGTGCTGATGGCGAAGAGGAGCAGGGCGATTTCAATGAGGCTTCCCAGGTACACGTTGCCGGATGCTTCAGAGAACTCATTCGCGATAAGGCTCGCCATCGTATTGCCGGGCCCGAGGATGTCGAATGTGAGCGTGTTCGAATTGCCAATGACCATCGTTACGGCCATCGTCTCCCCGAGCGCGCGCCCGAGTGAGAGAAGCACCCCGCCAAGGATGCCCGAGCGCGCGTACGGGAGCGTGACCTTCCAGACCGTCTCCGACGGGGTTGCCCCCAGGGAAAGCGCGGCCTCCTTGAGGTCCGACGGGACCAGGGTGACCATTTCCCGCCCGATCGACGCCGAATAGGGAAGGATCATGAACGCCAGAAGAAGCGAGGAGGTAAGGATGCCCACGCCGTACGGCGGCGCGCCCACCGCTTCCTGCAGCAGCCTCACCGCGGGGACGAAGAAGAACAACCCGATAAACCCGTAGACGACCGAGGGAATCCCCGCGAGCAGCTCGACCGCCGTGCGCATGATGGAAGCGAAGGGACCCGTTCGGAAGTACTCTCCCATGAGAATCGCCAGCGCAAGGGAGAGCACCGTGGCAATGACCAGCGCGACGAGGGAGGTGAGGAGGGTCCCGATCACGAACGGGAGGGACTGGAAGGTGTCCGTGACGGGGTCCCATTTTGAGCCGGTGAGAAAACGAAATCCATTCGCCACGAGGGCGGGCCGGGAGGAGATGAGGAGTGAGAAGAAGATCGCGATGAGCAGGACGCTCACCGCGATTCCTCCAAGCACGAGCAAGGTTCGAAAGGCGGGATCGGCAGACCGCTCGCTCCTCACATCGTCCTTCCCGGGAGATCCTACTTCAGAACCGGCACGCCGCCGAAGGTCACTGAGCGGAGAATGACTTCCGCCTTGTTCACGACGGCCTTGGGAAGCTTCGCATATGACAGCGGCTCTGCATACTGCTGCCCATCGTGCGTGATCCACCAGAGCAGCTTCATCATGCCGTCGACCTTCGCCTTCGGGCGATTGTCGTAGTTCTGCTCGCGGTAGACGAGTATCCAGGTGAACGTGGAAATCGGGTACCCATCCGGGGCCTCGGTATCGGTGAGGTTCACCTTCGTCACGTCGTCGGGGATGGTGACCATGGCCGCGGCGCTGGTCGAGGCGAGGGAGGCCTTGACGAAGTTCCCGCTCTTGTTCTTCAGGGTGGCGTACGCCATGCTGTTCTGCAGGGCGTAGATAAGCTCGACGTAGCCGATGGCGCCCGGCAACTGCTTCACAAGGCCGGCAACTCCGGGGTTCCCCTTGCCGCCGACTCCGGCGGGCCAGTTCAGCGACTGTCCCATGCCGACCTTGCTCTTCCAATCTTCGGACACCTTGCTCAGGTAGTCGCTGAAGACCGCGGTCGTCCCGCTGCCATCGGAGCGATGCACGACTGTAATCGCGGTATTGGGAAGCGATACGGAGGCGTTGAGGGCAACGATCCGGCCGTCATTCCACCGCTTGATCCTGCCCAGGAAGATGTCGGCCACCACGTCGGCGGTCAGCTTCAGCTCAGGGCTTCCCGGCAGGTTGTAGGTCACGACCGCCGCGCCGGCGACCATGGGAATGTGCACGAAGGGCGCAGGGAAGGACTTCATGGCCTCGTCGGTGACGACGACGTCACTCGCGCCGAAATCCACGGTCTTGTTCTTCAGCTGGGTCTGTCCGCCTCCGGAACCGATGGCCTGGTAGTTCACCTTGACGCCAAACTGCTTGTTGTACTCATCGAAGAGCTTCGTGTAGAAGGGGGCGGGGAATGTCGCCCCGGCGCCGACGAGCTCGATGGACTGGCTGAAGGCCAGTCCCGTGGCCGCGCAAAGAATCAGCGCCACCACGGCGATCCGGGAGATTTTCATGGTTTTCCTCCTTGGAAAATACGTGAGAAATCCTGTCTGCATGACATGCAGGATCAATGTCGCGGGCCGCGGTTAGACGGCCGTGAAGGTTCTGTTAATTTTGTGTTAATTGCCCGGGGATCGAAAGTCCAACGGGAGCCGGACCACGAATCGCGTCCCCTTCCCCAGGGTGCTCTCCACGTCGATTGTTCCCGCGTGGCTCTGGACGATGTGCTTGGCGATTGCAAGCCCCAACCCGGTCCCCCCGAGCTTGCGCGAGCGAGACTTGTCCACGACGTAGAATCTCTCGAAGATCCGCGAAAGGCTCTCCTCGGGAATGCCGACCCCGGTATCGGCAACCGCGATGCGGACCTTGCCAGTTCCTTCCCGTGCGCAGCTGATCCGCACCTCGCCCGCCTCGGTGTACTTCAGGGCGTTGTCGATCAGGTTCACCAGGACCTGCTCCAGCAGGTATGCGTCAGCGGTGATCAGGGGGAGCGGCGAAGGAATGTCCACTGCAAGGCCGATCCCCTGCGTTTCGGCGCGATGGGCGAACATTCCCGTCACGTCCCGGATCAGGCGCTCCAGGTCGAGACGGTCCGCGGAAGGCTCTGCTCCGCGCGCCTCCAGTCCCGAGAGCAGGAGAAGGTCCTTCACGATCGCGGTCATGCGCTCGGCATTCCGGCGGATCGTCTCCACCCAGCGGGCGGATTCTCCCCGCGGCGCTCCTTCCAGCATCTCCAGGGAGCCCACGATGGATGTGAGGGGAGTGCGCAGCTCATGGGACGCGTTGACCACGAAGTCGCGCTTGAGCGCTTCCAGGCGCCGCAGGTCGCTCGTGTCATTGAGCACCACGATGAGCTCTTCCCGCTCTCCCATGCGCTCCACCGTGCAAAGAACTGACTTTTCACCGATCTCCACTTCCTCGGATTGGCGATTCCCGGTCACGCGCGCCTGCTGGACGATCTCGGTGAGCCGGGGAGCCCGCACGACCTCCCAGAGTGTCCGCCCCTCCACGGGCCGTGAGACTGCCAGTTTCTCGAACCCCTTGTTGCTCCGGACGATCCGCCCGTCCCGGTCCAGCACGAGGATCCCCTGCTGCACGGAGGAGAAAATGAGGTCCAGCTCCTGAATCCGCTGTGCCCGCTCCTCGAACAGCGATTGGACACGCTCGCCCATCCCATTGAAGCTGTCGGCAAGTGTTTTCACCTCGTCGTGCCGGCGCAGGTGCAGCCGCGCCCCGAAATCGCCGGACGCGAACCGGCCGACCACCTGGGCGAGGTCCCCGAGCGGTGAGGAGATCGTGCGCGAGAGGAGAAGCGCGAAAAGCAGGCACGCAGCGAGAAGAACGGACGCGAAAAGAGCGAGACTTCCCTGGCCCTGGCGCGACAGCGCCTCCAGCTCCTCCGCCTGCGTGGATGTCCGCACGACCCCCTGCACGCGGCCTGCCTGGTCTTTCACGGGGACCGCGACATAGATCATCCATCGCCGCACGGTCCCGCTGAAGCGGGACGATGTCCCCACCTGTCCGTTGAGGGCCACGGCAACCTCGGGTCTGTCGGAATGATTTTCCATCTTCGCGGGATCCTGCTCTGAATCCGCGAGCACGACACCGACGGGAGTGATCACCGTGAGCCGCACGCGGCCTTCCCTCGCGACCGCCGCCACAAGTGAGTCCAGGGCGACGCTCCGCCCCTGACCCATGAGCGGCGCAACGGAAACAAGGGCTGTGCGCGCCGCAATCTCCAGTCCGCGGGTGAGCGAATCGTGTGAGATCCGCCGCGCGACCTGGAGAGTGTAGAAGGCGAAAACGAGCACGGCGAGCATGCTCAGCGCGATGTATCCGGCGAACACCCGAAGGAAAATGCGCTGCTTCATTTCCGATCTGCGGGACGGTGCTCCGATTCCGGTGCGACGATCTTGTATCCTACACCCCTGACATTCGCGATCATCTTCCCTGCCGGACCGAGCTTGTCCCGGAGGTGCTTCACGTGCACGTCCACCGACCTGTCGGTGACGTTTTTCTCATCGCCCCAGAGATGGTCGAGGATCTTTTCACGGGAAAACACCCAGCCGATGCGCGTGGCAAGAAGATGAAGGATGCGGAACTCCGCCTGCGTGAGCTCGAGCTGCTTGCCATGCAGGGTAACCTCAAGGGTGTCGGTATCGATGAGAAGGCCGTCGGCCACCTCGAGGCGCGAGCGGGATGTCTCCGGAGAAGCGCGGCGGAGGACCGCCTTCACACGCGCCGCAAGCTCCTTGGGCGAGAATGGCTTCACCACGTAGTCATCCGCGCCGAGCTCCAGGCCGAGCACCCGGTCCGCTTCCTCCGCCCGGGCGGTGAGCATGATGACGGGAATCGCCGCCAGGGCACGGTCGGCGCGCATTCCCCGGCAGATCGCAAACCCATCCGTATCCGGCAGCATCACGTCCAGGACGACGAGGTCGGGCTTTTCCGATTTGAGCGACGAGAGGAATCCCTTGCCGTCCGCGTACTCTCTCACGCGGAAGCGCTCTTTCTTCAAACCGGCGCAGACAAGGGCTCGGATATCGTCCTCATCTTCCACGATTGTGATAAGCTCGTTCACCATCCCGAATGTAACCCGCTCTGAACTGCGATGCAACGAGTCCCTGTTCGAATTCACTGAATCCTAACACGCCGCGCGGTCGGGCGCTGGACCTCTTTCCATCTGAAGCAGCTCACCAGGTGATCGTTCACCACCCCGACGGCCTGCAGGTGGGAATAGATGATCGTGGAGCCGACGAAGGAGAAGCCGCGCGCCTTCAAGTCCCTGGAGATCGCGTCCGACAGGTCGGTGCGTGCGGGGATCTGTTCCTGTTCGGTCCATCTGTTCACCAGCGGCTTTCCTCCGGTCCAGTTCCAGAGCCAGGCATCGAAGCTGCCGAACTCCTTCTGCACTTCCAGGAAGCGTCGCGCATTGTTGACGGACGAGCCGATTTTCAAGCGGTTGCGGACTATGCCGGGGTCTCCTGACAGGCGTTCGATATCCCGTGCGGTGAATCGGGCCACCCGCGCCGGGTCGAAGCCGCGGTAGGCCTTGCGGTAGCCGTCGCGACGCTTCAAGATGGTGAGCCAGCTCAGGCCCGCCTGGGCGGCTTCCAGCACGAGGAACTCGAAATGCTGGACATCGTCATGCACGGGTGCGCCCCATTCGGCGTCGTGATAGGGGATGTTCCATTCATTGGCCTGACCCCACGGGCAGCGGACACGGTCGATTTTCGAGTTGGTCCTCCTCATCGGCTTCTCGCCTGGTCCGCACCCGCGGCAAACCAGTCGATGAGCTTCCTCGCCACGGTGATCGGATCCGGAAGCCGGGGGAGAGAATCAGCGCTGTACCAGCTCGCTTCAACGATCTCGGCGGGATCGACGGTGATCTCTCCCGAAGCGTGCTCCGCGGTGAATGCAACCATCAGTGAATGCGGGAATGGCCAGGGCTGGCTGGCGAAGTAGCGCAGGTTCCTCACCTCGATGCCGGTCTCCTCTCGGACTTCGCGCGCCACGCACTCCTCGAGGGTCTCGCCCGGTTCGACGAAACCGGCAAGCACGCTGTGCAGGCCGGGCGGGAATCGCCGGGCCCTGGCCAGCAGGATGCGCTCACCCCTGATCACCGCGACGATCACCGCGGGTGAAATCCGGGGATAGCTGAGGTGACCGCAGGCGGTGCAATGCATTGCCCGCTCGCCCGGTTTCAGCGCCGTGGGGCTGCCGCAGGAGCCGCAGAAACGATGCGTGCGGTCCCACTCGGAGATCTCCAGTGCTCGTGCCGCGACTGCAAAGAAGCGCTCCGAGATCGTGCCGAAGAGGCTCCTGACTTCTTCAAACTCCCAGCCGGCGGGTGCGTGCGTCTCCGCCGGAACCCCCAAAGCCCGGCAAGGAGTGGTCCCGATTGTTCCGATGAGATGCGCTCGTTCGGAAGGCAACCCGAGGTACGCCGTTTCTGGAGTGAGGGGAAGCTCAATCGAAGCTCCGTCCCTGGCGATCAGCAAGTCGCTGCCCCGGAGGATGAACCAGTACGAGGGCGCGGCATCCTGGATATCGCTCTCGCCGCCGGGGACGAAGTTTTCAAAGGAAGGAATTGCCACAAGCAGGAACGTAGCAGGACAGCGTTCCTTATTAAAGTGATCCAAAATGATACAGAATGTATCTATATGGTAAGAGATGATTCAAAATGATAC
>PMZS01000198.1 GCA_003170115.1 Spirochaetaceae bacterium
TCGCGCAAGCAGATCACCGAGCTGGAGGCGGTGGCCAAGGTCTACGGCGCAGCCGGACTCGCATGGATGAAGGTGACCGAGTCGGGCCTGGACGGCGGCGTCTCGAAGTTTTTCGCCGAGCATGCGTCTGAGATCCGCTCGACCCTTGGCGCGAAGCCGGGCGACCTCGTCCTCCTGGTGGGCGCGGATTTCCGCACCGCCTGCGTCTCCCTGGGCGCCGTGCGGGCACAGCTCGGACGGGAGCTCGCGCTTGCCGACCCGGCGGCGTTCAAGTTCTGCTGGATCATCGATTTCCCCCTCTTTGAATGGAACGCGGAGGAGAAGAAGTGGGACCCGGCACACCACATGTTCACCATGCCGCAGGAGAGGTTTCTCGAGGACTTCGAGAAGAGGCCCGGCGAGGTGAAGGGGGACCTGTACGACCTGGTGTGCAATGGCGTCGAGCTCGCCTCCGGCTCCATCAGGATCCACGACCCGGCCCTGCAGAAGCGGATTTTCAGCTTCCTCGGGTTCTCGGAGGAGCAGGCGCAGAAGCGCTTCGGGTTCCTTCTTGAAGCCTTCCGCTACGGTCCGCCCCCNNCGACGTCATCGCCTTCCCCAAGAACACTCTCGGGCAGTGCCCGATGGACGACTCTCCCTCCGAGGTGGACCCTCGGCAGCTTGAGGACCTGCACCTCCGCATCGTGGAGAAGAAGACGTGACATCTCCGGCGCCGGGGATTCACGTCAGCCAGGCCGGCTACATGTGCGCGGCGCGCAAGCGCATGGTTGTGCCCGCGGACATCGCCAGGGGTATCACCGAGTTCCACGTGCAGGACCTGGGCAGGATCAACGGCCAGGCACTCGGCGCCTCCGAGAGCTGGGTGACGGCGTTCCGGGGGACGCTGGTGCCTCACAACGGACCGATGGGCCGGTACATGGTCGGCGATTTCTCCCCTCTCGAACGCCCGGGCGTATACCGTGCCGCGCTGCCCGCCGCGGAGGGGCACGGCGGTCCGACCGCGTGGTCCTTTCCCTTCGTCATTGCGGATGGCGCGTATGCGCGGCTTCCCGCCCTGTTCCTGGACTATGTGCACGCCCAGCGCTGCGGCGATTTCGAGAACGAGCTGAGAGGGCCCTGCCACCTTGACGACGGGGTCCGATCGGACAGCGGCGCCGAGCTGGACGTGGTGGGCGGCTGGCATGATGCCGGGGATCTCCGAAAATGGATGGCGACGACCCCGGCTCCCATTCTCGGGTTCTTCGAAATGAAAAACCGCCTGGGTTTCGCGAGGAACAACTGGCACGAGCGTCCCCATGAGGACGACCTCCTTGCCGAGGCCTCCTGGGGGCTGCGCTGGATGTTGAAGATGCAGGATCCGGGCACCGGTATGTTCTACGAGGACGTGGGGGGCGGGGGTGACAGCCGGCTGCAGCCGGGCATGGCCTGGTGGTACGAGAATCACTCGGGCTGCTGCGCCGACAACTCGGGCAATTGCTTCACGGACAACCGGCGGGCAAGCGGTGACGAACGCAGCGTGCGCGTCCAGTACCAGCCCGTGGCGCAGTACGCCGCCGCGTGCATCCTCCNNCTCCTGGACGCCGTTGATCATTTCCATCCCCACTACCCGGCCTTCTCCCATCTCTGCCGTGACGCGGCCTTCCGCTCGTGGGATTTCATGAAGTCCCGAAAACGGGACGAGTTCCACGGGTGGACATCGGTGGTGGCCTGGCGCCTGCTGGCGGCACTGCGCCTTCACGCCATCGGCCGGGTTCCGGAATCCGAAGTGGCCGCGCTCGTCTCCGTTCTGCTCGACCAGCAGTCGCCGGAAGGCGGGTTCTGGTTCATGGACCGGGATCGGAAAGAGCCCTACCGGGGCATCGTGAGCGCGGCGCAGCCTCTGATCGCGCTGGCGACATTCGTGGAAAACGACTACGAGCATTCGCTGGTGGGACAGGTGCGTGATGCGCTGGCCAGGTGCCGGGAGAGGTTCATCCTCCCGATGCTGGCGACGAATCCCTTCGGCATGATGCCCTACGGCCTGTTCGGAGCGCCCCGCACGGAGGGAGACGTCTACCATCCCTGGCCGGACGGGAAAGTCTACAGGTTTTTCATGCCGGCGCACGCGCCGCAAAAGGTGAACCACGGGCTTGCCTCGCATTGGACGAGCTGGGCCCATGCACTGGCACTGCTCGCCCGCGTGCTCGATGACGGAGGGTGCCGGGATTCGGCCTTCGATCAGCTTTCCTGGATGACGGGGAACAATCCCCTGAACGTGAGCATGATTACCGGGGTCGGCTGCCGGAACGCCTCGCCATACAGCAGGTTTTACGGCACTCTGCCGGGCGGATTCTCCATCGGGCCTATCGGGACGGCGGAGGATGCCATCAGCGTCGAGACGGAGGGGAGAATCGAGTGGAACTCCGGAGAGTACTGGCTCCTGCCGCTGGCGAACGCCACCATGGCGCTTGCGGCGCTTCTCCCGTCCAGGGTCGACGTTTCGCGCAAGCTCGGCTGAGCCCAAAAAAAGCCCGCGATCTCCGCCCCCGCCACGACG
>PMZS01000197.1:0-4755 GCA_003170115.1 Spirochaetaceae bacterium
CCCTGGCTCAGCTCGGGCAGCAGGGCACGCAGCGCCTCCTGCACCGGCAGGCTGTCCATTCGGATCATGTCGACGACCAGAGAGAAGGCCTCACGGGTGAGCGGTTTCGACAGGCCCGCGAGGATCTCGGCGACGATCACGCTGTCCCCGGCCCTGACATAGTCGCTCACGATCTGGGATGCGTAGTCATCGCCCATGGCCAGGAGGGCCAGCAGCGCCTCGACGCGCACGGTGCGGTCCGCGTCCTCCAGGAGGAGGTAGAGCCGGTTGGTCACAATTTCCGCGGGCACTCCCGTCCCTCGTGCGGCGAGGGATTTTACGATCCGGATGGCAATCCTGCGGCCGACCGGGAGCCCATGCGTCGTCAGATCCAGCGCGATCTGACCGAGAGACGCGTCCGCCCAGCGTGCAAGGAGGTCTCCAATCCTCAGCTTCAGGTCCAGGGCCACCTCGCGCAGGTCGATCATCTTCAGCAGCGGATGGAGGACCCTCTGCAGGCCGGACAGGTTCATGGTCTCCAAAGTCTCGACAACCAGTGCGCGGGAGGGGGACGGCAGGGCCGGGTGTTGCGCAATGTGGATGAGCTGCCCGACGAGAATCTTGGGGGGGATGAAGCGCGCTCCACGGATGTAACCGTTCAGGGCACGGATGTTGCGGGAAGGCTCCTTGAAGTACTCGCGGGACAGCTCGATGATTGAGCGCGTGAGGAGCTGGCAGAGCGTGACGATGCTCGTCTCTTCCAGATAGTGGATGCGCTCAGCCCGGGAGAACTCCAGGATTTCCTGGATCTTCTTGGCCGTGGTCTTGATTTCCAGGGCTCCCGAGACCCTGATCAGCCTGTTCAGGCGCCGCAGGAAGAAGGGCCGATTCAGGTCCACTCGCAGGATCTGCTGGAGAACCGTGAGCTTGTCCTTCTTTTCATTCAGGGCAAACAGGGGGATGCACGCCTCGAACCGGTTCTGTTCCTCCTTTGGCGCGCTTGAGAGAAGGGAGCGGATCTGTGCCACGGGAGGAGTCCTGTCCGAGTAGCCATCTTCATGGAAAAAGGCCTGCACGTCGGCGAGAACGGAGGGAGTGGCATGTTTCTCCAGCAGGTTGGCAAGCACGGTGGCAAGCAGCACGTCCTTGTTCGTGATCCCCTGCAGGGAGATGTAGTTCTTCCGGACCTTCCCGAACACCGTGTCGATGTGCGCGGAGGTGATCACGGAGAACTCGCTGAGCAGGTGCGGAGAGGCGCCCTTCACTTCCCCCACGATCTTCTTCAGGAAATCCCCCACCAGGGCCTCGGTTTCCGCATCCACCCAGGGGGAGACGAGAAGCAGCCGGAACACACGTGTGGGGAAGCGCAGTCTGCCCTGGAACTTCGTGAGCGAGAGGAGGAAAGACAGGACGGTCTGACGTGCGCCTTTCTGGAGGGATTCCAGAACGTAATTGGCCTGCGGGTTTTTTGCCTTGAGCGTGTAGACGCAGAGGTAGCAGCCCAGAGCCGAAGGGGAGAGCGTCTCCGTCGGCAGCTCGAGGACCTCCTGGCTGCCGCTTTGCAGCATCTTCGTGAAGGCCGCCTCCTGCACGCCTGGCAAAGCCCGGGGCAGCGCGTCCTTCAGGGAGGCGTAGCGCTCCGATTCCACGAGGGCCTCGGCGGCGATGCGCTTCACTGCCTCGCTCTGCTTGGGGTCGGCAAAGACGGCCTGGTTCAGCTCCAGGACCTGCTGTGCGGTGGGAGAGATCGTGTTGATTGCCCGAAGAATTTCGGTGCGCAGCTCCTCTTCGGGGAAATGGCTGAAATACTTCACCAGCATCGCCGTCGACGAGGGTGCCCTGATGGCCGTGAGGGATTGGACCGCGGCCAGGCGCTGCGACTGCTTGCCCCGTTCCACCATCTGGTAGAGGTGCGGGATTGCGATCTCATTGCCCAGGGAGCCGGAGGCCTTGATAGCCGCCTCGCTGATGCCGAGATCCGTGTTGTAGATCTCTTTTACCAGGAGTGTGAAAGTCTCTTCGTCATAATAGTTCTTCAGCAGAGTGAGAGCGGTGATTTTCGCTTCTCTGCTCAGCGTGGCCGGAGCATTCGGCGGGACCAGTTTTTTCGCCATTCGCTTTTCTTTATCTTGCACTTTATCTTACAAAGGTGGATTTCGCTTGTCAACCACACGGTCTCATCCTATAGTAGGGCGCGTGAGGCGCATTCCCCCCGCCGTATTCCTTCTGATCTTCGGCGCCCTGGCGCTCTCTGGATGCGTCACCGGCAGGCGTGATCATGACGTGGCATCGGAGTACTTCGACCTCGGGAATGCCTATGTCGAGCTGGGGAAGTACGACAAGGCCATCACTGAGTTCCAGGCGGCTCTCAAGATCGACCCCGGATTTGTAAAGGCCGACTACAACCTCGCCCTTGCCTACGCGCAGGCGAAACGCACAGACGATGCCGTCGCCATCCTGAAGCGCCTTCTCGCCGCTGATCCCCAGAACACTCAGATTCTCTCCGCGCTGGGCTGGGCGTACCATCTCGCCGGACGCGACGAGGATGCGCTTTCGCAGTATACGGCCGTCATTGGCCTTTCCCCGGCGGACCTGAATGCGCTCTACAACTGCGGGATTATTCTCTGGAGACTCAAGCGGCCGCACGAAGCCATGGACAGGCTCTCAGCCCTTCTGGAACGAGCGCCTGACGATACCGATGCGCTGTACGCCGCGGGTTCCCTGCTGCTTTCCCTGGACGATCCCGCGGCATCAGGTGACATGCTCTCGCGCTACCTGCAAAAGAAGCCGGGTGACACCGAGGCGTGGTACCTGCTGGCGGCGGGCGCGGAGCGTCAGAAGAAGTACGCACGCGCGCTGGAGGCCTACGACAAGATCGTGGCCATCGACGCCGCGCAGGGCGACGCGTGGTTCGGGGAGTCCCGGCTGCTGCTCACCGTCGTTGAAGACCCGGCGCGAGGGCTGGACGCCCTTGGGAAGGCACTCGGAGCGGGTTTCAAGGATTCGAAAGCGGTGAAAGCCCTGCTCGATGCACCCGGGTTGCTGGAGCGGGACAAGGTGGAGGCCGCCCTGAAGGATCATGGCCTCCTGCCCCCCGAGCAGGCTCCGTCGGAGTCACTGCCGGTCCCGACCTCGTCGAGCGCAAAGCCCCCCGCACCACCGGACGCGAAGCCCGCCCCGGCGCCCTGACGCGACCGGGACTTACCTGTAGGAGGCGAGCGCCTTTTCGATCTGGCGGTGAGTGTCCTCGGGGGATTTCGAGGAATCGATGTCCCGCAGCAGCTCTTTCCTGCGATAAAAATCGATGAGCGGCTCGGTCTGCCTGCGGTACACGTCCAGCCGGTTCGTGATGGACTCCAGCGAGTCATCGGGACGGGTGTAGAGGGGGCCGCCGCACTTGTCACAGACGCCCTTCGTCTTCGAAGGCATGTTCGTCACGTGGTAGATGGCCCCGCAGTTCTTGCAGATCTCCCGGCCCGAAAGCCGCTTCACGACCAGGTCATCATCTATTGCAAAATTGATCACCGCGTCCAGGTCCTGGAACTTTTGCAGCTCTTCGGCCTGGGGGATGGTACGGGGAAAACCGTCGAGGATGTATCCCTTCGCCGCATCAGCCTGGGAAAGCCGCTCCTTCACGAGATCAACGGTGAGCTCGTCAGGCACAAGATCTCCCCGGCCAAGAATTTCCTTCACCTTTTTCCCGAGGGCCGTCTCATTCTTGATGGCCTCTCGAAACATGTCACCCGTGGAGATCTGCGGGATGCCATGCCCTCTGCTCACCAGACCGGCGAGCGTCCCCTTGCCTGCCCCGGGAGGACCGAGAAAAATCAGCTTCATGTCTTTACACCTCTGTCACCACGGTCACCGGCTGGGGACCGTATCTTCTCAGGATCTGGTAGCGCACCGTGCATTCCCGCGTGCAGGACTCGGCATCGAAGCCTTTTCCTTTCGGGAAGACCCTGCCGCAGTTCGTGCAGCTGGAATAGGCCAGCGCGCACTCCTCCGAGCAATACGCGCGATTCACGAGATTCGAGGCGGTCACGTAGCTCCCGCATGTACGACACACGAAGTAGGTCGTCACGTTCCGCTTGCGAAATCGGTAAGGTAGGCGACCTGCGCGGGTGTGAGGGTGTCGATTTTTCTCCCCATGGTGGAGAGCTTCACGACCGCGATTTCCGTGTCCTGCGCCTTGTCGATTGTGTACACCTTCTTTCCCATGGACTTGCCCTCACGCGCGAGCCGAACCAGCGAGAGGAACTGGTTGGCGAACGACATGTCCATGACTTCCGACGGATGGCCCTCGGCGGCGGCGAGATTCACCAGACGTCCCTTGGCCAGGAGGTAGATCCTCCGGCCGTCCTTCATCGTGTACTCGTCGTTGTTCGCCCGCACCTCGCGGACCGACTTCGCCAGCCCGGCGAGGTCGGGGATGTTGAGCTCGCAGTCGTAGTGCCCGGTATTGCACACGACCGCGCCGTCCTTCATCCGCTCGAAGTGCTCCTTGCGAATGATCGACGTGTCGCCCGTGACCGTGACGAAGACGTCCCCGACGGCGGCGGCTTCGAGCGACGACATGACGGAGTAGCCGTCCATCACGGCCTCGAGCGCCTTGAGGGGATCGACCTCGACGACGATCACGTTCGCCCCCATGCCCTTCGCCCTCGTCGCCGTGCCGCGGCCGCACCAGCCGTAGCCGAAGACGACGAAACGCGAACCCGCGAAGAGCGTGTTCGTCGACCGGAGAATGCCGTCGATCGTGCTCTGGCCCGTGCCGTA
>PMZS01000197.1:4775-4925 GCA_003170115.1 Spirochaetaceae bacterium
GCGCCGTCGTCCATCGTGATCGTCGGCTTCGTATCGAGAACGGCCTTGATGTGGCCGTAGTAGCGATCGCCGTCCTCCCCCTTCACCGCGAAGGTCGGAATCTCCTCATGCTTCACGAGGGAGGCGACGACGTCGTCCTGCGTGCTCAGC
>PMZS01000197.1:4950-5192 GCA_003170115.1 Spirochaetaceae bacterium
TCCGTCGTCACGTGGAGGCACGCCGCGATCCTCACGTCCGCGAGCGGCCGTTCCTTCTCGAAACGCGCCCGTATCGACCGGCAGACCGGCATGTTCTCCCAGGCCCATTCGATCCGCTTCTTCCCGGCGTCCGCCAGGCCCAGATCCTTGCAGTCGTACTGCATCGCGTGATTCCTTTCTCGCGTATGATCCCTCAGCAGGTCTTCCCGCTGAGCCCCGCTTTTGATTTCAATATTTCGACC
>PMZS01000005.1 GCA_003170115.1 Spirochaetaceae bacterium
GGGGGCCGGCGGATGCATGGCGCTCGTGGCCGACGAAGAACGCCCCGGGGAACTCTTCGCCATCATGGGTTGCTTCGTGGGCTACAAGTTCCAGGGCGGTGGCGTCTACCACGTTCGGGACGGCGGCACGGCAGATGCCGCCGCCGAGCGGGTCCTCGATCTCCCCTTTGCCCACCGCATCGGCTTGGTCGCGCGCGGCGGGACGCGATACCTGGTCGCCGCAAATCTCGCGGAGGACAAGAAGGACGCCGCGGACTGGTCACGGCCCGGCGCNNGCCCATTCTCACCGGGATCCACAAGAACCACGGGCTTCTCCTGGCGGATTTCGAAGGACGGAGCTCGCTCCTGATCGGAGCGGCCGAAGGGCTTTTCTGCATGGACCTCCAGTCGCCAGGCCCGGAATGGCCGTCGCGGCAGGTTCTCCCCCGGGAAGTCAGCGAAGTGGCGGTGCTCGACCTGGACGGCGATGGGACGGATGAGCTGGTCACCATCGAGCCGTTCCATGGAAACACTTTGCGCGCCTACAGGAAGGCCGCGGACGGCTGGAGCCCCTTCTGGGACGCTGAGCTCTCGTTCGGCCACTGCGTGCTGGCGGGGATGTTCGACGGGCGGCGGAGCGTGATCGCGAGCAGTCGGACCGGTGACAAGAGCCTGCTCATGTTCCAGTTCGAAGAAGATCCCAAACACCCGCGAAGGATCGTCGTGGACGAAAGTCCAGCCGCTGCGAACATGGTCATCATGCCTCGGGCAGGCGGAGACCTGCTGTTTTCCGCGAACCAGGCCGAGGGAGAAGTCGCGGTGTACAAGGTTCGACCGGCCGGCGGCTAGCTTTTCGGCTTCTTCGCAGGCAGCGCCCGAAACGCTCCCGCTGAAAGACCGCCGTCGATCAACATGAGCTGCCCCGTCATGTACCGGCTCTCTTCCGATGCGAGAAAGACAACGGCCCCGTCCAGGTCGTTCGGAGCGCCGGGACGGCCCAGCGGGATACGTTCGTTCAGCGACGCAACCCATGAGGCATCCTCATACATGACTGCGTTCTGCGCCGTCTTGAACCAACCCGGTGCAAGGCAGTTCACGGTAATGCCGTATTCACCCCAGCGTGGGCGAAGCATCTGGGTTCGGAAGAAGAAAATCGCGGATCAAAGCCTCGAGATCACCGCTCGCCTTGCAGAACTGCCGCAGCGTCCGCTGTGTTGACCCGAAGGAATCGAACTCCTCCCGTTTCATTGCCTTTTCCTCGTACGCCTTGCGAAAATCCTCAAATTTACGCTCCAGCTCTTCAATGATGTCCGGATCGACTGGCCTGTTCATTCTGTTCTCTACTTGCACATCCGAATCATTGTACCTTTTCTGCCAGTCGTAAGGTGGGGAGATCACCACCTCGCCCCCGATAAACTCACTCCAATGCAAGTGATTGCGGAACGCGGCGCTTAGCAGCCGCAGACGATAGCCCCGCTCCCTGTAGATCTGGTATGCCTTCTTCATGACTGCTACACCTGCCCATTCGAAGATCCATGGATTGGCAATAATGCCTTTTTTCTCTGCCACAACCTTCAGCCAGTCGTCCAACCTCCCTACCATGAGCACGCAGATCGGGCCCATCTGAGATATGTCCTTTCCTTCCCTCTCCCGCCTCTGTAGCCCGCTTTCTACGGCCTCCGCGACCGCGACGGCCTGGGGGAGGGTGAAACTGACGGTCGCGTTGATGCTGACGCCCCGATATGTTGCTTCTTCGATCGCTGTCACTCCTGCATCAGTAACAGGAAGCTTCACGATGATGTTTGGGGCGAGCGCCGAAAACCGAACCGCCTGATCGACCATGGCCTTAGCATCGCGAAACAGCCGGGGGTCAACCTGGATGGACATGCGCCCATCGCGTCCGCCCAGCCGATCGTAGATCGGCCTCAGCAAGCCTGCCGCTTTCGCCGTCATCTCTTCCACCAGCCGGCATGCGATGTCTGCCTCGTTCGCGACAGGCAGCTCCCGGGTGAGGGAAAGAATTCGCTCGCGCCATAGGTGCATCTCTTTCTTCAGCACATCCAGGATAATCACTGGATTACAGGTCGCCCCGACTGCACCGTTTTTCTCGATCGAAGCCGACAACTCCTGAGTTGAGCACGAATCATTCCAGAGTACTGTCGGTGTCATCCTGGTCATCTGGTGGAGCTTGCTCTTGAACTTTTCTATCGGCATTAGTTGTTCCCTTTCGTATCCAAAGCTGAAGTGTCCATGCCGTTATGCTTTTCTCCGGAGCCTCCGGATCAATCAGTTTTTAATAATGCCAATTTGGGAATTATAAGACGGGCAGCATTCTGGAGGTCTTCACGGATTGCTTCTGCAATCTTCTTCTTATCCCGATTAACGAATCCATCGAACATTTTTTGATGGTAGCTTATTGTATGGTAGAGATCCTCGAGATCATTGGCGTGGATAATGAAATAGGGGCCTACTCTTGCCCACAAGCCGTTGATGATATCGAGCAATAAGGGCGAATTCGAATAATAGTATATGGCAAAATGATATTTGCTATTATTGTCCATGTATTTTTTTGGCTTCTTGATCGATTTGATCAAATTGGATAATAGATGTTCCACCGCAGGGATTGCGCTATCCGGCCGGCGCTCGCATGCCAATCGTGAGGCTTCCGCTTCGAGCATGATTCGAATCGATAAAGCTTCCTCCATTTCTTTCGCCGAGAGGCTGTTTACTCGAATACTTCGGTTGCTTTCGATGACGATGATGTTCTCTGATTCAAGCTGCCACAGCGCCTCACGAACCGGCATGATGCTTACGCCAAACTGTTCCGCAATGTTCCTTAGGGTTATCGATTCACCGGGCAGGAGTTCTCCTGTAATAATGCTCTGCCGAAGTTGGTCATAGATGTCGTGCCGCAAGGTATTCTTGTTCAGCCTGTTGAACTTCTTTTCCACTTGAGCTGTCTCATCCTCTTTGTCGGATCTTACTAAATCGGCAATCCCGATTCAATGGCTCAAGGTGCATGAATTGCCTCCGCCAAAGCTGCACTCAATTCTTTTTCAGCAGTCTCATCAAGAGGAGACGAAGGAGGTTGGCTCAATATGGCCTCGACACGGTCATGGGCCACGTCAGCCATGGGGCGAGCGCCACCGTGTATCCAGTGCTCAATTGATTGCCGTTGAAACAATTTTGGGAAAAACAGCTCATTGCGGAAATTGGCCAGGGTATGGTCCTCGACCAGAAAGTTCCCCCCTGGACCTACTTTGCGGATCACATCCAAAGCAAGGGTCTCATCCGTGATCGAGATCCCTTTGAGAAGGTGCCTGATCATGTGGACCAGCTCATCACAGATTACCAATTGTTCGATGGACCCATACAGGCCGCTTGCCATTGTGCCCTGGCATTGAGAAAAAGTAATTCCTGACAAGGCATTGACAAGCATCCCCATCATTGCCTGAGCCGCCGCCTCAGAATCGGGCAACTTAGATTCGACGCCTCCTCCCATTGTGAAAGTCGGAATATCGTAGAATTCTCCTATTTGGGCCAGCGCGGCTCTCCCCAGTATCTGATCCGGGCTTCCGTAGGTGCACTGACCGGTCGACAGGTCCATGACATCGGAATCCATTTTGAAGATGAGCGGAGCGCCTTTCTTCAAGAGTTGCACCATTACCAGCCCAAACAGGATCTCGGCAACCGTTTGCGACAGAAGCCCGGCAAGCGTAACAGGGCCTGTAGAGCCCATCATCGGCCCAGGCGCATAGAGCACCGGCATCCCCCATTTTACACAATCAATCACTCCCTCATTCATCTTCGGAAAAATCATCGGAGAGACGGGGGTGACAAATCCGACAATATTAGGCCGGGCCCGAAACTCAGACTCTCCGCCACTTGCTGCGATTCCCATGCGAATAAGCCGGGAGGTGTATTCACGATCCAGAATGCTGAAGACAACTGGCTTGGTCGTATTCCGCAGGATCGCTTCCAAATCATAATAAAAACAGTTGCCGGCCGGCATGTCCGCCGAGGTGCAAAGCGTCATGATGAAATCGATATTAGGAAGTGCCTGACCAACTCGTGTGCAATTCTCCATGTCCCGTCTGGTCGGCTTTCTTGGCCTACCCGCGGCAAAATCGTAAAAACTTGGTTCCGAGCTGCCCCCCATCCCAAAATAAACCCTCCCACATTTCGCCAATAGGTCCATCTCGGGGTCGCGCCCGCATACCCCGAAGGACTTCGGAGCCCATTTCAACGCCTCTTCGACCATGCTCGGTTCTACTGAAACCATTCCGGTGTTCGCGTTTACCCGGGCACCGCCCTTTTTAAACACCTCAAGAACAGCCCCGGATTCGCAGCGGATTCCAGGGTTCTCCAGCAGGGATAGACCCGCCGCATGGATGCGTTGAATATCGGACTCCGATAGGAATTTTAGAGAACCTGCCCCTATGCCCTCTTTCACGGATTCCTCCCGAGTATGGGACTATCTGCTTCAGACCCATCCTTGATGATCCCCGCCTCTTTCCCCGGCGGATTCAATACCCATAATATCTTCAGGGTTCTTTTCGAATCGTTTATCAACTGGTGGAAGACGCCGGGGGGGACCCAGACCGCCGTGCCCGCAGTCAATTCTTCCCTTTCGTCACCCACGAGAATGGATCCTTTCCCATGAATCACGTAAAACATTTCTCCTTCCGGATGGTGGGCGTTATCGCTCCTCCCGCCGGCGGGAATGATGGACAGACCGACCGCGAGGGACTTACAGTCCGGATCCAGTACTGGGGAAAGCAACACCTTCAGCTTGCGCTTATAGGGTTCTTGCGCGTTCAGAGTTGGCGCTTTTTTTTCAGTTCTGATGATCATTGCCCGACTCCAGCCGCCGCGGCGACTTCCTTCAGAGTCTCCTCCAGAGTGCGGAGAAGGAAATGCAACTCCTCGTCGCTGATAACCAGCGGAGGACAGATCAGGACTCCATCGCCCCGTTCCCCGTCGATACAACCGTTGACCGGATAGACGATCAAGCCCTTGTCTTGGGCTCGTCGCATCACCTGCAGCCATATCTTCTGCCGGGGATCGAATCCTTCCTTGGTTTTCTTGTTTTTCACGAGCTCCAAACCCCACATCAGGCCTCTTCCGCGGGCATTGCCCACAATGGGCAATTGCGCTTCCATTTTTTTTAGCCCCCGTCCCAAGACCTCGCCTTTGCCTGCCACCCCTTCGACGAGTCGGTTCTTTTCCAGATAATTGAGGACGGCCAACCCGACGCCAGCGGTTACAGGATGTGCGTTGTAGGTATGGCCGCCTACGTAGGGCGCATTGGAATTGCGGAATGCTTTGAACACTCGATCATGAATGAGGATCGCGGAGAGTGGAACGTATCCACTTGAAAGTCCCTTCGCCAGTACGACGATATCCGGCAGTACTTTCCACTGTTCTATGGCCAAGAAGGTCCCGGTCCTCCCCACTCCCGCCATGATCTCATCGGCAATCCAGAGGACATCGTGGCGGGTGCATATTTCGCGGATCAAAGGATAATACTCGCGCACGGGCGTCACCGCAGCGGCGGCCGCGCCGACAATCGTTTCAGAGACAAACGAGGAGATATAATCCGCGCCTTCCTGAACGATTGTTCTTTCCAGATCCTTGGCGCACAAAAACCCGCATTGGGGGTAGTTCAACCCGAAAGCGCAACGGTAACAGTCTGCCGGCACGATGTGCGATACGGGCATCAACATGGGAGTCTGGACTGTTCTTCGATTTGTCTTTCCGGAAATGGCATCTGCAGCGAGCGTATTGCCATGGAAACTCTGCCAGCGAGAAATCGACCGGTATTTCGAATCCTTGCCGGTGCACACGAAATATTGCCGAGCGATCTTAAGGGCATTTTCGATGGC
>PMZS01000201.1 GCA_003170115.1 Spirochaetaceae bacterium
TTTCCCTGCTTCTGCTGGCCACGGCGGTGACGATGATCATCGGGATGCCGGCGAAACGAGGGTCGGCTTTGAGCGCCCGCGCAAAGGTGAAGCCCGCGTCCAGCGACTTCATCATGAGATCGGTCACGACGAGCGCCGGTTTCTCGGCACCGACGGCGGAGCCAAGCGCCTCCAGCGCCTCCCGGGATTCGGAGAAGCACTTCGTGCGGTACCCCCCGTGCGTGAGGATGGCCTTCTCCATCTCCAGGAAGTCCCTGTCGTCATCGACAAGGTAGATCATCGCTCCATTGGACATGCCGATCAGCCCGGACGCGCCTTCCGCTCCTGGCGGAGTTGCGCGTCGGGCTGCAGCGCCTTGTTGACCACGGTGAGCAGAAGCTGGGGGTCCACGGGCTTCTCCAGCAGGGCGTCGACTGGCAGCCACGTGCGGTCAGGCTCCAGGCGGAAAGGGATGCTGTCGTTCACCGAGGTGATCATGACAAGCGGGATGGACTTGGTGTGCTCGGAGTTGCGAAGCTCGCGGGACACCTCGAAGCCGTCCTCCCGGCTTTCCATGACCATGTCCAGGATGATGATATCAGGCCGGCTCTCGCTCACCTCCGCGAGGCACTGCCGCCCGCTGTATGCAACGCGCACGGAATATCCGTTCTGCTCCAGGAGCATGCGGTTCATCTCGACGAAGTCCGCGTCATCATCAACCAGCAGGACTGTTTTTGCCGAGCTCATTGGTTTCCTCCGTGGATATCCTCTCTATGGGGATCCGAACGAGAAAGGACGTGCCCTTGCCCGGATGGCTGTCTACCGTGATGTCCCCCGCATGCATCTTCACCACGCCGTAGACGATGGACAAGCCCATTCCGGTGCCCTTGCCAAGCTGCTTCGTGGTGTAGAAGGGCGTGAAAATATCCTTGACGACCTCGGGCGGCATGCCACAGCCGTTGTCGCCCACCGTGAGAAGCGCCGCGTCGCCGGACGCGGAGAGGCCCGCACTGATGATGACCTCGCCGCTGCCGTTCGTCCCGCCCTTTTCCTCCACCGAATCGATCCCGTTCTGCACGAGATTCAGCAGCATCTGCCGGACCTGGTCCGAGTCCAGCATCAGCCGGGGCAGACCCGGGGCGATCTCGCATCTCACGCGCGCCACCGCGGGATCCAGCTTCAAGTTCATCGTATCCGCGAGCTCATGCACGAGCCGGCCGAGGTCCGTCGGAGCCTTGACGACCCGCGACTGCCGCGCGAAATCCAGGAGTCCGCGCATGATCGTGCGGCACCTGTGGGCCTCCGACACGATCATCTGGATGTCCTCCGACTCGGGGTCACCGTCCCGATGGGCCTTCAGGAGCATGTGGGAATACAGCAGGATCGTGGAGAGGGGATTGTTGATTTCGTGCGCCACGCCGGCGGAGATCTGCCCCATGGAGGCAAGCCTTTCCGTCTGGACCAGCCGGTCCTGCGTAGCCTGGTGGGAGCGCTGGAGGATGGAAAGCGTTCCCTCCAGCTCCTCCACCAGGTAAGGCAGGCACATGCTCACCTCGGCAAGGCCCTGGCAGACGGCCACGGCCTTGTCCCTGCAGGAGGGATAGCCGCAGGAGCCGCAGTTCAGCTGGTCCTCGGGGCCGAACTTCCGCATCTTCCTCAGGGCATCGGCAATTTCCGCCTCGCCGGGCTGCGGAAGCACCACCGCTTGCTCGCGGAATTCCCGGGAGAGATCGACGTGGTCGAACTCGCTGAGTGACACCGCCGTGTCCTGGGCTGCCATTGAGCCGTTCTGCTCGTTGATAGAGTCCGTGAGTATCTCCTTGCGCGCGAAGACGCTCAGGGAATTGGCCATCTTCGGGCCGTTGATGCAGCCCTCGCAGAAGAGAACGTCCAGCACCCGCGCCCTGCTTTTTCCTTCGGAGAGCTCGCGGAACACCGGCAGGACCCTGTCCTTTCCCTCGGTGACGAGAACGTTGTTCCGCAATATGTCCGCGTCGATGCCCGCCGCGCGCAGGAGGCCGCCGGAAATAGGGATGGACCGGCCCAGGGACGCGCGCGGCCCGTCCATCTCGACCGGCTCCTCACTCGCCGGCTGGATCCCGGCAGAGGCGAACAGGGAGAGCAGCTCCTCGTAGGTGAGTGCCGCATCGACAATCCCCTGCACGAAGGGGTCCTTGATCTCGGCCTTCTTGGCGATGCAGGGTCCAATGAAGACGATACGAATGCCGGAGCCGAATTTGGCCCTTATCGCCCTGGCCGTGGCGATCATCGGAGAGACCACGTGCGCGAGGGAGCCCCGCAGCCGGGGCAGGTACTTCTGCACGTACGAGACGATCGCCGGGCAGGGGGTGCTCACCACCGTCTGTCCTCCCCGGATGGCCGCGCGCGCAAGTCGTGCATACTCCCGGCTCACCAGCTCCGCGCCGAAGGCCACTTCCCAGACCTGTGCAAATCCCAGGCGGCGAAGGGCGGCGACAATGCAGCCAGGGCGTGTGTCGGCGAACGCCGCGGGGAACGAGGGAGCGATGATGGCGAAAGTTTTTTCCCCTCCTTCCAGCATCCTGCTCACGAGCATCGTCGCATCCTCGATGCGTTTGGCCTTCTGCGTGCAGACCTTCACGCAGTTCCCGCACGCCACGCACTGCTCCGCGATCACCGTGGCCTGCCCGGCGATGACCTTGATGGCCTTCGCCGGGCACTCGCGCACGCACGCGTAGCAGCGCCTGCATTTCTCGGGAATCGTTGAGACGATGCTCACGACGCGCCCCGCGCCTTCCTATACCCTCTCCCGTGCGGTGTACTTCGTGTGCAGGAGGTGGTGCGACTTCTCTCCCAGCGGCTTTTTCAGGTACTCCTGGTAGATCGCCGTTACCTCGGGATTGTTGTGGGATTTGCGGATGGGCTTGCCTTCGTCCTCCTTGTAGATGGCCGCGATCCGTGCCAGGCGCACCTCGTCCGTGGTCAGGCGCGGCTGCCCGCCGCCCCCGATGCAGCCTCCGGGGCAGGTCATGACCTCTACGAAGTGATACTGCTCCCCGCCCTTGATTCTCTCTATGAGAAGGCGCGCGTTGCCCAGCCCGTGGGCAACTGCGACTTTCACCGTCACCCCTTCAAGGAAGGACCACTCCCGCACGGCGCCCTCTATCTTCACGGCCGCCTCTTTCACGCCGGCAAGCCCGGCCACGGGGGCCACGTGCAGGTTTTCGAACGGGAGCTGGCGACCGGTCACGATCTCGTAGACGGTGCGCAGGGCCGCTTCCATGACGCCGCCTGTGTTGGCAAAGATGTCCGCGGCACCCGAGGAGGCGCCGAGGATGCTGTCCATCTTCCCGTCGGGAAGCCCGACAAAATCGATGCCGGCCTCGCGGATCATCCGGCCCAGCTCCCGCGTGGTGAGCACCACGTCCACGTCGCGCACGCCGCTTGAGTTCATCTCGGGCCGCTGGGACTCGTATTTCTTCGCCGTGCAGGGCATTACCGAGACGACGAAAATTTCTTCCGGTTTCTTGCCGATCTTCTCCGCGTAGTAGGTCTTGGCAACCGCCCCGAACATCTGCTGGGGGGACTTGCATGTGGAAATGTTGGGGAGGATGTCGGGGTAAAAATGCTCGGCGTACCTGATCCAGCCGGGTGAACAGCTTGTGAACAAGGGCAGCGGCACCTGCTGGCCGTCCACGAGCGCCTTCTTCAGACGGGTCAGGAGCTCCGTGCCTTCCTCCATGATCGTGAGGTCCGCGGTGAAGTTCGTGTCGAACACCTTGTCGAACCCCATCTGGCGCAGGGCGGTCACCATCTTGCCCGTCACCAGCGTCCCCGGCGGCATGCCGAAACATTCGCCGAGAGCGGCTCGAATTGCCGGGGCGGTCTGCACGAGAACCGTCTTCTTCGGATCGTCGATCGCGGCCCAGACCTTGGCGGTCTCATCGTTCTCCCCGATGGCCCCCACGGGGCACACCGCCGCGCACTGCCCGCACTGCACGCAGACCACGTCCGCGAGGTCTGACGTGAAGGCCGGGCCGATGACGGACTGGAACCCACGCTTCTGCGGGAAGATGGCGGCCACTCCCTGCGTCTGGCCGCAGACGGTGACACAGCGCCGGCAGAGGATGCACTTGGCCGTGTCACGCACGAGGGCCGGGGTGCTCGTGTCCCTGCGCCGCACGCTCTTGCTGCCGGCATAGGTGATCTCGCGGATGCCCAGGTCACGCGCCACGGCCTGCAGCTCGCAGTCGCCGTTCCTGTTGCAGGTCTGGCAGTCCCCCTCGTGGTCGGAGAGGATCAGCTCCACGACCGTCTTGCGGGCGGCCCGCACGCGCGATGAGTTGGTGCGCACCTTCATGCCTTCGAAGGCCGGAGTGACGCAGGAGGCCATGAGGGTCTTGGCTCCCTCCACTTCCATGAGGCAGACCCGGCAGGAGCCGATGGCCTGCACCTTTTTCAGGTAGCAGAGACTGGGGACCTGGACCCCGGCCTGCCGGGCAGCCTCGAGCAGGCTCGTGCCGTCCGCCACGCTGATTGTCTTGTTGTCGATTGTCAGGGATGGCATATGTTTCTCCTCTCTACTCTCGGTAATCGCAGCGCAGACAGCGCTTCGTCTCCGCCATTGCCACCGCGGCGGACCACGTGGTCTCCACCTCGGCGAATCCCTTGCGGCGGGAAACGGGGATCAGCTTCAGGCCGGGACGCGCGCCCATGACGGGATCCGCATCAGGGTCGAAGAAGGTATCCACCATCCGGGGGGTCCGCCACGGGATCTCACCCTTTCCCGAAAGGAACGCGTGCATGCCCACCGCCGCCTTCTCCCCCGCGGCGATCGCCTCGATCACCGACGAGGGTCCGCTCACCGCATCGCCCCCGGCGAAGACCCACTCCTCTGATGCCTGGCCGTTCACCGGGTTCACGGCAATGAACTCGCGGTCGTTGAGCTTCAGCGTCACGCCATTGAAGATTTCATTCGGCTGCAGCGCCTGCCCCACGGCGGCAATGAGCTGGTCGGCCGGCATCATGAAGTCGCTCTGCGGGTCCGCCACGGGCTTGCGCCGGCCCGAGCGGTCGAAATCGCCAAGCCCCATGCGGCGCATCTGCACCGCCGCGAGCTTCCCTTTCTCCTGGGCAAGCTCCACGGGGGCCACGAGGAACTGGAACTTCACTCCCTCGCGCTCCGCCTCCTCCACCTCTTCCCTGTACGCGGGCATCTCCGCCCGGGTCCTCCGATAGGCCACGGTCACGGAGCCCGCGCCGAGCCGAAGGGCCGTGCGCGCCGCATCGATCGCGGCGTTGCCGCCGCCCACCACCACGACGTTCTTTCCCACGGGCGCCTTGCCGGTGAGGTTGTACTGCCTGAGGAAGTCGATGGCCTCGGTCACGCCCGGGGCATCATCGCCCTTCATGCCCAGGCCCGTCCCCTTCGGCGCTCCGACAGCGAGGAACACGGATTCGTACCCCATCTCCTTCATGCTGGAAAGGGTGAAGTCCCTGCCCAGCATCTTGTTGGTCCTGATCTGCACGCCGAGCTTCTCGATCATGCCGATCTCCCGCCGCAGGATATCGCGCGGCAGCCGGTAGGCGGGGATGGCCTGCACGAGCATGCCGCCCGGCTCCGAGGCCGCCTCGAATATGGTCGGCCGATAGCCCAGCCGGGCCAGAAAGTATGCGCAGGAGAGTCCCGCGGGGCCCGCGCCCACGACGGCCACCTTCCTCCTCACGTTCGCCCCGTCCTTGATCATCGCCGGGAGGTTGAACGCCTTTTCCTGTTCGACCATGTAGCGTTTCAGGGACCTGATGGAAAGCGGATCGTCCAGCGTGGACCGCCGGCATTTGCTCTCACAGGGATGGAAGCAGACGCGGGAGCAGATTGCCGCGAGCGGGTTTCTCTCCCGGTGCAGAGCAAGCGCTTCGTCGAAGCGCTTCTCGCCGATCAGGCTGACGAAACCCGGCACATCCACGCCCGCGGGGCACGCGTTCTGGCACGGTGCACGCACCAGCTCGGGGCACACGCCGGCACGGCATTTGTGGTCCCTGATGTGCTCGACGAACTCTTCCCGGAAATGTCGAATAGCCGAGAGAACCGGGTTCGGGGCCGTCTGGCCCAGGCCGCAGAGCGCCGTGTCCTTGATCGTGGAGCCGAGGTCGATCAGGCGTTCGATGTCCCCCTCCTGTCCCCTGCCCTCGCAGATACGGTCCAGGATCTCCAGCATCCGCCGGGTGCCGACCCGGCAGGGCGTGCACTTGCCGCAGGATTCGTCCTGCACGAACTCCAGGAAAAACCGGGAGATGTCCACCATGCATGTGTCCTCGTCCATGACAATGAGACCGCCCGAACCCATGATGGCGCCCAGCTCGACCAGGGATTCGTAGTCNNATGCCGCCGCCGATGTCGAAGATCAGCTCGCCCAGCTGCATGCCGATGGGGATCTCCACGAGGCCCGTGTTCTTCACCGCGCCGGCCAGGGCGAATACCTTGGTGCCCTTGCTCTTCGCCGTACCCATGGAGGCGTACCAGGAGGCGCCTTTCAGAATGATCGAGGGGATCGCGGCATAGGTCTCCACGTTGTTCAGGAGGCTCGGCTTGTTCCAGAGACCCTTGAACGCGGGGAAGGGAGGCCGCGGCCGGGGCTCGCCCCGGTTTCCTTCTATTGACGTCATGAGCGCAGTCTCTTCTCCGCAGACGAATGCGCCCGAGCCCATCCTGATCTCAAGGTCGAACGAGTGCGCCGTGCCCATGATGTTCTTTCCCAGCAGGCCGCGTTCGCGCGCGTGCTCGATTGCCCGGGAGAGCCGTTCCACCGCGAGGGGGTACTCGGCGCGCACGTAGACGTAGCCCTGCGAGGAGCCGATTGCGTAGCCGGCAATGGTCATGGCCTCGATGAGGCTGTGCGGGTCTCCCTCCAGGACGCTCCTGTCCATGAACGCTCCCGGATCCCCCTCGTCGGCGTTGCAGAGCGTGAACTTCTCCGCGCCCGGCGCCTTGCGGCAGAGCTCCCACTTCACGCCCGTAGAGAAGCCCGCGCCGCCCCTGCCGCGGAGACCCGAGCTCTTCACCTCCGCGATGACCTGCTCGGGTGACATCTCGGTGAGCACTTTCGCCAGGGCCATGTAGCCGTCCCGGGCGATGTACTCCTCGATCTTCAGCGGGTCGATGAGCCCGCAGTTGCGAAGGACGATCTTCACCTGCTTGCGGAAAAAGGGGATCTCCTGCAGGCCCAGCGCCTCCATGCTCCCCTGGCGCTTCTCGTAGGCGAGGTCTGTGACGACCCTGCCCTTCAGCAGGTGCTCCTCTGCAATACGATCCGCATCCGCGGGCTTGAGATTCTGGTAAAGAATCCCGTCGGGATGGACCACGGCTACGGGGCCCGCCGCGCAGGGCCCAAGGCAGCCGGTTTCGAAAACATGCACCTCGCCGTCCAGCCCGTGCTTCTGGATGGCGGCCCTCATGGCCGCGCTCAGCTCAAGTGCACCAGAGGCGACGCATCCACCTCCCGTGCAGATCAGCACGTTGCATCTCGATCGGCTCATGTCGCGTCTCCCTTCATGATGTACTGCTCCACCGGCTCACCCCTGCGGAGATGGCGCTCCACGACCTCGCGGACCTTTGCGCGCGTGAGCTTCACGTAGAGAAAGTTGTTTCCGGTTTTGTCGGTGTAGGTGAACATGGGCTCCTGGTCGCACAGGCCGATGCACCCGGACTGGCGGACCGTGACGGTCTGTACCTGGTTCTTGTCCAGCTCGGAAACGAGCTCCGAGACGATGTCGCGCGCGCCCGCGGCGATTCCGCAGGTGCCCATGTGCACGACGACCTGCGCTTCCTTCGGGCCGCCGCGCAGATCGACCTGGCTGCGAGCCTGGGCGCGAAGCTTCAGGAGGTCCTGGGGACTGCCGATCTTTTCGTTCATCTCGCTCCCACCCTTTCCCTGCGGCCCGTGCTCTTCCGGGAGGCGGCCGTCTTCTTCGGGGTCTTCTTCGTGACGGTCTTTCTCGGGGTCTTCTTCGCCGCCGGGGCGACTTTCCCATTTCTATACCCGGCGAACAGCTCACGCAGCTTCGGTGCCTTCACCCGCTGGTGCACGTCCTCGTCGATCATGATCGTGGGTGCAAGGCCGCAGGCGCCGAAGCACCGGGCCACCTCGAGGGTGAACAGGCCGTCGCTCGTGGTGCCTCCCACATCGATTCCCAGCTCCTGCCGGCAGGCCTCCAGCACCTGCTTGCCGCCGCGCACGTAGCAGGCGGTGCCCAGGCACACCCGGACCAGGTGCTTTCCCCGGGGCACGGTGGAGAAGAATGAGTAAAAGCCCACGACTCCCGCTACCTCGCTGTAGGACTTGCCCAGTCGGAGCGCCACGCGCTTCATCACGTTCTCCGGCAGGTAGCCGAAGATGCCCTGGGCGATCTGAAGCACGGGGATGAGGGCCCCCGGCTTGCCCTGGTACTCCGTGAGAACCTCGTCGAGCCTTTCCATGAGCTGCGACTCGGTCGCCTCGCCACCGCAGGTGGATTTGTCGCCACCGCACGCGCGGGCGGACTGTGATGTCTCGTTCATTCCGTTCTCCCTTCCTCTGGTTTCCTCGCACACGATTACTTGGACACCTGGAGGGCCGAGAGCCCCTCCTCGATTTGCTCCTTCACGCGCCGCGCCACGGCGATCTCGCTGCGGCCGCCCACGGGCAGCCCCCGCACGATCTCCGCCGTGCCCACCCGCCATTCCCTGGTTCCTACCCGCAGCCGGGAGCGCAGCTCCACACCGGGGCTCGTACACACCACGGAGGCCAGGGTTGCCGCCAGGTCTCCGAGCGGGCTCCTGTCCACGTGGGACAGCGGCATCGTCGCACGCACCGCAAGCCCTCCCAGGCAGGATCTTTCCAGGCGGAAGGATCCCCCGGCCTGCTCGGTGCGGAATTTCATCAGGCTCAACCCCAGCCCCGTCTTCTTCCCTTCCTTGGTGGTGAAGAAGGGGTCGGCGGCAATGTCCGCCGGCACGGGCAGTCCGGGACCATTGTCCTCCACCGCGACACACAGGAGGTCCTGGTCCGGTTCCTCTTCCACCGCAATGGCGATGACCGTTGCCCCGGCCCGGATCGCATTCTCGATGAGGTCCAGGATGTGCAGGCTGATCTCACGCAATCGCGCACCCCCGGCCCTCGACCATCCCCAGCGCCTTTGCGATCTCGTCGAACGTGGGCGCAAAGACCTCCAGCACGATGAACCCGGTTCCCATGTCCTCCAGGAAGTGGCAGTCGGAAGAGCTCACCAGGGGAATCCCATGCGCGGCAAAGCCCGCGGCCTTCCCCCGGGCCGCTCCCGCGGCGGAAATCTCAAGACCGTCGAACGGCACATCCGTCGGGATGAACCCGAGCTGTCCCGGCACGCTGAAGCTTCTGCGGTCCACGTGAGCGGCCACCGCCAGCCCTCCGTGCCGATGAATAAGGTCGACGGTTTCCGACAGCGTGAACCGGCTCGCCGCGGACGGAAGCGCGGTATCCACGTTCAGAGCCCCCGCAACGGCACAGGCATCTTCGGGAGTGCGGAACCAGCCCAGGACGTGCGCCTCTTCCACGGTCGTGATCTCGATACCGGCGATGACTGCGGGGCCGTCCGGAATCATGGCAGCGGCATCAGCGACGGCGCGCACGTTGCCGGCGGTGTTGTGGTCACACACGGCGATCACCGCGAGCCCTCTCCGCGCCGCTTCCCTCACTATGGCCGGCGGCTCCATTTCGCGCGACGCGCAGGGCGAGAGCACCGTGTGGATGTGCATGTCCGCGGCCAGCCTCTTCATTCACTTTCCGCCTGTCCCCTTCCCCTCAAGCCCAGCGCGTACAGCCGCCCGGCCAGCTCGAAGGTGGATTCGTTCGTGGCAAGGAGAGGCAGGCCCTCCTGCACGGCCCTCAGCCGGACCAGCTCCTCCGGCCGCATCCCCTCGGTAAAGATCACCGCGGAGAGCCCCGCGTGCAGGGCCACGGCGATCACGTTCATGTGCACCTGAATGGTGAGAAGAATCCCTCCGGAGGGCGCGTGTGCCAGCACGTCGCTGAGCAGGTCCGACGCGTGCCCTTTTTCGACATCGGCGCCGCCGTTGACGGAAAGCTCGGGGGTGAGCACCTCCAGGCCAAGCGTGGAAACGATATTTCCGAGGGTCATCGGTTTTCCTCCGTAAAGGGGCAGCCCGCAGAATCTGCCCTGCCCACGACCACGTCTTCGGCAAAAAGCGCGCACGACGGGGCGCCGCATGCCCCGCAGTCACGCCCGGGCAGCGTGCGCGCCAGCTCGTCGATTCTCCCCAGGGCAAGAATCGCGGCGCCCATGTCCGGATCCAGACGCACACCAGGGCGCTGCGACCAGGGCTTTCCCCGGCAGACGGCCGCCGCGTCACTGATCGGCGCGGTTGTGCGTCCGCTCGTCCACTGCTGCCAGCGCAGGGCGGAGAGGGGAGGGTCGGCTGAGAGAAGCGGCGAGCCGGAGCAGCCATTGTCGCAGAGCGAGAGATCGAGCATCGTGACGCCGGGGAGACTCCCCGTCTCGGCCGAGGCGAGAACCCGCATCACCTGCCGGACGCCAGTCACCGCGAGCTCACCCGGGCTTCTCTCGGGCTCGCCGCGGGGCGCGCGCAGACCCAGACGGTCCGCGCCGGCCGGGGCGGAAAGAGCTCCGCGCACTGCCGAGGAGAGCCGGGCCGGGTTGAGAACCGTGAGCCTTTCCGTAAGGCTTGCGCCATGGATCGTTGCGTACTGTGCCGGGCATGCTGCCAGGAGGAACACGGAGCGCATGGGGAACTCCTCACCGGCCGCCTCGATCGGTGAAAGCCACGGCCCGAGGTTGGGAATCAGGGAGGGGAACCGGCTCTCCACGAGCGCGGCCACGGCGGGGCACACCGGCGGGATGAGCGGAATGGGCACGTTGCCCGCGACCGCGGCGGCGCGCGCTTCAGCGCGCACGGCTGCCGCCCATTCCTCCAGCACCCGTATCTCGGCAAATCCAAGGGATCCAAGCGCGGCAAGGACACGCTCCGGACCTCCCGCGGGAAAGCCCGAAAGAAAGCCCCGCGGGACAACGAGCACGGCCCCCGGAGCCGGTGGCTGGAACGCGCCCTGCTCCGCGATGCCGTAGACGCCCGATGTGCACTCTCCGATGCAGGCGGCACATCCGATGCAGAGCGCGGAAATCACCGAGGGACCGGTTGCGTGAACTCGCAGAGCTCCGGTGGGACACGAGAAAATGCAGCGCAAGCATCTTCGGCAGTGTTCCGCGGATACGGCAAGAATCCGCGAACATGCGGAATCAGCCGGTGCCGTGTCCTTCTCGGATTCCGCCAGCAGTATCGTCGAACGTATCCTGGTGCCCCTGCCGACCCGGGTTTCGATATCGAAGAGATCGCTGTTCCTGCGGATGTTCGGAAGGCCCATGCCCGCACCGAAGCCCATCTCGCGCGCTTTCTCGGATGCCGTGGACCAGCCCTCCCGGAGAGCGAGGTCCACATCAGGAATCCCAGGGCCCTCGTCGGCCACCTCGAGATCCAGCTTGCCACTCTCCAGCCGGGCCCAGAGCGTGCCGGTGCGGGCGTGGATGACGACGTTCATCTCCGCCTCGTAGGAGGCGATCATGGCGCGCCTCATGACGGCCGCACCGACGCCCACGCGCGCGAGATGCTCCTTGAGCCCGCGCGTGGCAAGGCCTGCCGTGTCGAAGTCGCCGCCCGAGATCCGGTAGCTCATGGTGATCATGCCCGGCCCTGTTTCTTTCCCACGAGGCACGCCGCCAGCAGGCGCCGGGTTTCCTCCAGGCCCCAGGGGGAAACCATGATCGCTGCCCCGGCCTCCCGGGCGCGGGCGATCAGCTCCTGGCTGGGCTGCACTCCGCCGACCAGGCACAGACCCGGGGCATCCATCAGCTCCGCGACCCGAATCAACTGGTTGTTGTTCAGAGAGGTCACCAGGAGTGTGTCCGAGGAAGCGTTGGCGATCAGGCTGCTCATGGTGTCAGCCGCGTGAATGCCCTTCACCGTCGGGCATCGCTCACCGGCGGCTGGAAAGAGAGTGGCGTTGATCTTCAGGGCAAGCTCGCTCAGCTTCATCTTCTGGCCCGCATTCGTGCGCAGGCACCTCTCTGATATTTTAGTTGCAATAGGCGTGCCAATCGTGAATCTATTCTCGATGAAAATGGAATCTTGCCCTGACCGCAAGACAAGTTTAATGATAACCCATTTTTTTCCCGGATAAGCAATTAGAAATAGGCCGGCAATGGGCGATGTGGACAAGCTCACATGCAATACTGCCCGTGCCGGTTAGAAGCAGCCATGTTTACAGAGTAGCTGTGCACAAATCTCCCATGTGCGTGCTGTGCACACAGTGGCTTTCCCCTGCATTGCACCAATCCTCTCTCGGATGTATTCTTCCGCGAATCGAAAAAGAGGAATCGCCATGAAAAGTTCTGACGACATCTATCAGCGGTTGCAGCATCATCTCGACCAGATGCCTATCGCATTCCCTGCCACGAAAACCGGAATTGAGCTTCGTCTTCTGAAGCATCTTTTCAGCCCCGAGGAAGCGGAGATCGCCCTGGCGCTGAGCGCGGTGCCGGAGCCAGTCGAGAAAATACACAGGCGATTGAAAGGCACGCGCATTCCCATTGAAGCGTTGCGGGCAGATCTCGCAAGGATGGCCGCAAAAGGGGCCATCATGGCAGGTCGCGGCATGAGAGGCGGGAAGCCCGTTCCCGCGTATGGCAAAGCTCCCCTCGTCGTCGGGATGTTCGAGTTTCAGGTGAATCACCTGACGAAAGAATTCATGGAAGACTTCCACGCGTACCAGGATGAGGCGGGGAGCCCGATCCTCACGAAGAAAACATCACAAATGCGGACCGTGCCCATCAATACCAGGGTCGGCGAGCCGGGAGCAATCGGACGCTACGACGACATCCGAGGGTATGTCCGTGAGACCAGAGGGCCTTTCGGGGTCATGAACTGCGTATGCCGGCAGGCGCAAAACGTGATGGGCCATTCCTGCATGAGCAGTGAGAACAGCGAAACCTGTCTCACCATTGGGGGCGCGGCCGTGTACATGCAGAAACTGGGGCATGCCCGCCTTGTTCTCAGGGAGGAGATGCTGGCCATCCTGGACAGGGCGGAGCGCGACGGGCTGGTGCTCCAGCCGCAGAACACCCAGTCCCCCGACTTCATCTGCTGCTGCTGCAAGGACTGCTGCGAAGTATTGAAAAATGCCCGGAAACTGTCACGCCCCGCTGAGTTGTTCAAGACGAATTTCCAGGCCCATGTGGACGCCGAGCGCTGCACGGGATGCGCAACCTGCGTGAAGCGCTGTCCCATGGACGCGGTCACCGTTTCGGATAATTTCGCCCGCGTCGACGGAAACCTGTGCATCGGCTGCGGGCTCTGCGCCTCGAGCTGCAAGGAGGAGGCAATGCGGCTGCGGCCCCGGGACGGGCAGGTCATTCCCCCGCCCGACCAGCGGGCGATGTATCAGAAAATAATGCGGGAGCGCTATGGGCCTCTGCGCATGATAGCCAAGCGCGCCTGGATCATGCTGGGCATGAAATCATAGGCCAGCCAGCCGCGCCTCCAGCCATTGGAGCCAGCCGCCCAGGCCTGCGCCTGAACGGCAGGAAAGCTCGCACACCGATGCGCGTGGATTCAACCGGCCGATCCGGCGCCTGAACGCCCCGGTATCGAACTGCTCATGCTCCAGGTAGTCGATCTTGTTGAGCACGACCACGTCGCAGACCGTGAAAATGAGAGGATACTTGAGGGGCTTGTCATCCCCTTCGGGGACACTGAGGATCACGACGTTCGCGTGCGCCCCGGTATCGGACTCCGCCGGGCAGACGAGGTTCCCGACATTCTCAATGATGACCAGGTCCAGGTCCCCGGGGCTGAGTGCTTCGAGGGCCTCCTCGACCATGGCGGCCTCAACGTGGCAGAAACCCCTTGTCCGAAGCTGGACGGCCGGGATGCCCGCCGCGGCGATCTTGTCCGCATCCACCGTGGAGTCCATGTCGGCCTCGATGACCGCGATGCGACAGGAGCTGCCCAGTGCTTCAATCGTCCGAAGGATCAGGCTCGTCTTGCCGCTTCCCGGAGACGACATGATGTTGAGCAGGAATGTGCCGGATCGCTTCAGCCGGGACCGAATTCCCTCCGCCAGCTTCCGGTTGTCGGCGAGGATTCCGGCCTTGATCTCGATCAGCCTTACACCCACGGCCTATTCCACCTCCATGTCCCGGATCAGCAGCTCCCGGCCCCGCAGCAGGGAGAAGTCCGCCCCTCCGCAGTGGGGACATCGCACGCGATCGGTCAGGCTGACCTCGACCTCGAAGTCCCTGCCGCAATCGCGGCAGCGAAATGCCGTGGGCACTTTTTCGAGCGTGATCTCGGCTCCCTCGGCGATCGAGGCCTTGCTCACCCGGTCAAAATAGCGCTGGACCCAATCCTGCTGGAAGTCGTTGAGCTCGCCGACGAGCAGGCGGATTCTCAGGATCTTCTTCACGTCGTTGCGTGACGCGTAGTCGAGGACGGTCTGCAGAATGTCCTGTGTCACCTGAAGCTCGTGCATGGCCCGGCGCCGTAACCAGAATCATGATACATGATCCCGTGTACTGGATTCAATTCCTGATTCCCGGGTCCAGGCCAGTGACGAGCTCAATGAACGCCTCGTCCAGATGCCGGCGGACCGCCCGGGCCATCCGCTCACCAAAGTTGACGGTTGTCCGCCTCAGCACATCGGCCTCCCAGGCGTCGAGAGGCGCCTTCAGGGCCCGGGTGAGCCGGCTCATTCGATGGATGTGTCGGAAGAACTCCTCGTCTGCCATGCTGGTGTTCCGCGGTACTTCTCATGTCGGATGCGGACCCCCATAAAGTTGAATCGCTTCTTGCCTGCCGCCGGCGGCGATGGTACTGTTGAGCAGGAACCCCCTCATGACGCGTGCGACGTCCTCCATTCTCCTCCGAATAGCCCTCGCCTACTTCGTCATCACGGTCCTTACCATCACCGGGTTCATCCTGCTGGTCTTCGAGAACCAGATCGATCTCATATCCCAGAACGCCGTCCTTTCCAGCCTGAACGCGGGAACGGCGGTGAAATACTCCCTGGATGCAATTGCCGCTGACAGGAAGCCCCTCGACCCCGCCGCCTTCCAGAGGATCGAGGACATGGCGATGAAGGCAGGCGTCATTCGGATTACCGTGTTCGGCGAAGATGGCACGGTCCTTTTTCGCTCGGGGGCCGCGGCCGCCGTCACGGCCACGCCGGATGAGTTTGTCGCCATCAATTCGGCGATACTAAAAAGGGATTTCGAGGCGAAGCTTTTCTCCCACCACATCGACACGCCCGGGCGGGCGGTGGAGCTGTTCATCCCCTTCACGTACGCGGGAGACCGGATCGCGGTGGCCGAGGTCACGATGCCGATGCGGGACATCGCGCGACAGATGGGCTACCTGTACAGGCAGTGCGCGATCATCGCCCTTCTCATCCTCGGACTTCACGCGGGCTTCTTCCTCATCGTCACCCGGGTGCTGATCCAGCCGCTCCGCAGCCTCCTTGCCGCGACGGAAAGAGTGTCCCGGGGAATCCTGGAGGTGAGCGTTCGCGTGTACCGCGAGGACGAGATCGGGCGGCTCGCGCGCGCCTTCAACGAGATGAGCGTGGCCCTGCAGCGGATGCGGCAGGAAGCCCGTGAGTCCAATCCTCTCACGGGACTGCCGGGAAACCTCACGATCGCGCGGCACATCGACGAACGGCTGCAATCGGGAGCCGTGATCGCCGTATTGTACTGCGACCTGGACAACTTCAAGGCATACAACGATGCGTACGGCTTTGCGAAGGGAGACGAGGCGATCCTCTACACCCGGGACTGTCTCCGGAAGGCGTTCGACGAGCTGGACATCCAGGGAGGGTTCATCGGCCATGAAGGAGGCGACGATTTCATTGCCGTCACCGGCTTCGACACCTGGGAGCCGTGCGTGCAGCGATTCATGGGGCTCTTCGATGCCGGGGTCCCGTTCCTGTACTCCGAGGCCGACCGTGCACACGGCTTCCTGGAATCGGTGGATCGCAAGGGCAATCGCCAGCATTTCCCCCTGATGACGGTGTCCGTGGCGGTCGTCACCAACCGGTGGCGCTCATACTCCCGGCACGAGGAGATCGCGGGGACCGCGGCGGATCTGAAAAAAATCGCAAAAAAGGCGGACGGCACCAGCGGCTCGCGATTTGCGATAGACCGCCGCAAGGATGCGGGGGAGGCGCTGCCGGCCGAAATCCCGGGGAAGCGGGAGTAACGCGTGCCCAGAGCCATCCGTGTCCTGCCCATCTTGCTCTTCCTCTTCTTCGCGCTCTTCTTCAACACGAATCTCGTGACCGTGCGAGTGTCCGAGCTGAACTACCTCCTGGAAGACGCATCGGGGGCCCAGGAGGTGCTCGACAACTCGGCAATCCTCGGGAGATTCGAGCTGCTGAAGCGGCGGCTCGATCAGGGCGAGAGCCGGGTGGAGAACTACGCGCTGGAGGCCCGAATCCAGGCGTTGACCGCACCGCACCGACCCCTCGCGTCCGACTTTCCCACTCCCATCGGTCCGCTCGTCCGGCCCCTTCGTGCCGTCCTCAATGGCTTGCGCTCCGTGCTGGGCAAGGGCGCCATCCATCCCGAGTCGGAAGACGCCACGCTTGGCGCCCTGGAGGTCGCGTACCTGCGCGAGCGCAACCGGAGCTACGACAAGGCTCTCGACGAGTACCTTCGAGTGCTGCCCGGAATTCCTCTCGCGTCGGATCTTCGAGCGACTGCCCTTCTGCATGTCGCCTTCTGTGATTCGATGCTGAACAGCATGGGCAACGCGCGGATGATTCTCACTGATGTCATCTCCGAGAATCCCGGAAAAGAGCAGAGCGTGGTCGCGTGGAAGCTGCTGGACTTTCTCGACTTGCTGGATCAGAAGCGAAGCGCGGGGCTTCCGGGAAAGCCCACGGACATTGACAAGGCAAAACGGGCATACCAGCTCGTCGACTACTCGACGTCGATCGATCTGCTGACGGGATTCATCGTCACGCACAGGAATAATCCCCGGCTTGCGGAAGCCTTCTATTTCAGGGGCCGGTCCCACGAAGAGCTGGGCGAGCTGGCGCCGGCGATCGATGACTACCGCACCGTGATCTCGCACCCCGCGGGCGGCTGGACGCGCGAGGCCCAGAGGAGGCTTTTCCTCCTGGGGACCATCTACGGCCAGGGAGAGAAAATTGCCAGGGACCCGCTGGGCAGCGGCGTACGGTCCTCCGAGACGGCGTTCGTCAGCGCGGTGGCGCCTTACGCGCGCATAATCGACCCCAGCGCGGTGGCCGCGTGGCTGACCGGCTCCGCTGAGATTGCCAGGGCGCCGGCGTCTCCCGTGGCTGCTCCGCCGGATGTCTCTACCGACGGCGGCCTCGAAACATCGAACGTCCAGTTGCCCTCAAAGCCCGCGCTTGAGAAGGAAGTTGCCCCGCCTGCTCCCTCCGCGGCGGTCCTCGCATCAACCGCAGATCTCTTCCTCCCTCCCCTGCGGGTAACCCCGAATCCCGAGCCTGCCAGAGTCCCGATTCTCGAATCCACCTTTCCCGGCGGTTCGGCCGCCGCGCTCCTGGCCGAACGGACCGCGCTGGAGCAGCGGCACCAGCGCGAAATCGGGCTGCGACAGGGCTACAATGTGGGAAGCTGGGTTTCCCTCGGGGCGGGAGTCGCCTCCGCGGGCACCATGGGCTATTTTCTCTACCAGGCGTTCGCCTCCTACGCGCAATACCAGGGCGCCACGAGCGCGGCGCAGGCAAAGGCGATGCGGGAACAGACGGTATTCAACAGCAGCGTGGCAATCGGCGCGGGAGTGGTCGGGGGATTGGCTCTTGCCACCGCCCTGACGCTCCAGCTCATCGCGCCGCCGACAGCCCCGACGGAAGACCGGATCCGTGTCCTTGACGAGGCAATCGATCAGCTCGGGCGGGCGTCACGATGATGCGGATTGCCGCGCTCTTTGCCGCATGCGAGATGTGCCTGGCCGGCTGCTTTGCATTCAACAATCCCTGGGACACCAACTCGCTGCCGACCGCGGCGTTTCAGATTGTAGTACACGGGGGACTGTACGCAGGGACATATGTGTGGAGCTCCGGTGACAATGCCTACGAAGCTGCGGTCGGAAGTGCCCGGTACTACATTCACATGTCGAGCGGCCTATGGTGGCTGGCCGGCCCAGACAGCATTGGCACGTCCATCGCGTACAGTACCAGCAGTTATGGCGCACTCCCACCCACGTCCAACGTGGGATGGTCTCCCTCGGGTAAGCTCTCGACCTTGGATGACAGCGTCGGGGGCATCAGCGAGCAAGGTGGATATCCGGACGGAGTCATATCGTACGGCCAGACCGTCCATGTCACCTTCAAAGCTTCGGACCTTGGAAACAGCACAACATACCAGTGGGAAAGATCTTCTTTGCAGACAGGCGGCTCTCCAATCCCGAACGAAACTGGAAGCACCTACACAACCCAATCCGGGGACTCCGCAAAGTGGATCCGCGTCCTCATCACTCCGATTGACAGCACGGGTACGATCAAAGGGACTCCCGTGGTGAGCCCGCCGGTTCGGGTCAACTGATACCAGCACGACGAGGCTCGCCAATGGAGGATGTACTCAGTTTTTGAGTACATCCTCCATTGCGGCGTTGCCAGTGTCGGGAAGGCCGAGCCGCCAGCCTGCTCCGGCCCGCGCCTACCTGAAGCTCTGCTTGTCCAGCCCGTACTTCTTCATGCGCTCGTACAGTGCGCGGCGGGAAATTCCCAGCGCCTGGAACGTGGCGTTGACCTCCCCCCGGCATTCCTTGAGCGCGGACTCGATCACCGCACGCTCCACCCTTTCCATTTCCTCGCGCAACCGCCCCGAGCCGGCAGGAAGGGAGAGAAGCCTCTCCGAGTCAAAGCGGAGATCCGGCGAGAAGCTGCCGGCGCTCCCGTCCCGGGAGGTGATTGCCAGTCGCTCCACCGCGTTCTTCAGCTCCCGCACGTTCCCGGGCCATTGGTGGCCCATCATCTCGGAGAGTGTCTCCTCCGGCACGGCGGGAACGGAAATGCCGTTCCTGTCCGCAACGCGGCGCAGAAAGCAGGACACCAAGAGGGGAATGTCATCCGCCCTCTCGCGCAGGGCCGGCACCCGGATGTTGAGCACCATGATGCGGTGGGAGAAGTCTTCCCTGATGGTCCCCCGGCGCACCTCTTCGGACATGTCCGCGTTCGAGGCGCAGATCAGCCGGATGTCCACCTTCCGCGGACGATCGCTGCCCAACGGCACGACAAGGCCGTCATCCAGCACGCGCAGAAGCTGCACCTGGGCCCGGGCGGAAATCGTCTCAATCTCATCCAGCAGGAGCGTCCCCCCTGAGGCGGAAACGAGCTTGCCTTCCCGCTCCCCCACCGCCCCGGTGTAGGCGCCCTTCGCGTGCCCGAAAAGCTCGCTTTCCAGCATCGTCTCGGGCAGGGCCCCGGCATTCACCGGCACGAACGGTCCGCCGGCCCGGTGACTCTGTCCATGAATCGCTCGCGCAATCAGCTCCTTGCCGACTCCGGTTTCCCCCGTGACGAGCACCGGCGCATCGGAGCGCGCCGCGGCTTCCACCTGGGCGTACAGGTCCTGCATGGCGGGGCTCCTGCCGACCATGCCGAACTTCCCGTCTTCTTCGGGTGAGCACAGCGTCAGCCTGCGGCGAAGGTCGCTCGCCTCCCGCACCAGCCGGGACTGCTCCACGGCTTTGCTCACATAGGCAAGTAGCACCGCGTCGTCGAAGGGTTTTTCGGCAAACTCGAAGGCTCCCGACTTCAGGCAGCGCACCGCCATTGCAATGTCCCCGTGGCCGGTGAGCATCACCACCGGCGGCGAGCCGGGCCGTGCCCTCATCGCCGCCAGGAACCCCTCTCCATCCATGCCCGGCATCTTCACGTCGGTGATGATGCACATCGACTCCCGCAGCCCCGGCCAGGCAAGGGCGGCTTCGGCGGAGGAGAAGACCTCCACGGCCCAGCCCCGGATGCTCAGCATCTGGCCGATGGAGTGCCGCGCCGCCTCGTCATCATCGATCACCACGATGAGCGCGCCGTTTCCCTGTTCGCTGTCGACCGTCACGTATCGCTCCTTGCCGGTGCTGCTTCGCGCGGGGCCGCGGGCAGCCGCATCGTGAAGACGGCCCCGATCCCGGGAGAACCGGTCGCGTCGATGGAGCCCTTGTGGTCCAGGACGATTGCCCGGGAGATGGAAAGCCCGAGGCCGTGGCCGCCCTTGCGTGTTGTATAGAAGGGCTGAAAAAGCCGGCCCGCCTGCTCCTCGGAGAAGCCCCTGCCAGTATCCGTCACCTCGACGACCACGGGCAGCGCGGCAGGGGGATCGCGGCGGCTTTCGATCACGAGCTTGCGGACGGGTGCATCCGTCATCGCCTGGCGCGCGTTGGAGAGGAGGTTGAGAAACACCTGCTCCAGCCGGATACGGTCGCCCCAGATGGGGGGCAGGGTGTCTTCCAGGCGGAGGCTCACGGCGACCTCGGAGAGCTTCATCTGCGGGAGGATGAACTCCACGCTCTCGCGGATCACGCTGTTGAGATCCAGCAGGCTGAATGTGGAATCCGACCGCCTTGTGAGCTCGCGCATCTGGTTGATGATCTTCGCGGCCCGATCCACCTGTTCGGAGATCAGGCGGAGGTTGTTCTTCACCTCGGCCTCGGCGTTGGGTTTCTGCTCCAGCATGTAATAGGCGTTTCGCGCGTAATTCCTGATGCCGGTGAGCGGCTGGTTCAGCTCATGGGAGATGGAGGCGGCCATCTCTCCCAGCTCTGCAAGGCGCGTAGAGTGCTCCAGCTGCTCCTCCTGGCGCCGGGCAAGCTCGACCAGCTCGCGCCTTCCCTCCTCAGCGTCCCGGCGGGCACTCACATCCGTCACGCTGAGCTGCTCAAAACTTTCCCCGTCCACGATGACCGGTGCAGCCTCGACCTGGACCCAGACCCGTGTGCCGTCCCGCCTTGAAAGCATGAGCTCCCGGGGAAGCCCGGAATCCTTCGCGAGGGTTCGCATCGCCGCCGCATCTTCCGGCTGCACCAGTGAACCAAGCGGCATTCCCTCCAGCGCACCGGGCTCCGCACCGAGGAGCACGTGCATCCGGTCGTTGGCGAAAACGATGCGCCCTTCCTTCTGCAGTATGATGCCGTGGGGCAGGCCGTTCAGCAGACGCCGGGCGTCGGTGAGCACCCCCGGACGCGGCGCGCGGCCGAGGAAGAACCCGCCGAACAGGCAGAGAACCGCCGGCACCGCGGCAAGCGGCAGGTGGGTGACAAGCGCGGCCGCGATCGAAGCGGCGGCAAGAAATGCGAGAATGATGTACCGGGCGGCGTGTGCGATGCAGGGATTATATCTCCATGGCCCCCGACTTGACAATGACGTGATGAACGCGAAGATTGGCGCGATGAACGGCAAGCTTGGCGGAGAAGGGCGGACGTTCTGGGGCATCGCGGGGGACATGTTCTTCTTTGGAATCGGGGCCAGCCTCACCAGCCAGACCACAGTCATTCCGTCATTCCTCGCCACTCTCACCAGCTCGGCGCCCCTCATCGGCCTGGCCTCCACGTTCGCCACCGGCGGCTGGCTCCTGCCCCAGCTCTTTGCCGCCAACCGGCTGGCGGGCCTGAGACGGAGGAAGTCCGCCGTCACGATCCCTGCCACGATCAACCGATCGGTTTTCCTGCTGGTGGGCCCGGCGATATTCCTGCTGGCCCCCCATGCTCCAGGCGCGGCGCTGGCGGTCTTCTTTTTCCTGTACCTCGCCTTCTGGCTGGTCGACGGGGTCGCAAGCGTCGCCTGGCTTGATTACCTTGGACGATGCCTCAGCCCGGCCTCCCGCGCCCGGCTCATCTCCCTGGGAACGATTGCTCCTGGTATTGCGGGAATCGCTGCAGGGGTTGTCGTCGGCCTGGTGCTTTCTTCTCCCGCACTGAAGTGGCCGCTGAACTACGCCCTCCTGTTCATGGGCTCGGGCGTGCTGTTCTCCCTCTCGCTGATCTCGTTCTATTTCGTAAAGGATCCTCCCGTGCCGGCCATCCAGCCCAAGATGCCCTGGCCCGCATACTTCAGGCGGATGGTCACGGTCGTCAGGGGAGACCCGGCCTTCCGGCAGGCGGTGCTGTCGGCCCTCGCGCTGGGCGGCCTCGGTATCGCCGCTCCCTTCTACATCTTGTACGGCCTGGAGTCCCTCGGCTTTCCGCCCGCCAGCGTGGGCCTCTTTACCTCCGTCCAGCTCGTCGGCAGCGTCTTTGCCGCCCTGATCATGGGAGTGCTGGGCGAACGGCGCGGCACTCGGTCCGTGATGCGCCTATGGGGGTGGGCAGCCCTGGCCACCCCGATGATCGCCATGGCGGCCCCTTTCCTTGCACACCTGCTCCCATGGGCGGTCATGTACGTCTACGCGCTGGTGTTCGTCATCGTCGGGATGCAGGGCGTGGCGAACATGGCGGGATTCCTCAACTGGGTGCTGGAGTACGCCCCTGCCTCGGACCGCCCCCTGTACATCGGGTTTGCCAATACTCTGAACGGCATCTCCCTGGTCATGCCCCTCATCGGGGGATGGATCCTCGCGGCAACCGGCTCCTACTCCCTGTTGTTCGGTGTCGCCGCCGTGGGACCTGTCGGCGGACTCCTCCTGCTTCGAAGGCTTCCGGAGCCCAGAAGCGCGGCCACCGCCTTGCACCAGAAGAACCCCGGCGCTACCGTGGGACCATGAGCTCATCCCTTCCGGCAGTCGGCGTCGAGGACGTCCGCCGCGCGGCCGCACGTATCAAACCCTACGCGCACAAGACGCCTGTAATCACCAGCGCCACGGTGGACTCGATGACGGGCGCATCGATCTTCTTCAAGTGCGAGAATCTCCAGAGAGTGGGCGCGTTCAAGTTCCGCGGAGCGGCAAACGCCGTATTCTCCCTGGACGGCGCGGCTGCGCTGCGCGGAGTGGCCACGCACTCATCCGGCAACCACGCCCAGGCCCTGGCGCTGGCCGCACGGCTTCGGGGGATCGACGCCTGCATCGTGATGCCGAAGGACGCTCCCCGGGTGAAGGTGGACGCCGTGCGAGGCTACGGCGCGCGCATCGTATTTTCGGGTAACGCGCCCGAGGACAGGGAACGCACCCTGGCGGACGTAGTGAAGGAGACCGGGGCGGAGTTCGTCCATCCCTCGGACGACCTTCGCGTGATCGCCGGGCAGGGCACCTGTGCCCTTGAAATCATGGAAGAGATCGCTGACCTGGATTTCGTCATCACCCCGGTGGGAGGAGGCGGGCTTCTCAGCGGCACGGCGCTTGCCGTGCATGGCGTCTCACCGAAAACCCGCGTAATCGGCGCGGAGCCTGCGGCAGCCGACGATGCATTCAGATCTTTCACCACGGGAACCCTGTTCCCTTCAGGCAATCCGAAGACGATCGCGGACGGTCTTCGCACTTCGCTGGGGCCGAATACCTTTCCCCTGGTCCGCACGTTCGTCACCGCGATCATCACCACGACCGAAGAAGCGATCGTTCGCGCCATGCGGCTTGTGTGGGAGCGGATGAAACTGGTGATCGAACCGTCCGCGGCGGTCCCGCTGGCGGCCCTCATGGAAGGAAAGCTCGATATAAAAGAAAAGCGCGTCGCGATCGTTCTCTCCGGAGGAAACGTCGACCTCGACGCGCTTCCGTGGATTGCCAGATAACCCCTCACACGACGAATTGAGCCTTGGTGGTGCTGAATGCCCGCTCTGTCACCTCACGGAGCGTCATCGATACGAGATCCTGCCCAATGACCTCCACCCCCCATGGACCCCGGTAGCCGCTTTCCTGCACGCACTTCACGAAGCCCTTGATGTCGAAATCCCCTTCGCCGCAGAACGTCCTGGGGTTTGCGTCGTCTATTCGAATTTTGGATCCTTCCATGCCGGCGTCGTTGAGCTCGATACCCGCCAGTGAGCTCGCGGGAATGCGGCTTACTTTCTCATAGGGCATTGAGCGGTCCACGACGTGCCAGATGTCGAGAATGATGCCGCCGTTTTTCGCTCCGGCAGCGCTCACCATGCGGAGGGAGTCCTCAAGCGTGTCCAGAACCGCGGCTCTCATGGGCTCGAATGCAATCGAAGTCCCGTGTTGTGCCGCCTCGGCGCACAGTGCGGCAAACGATTCCACAAGGTAATCAAAGTCGCATTTTCCCCGGTTGAAGTCGCCGACCTTCACCTGCCTTGCGCACAGGACCTCGGCGGCGTTCAGCAGCATCTTCCTGCGCTCATCGGATTTCCTTTTTTTCTCACCTTCGAGAAACCAATCGGTGAGGAACTCCACTTCAACGTGTCTCATGCCGTTGTCGTCGAGAATCCGCTTCATGTCCGCGAGTGTTCTGCGTTCCAGGATATGCTCCAGATCCGCGTGCCATATGCCCAGGCCCTTGAAGCCTGCAACGGCCGCGGCCTGCACGCGGTCCTGGAAATCGAAGCGGCTGTACTCCTGTCCGACATTCGGAAAGACTCCCGCGATCGTCCAATACGAAGCAATCAGCTCGACTGGCTCCATTCTCGAGATTCCTCCCGGCTCAGCCCGTTGTCACTATCTTCTTCTTCCCGCCGTAGAAGTCCCACCACGGCTTTGCGCCTTTGGCCAGGACCTGGTTCAGGGCCTGGATATTGTGCACTCCCCGGTCCTCCAGCCACGTCACCAGAGCGTCGTATCCCCTGGTGGCATACACGGGGATGCCGTCCTGCCATGTCGCCCGGCCGCAGAGAACGCCCGAGAAAGGCGTGCCGGCTTCAGCGGCAAGCTCGAGGGTTTCCCGGAAGATGTCATCCGTGACCCCGGCGCTGAGGTAGATGAAGGGCTTTCTGGCAACGCTGGCCGCGTCCTTGAAGTACTGCATCGCTTCCTTGCGGGTGTACGCCTTCTGCCCGGCAAACGCCCTCGTGCCTTCCACGAACGCGAGATTCACCGGCACTTCCACCTTCAGAATGTCCACGCCGTAGGCAGGGAGTGAAAACTCTTCCATATAAGACTTCACGTGGTGGGGCTTTACCTTCGCGAACTCAAGGCTCTTTGCATCGCCCGCCGCATCGTCATAGGCGATGACCTCGAGGAAGAACGGCACATCGGAAGCGGAGCACTCTCCGCCGATGCGCTCGATGAAGGCCTTCTTGATTGCGTTGACCTTTTCCGGATGCAAGGGATTGTAGTACAGAAGGATCTTGATGGCGCTGGCACCCGCCGCCACCAGCCGGGGAACGCTCCACTCCGGCAGGAGGTCGGGCAGGCGGCTGTCGTCCTTCGTGTCGTAGCCGGTCTTCTCGTAGGCCAGCAGGACGCCCGTTCCTTTTGCGCGCACTTTCACCGCCGGCAGCCCGTACTCGGGGTCCAGCAGTATGGCGCTGGCATGTCTGGTAAGCACCGCGGTGACTGCCTTCTTGAAGCTCACAAGGTCCTCCGGGGTTGCAGGTGCTCCCCGTGCCTTGGCGATCGACTTTTCCAACGACCCACGCTGGTCCATTGCCGCGGCGGCAATCACTCCCGCATCGTTCGCGCACGAGTTGATTCCTGCCACTTTTCCTTTTCCCAACTTTACACTCATGAGTATCTCCTGTCCTTGAAAAGCTAAACACGGGCCTCGGCGAGGTCAAACTTTATCGCGCCTGTGATATCTCATGTCGGCGGCGCCACGTGCGGCGTCGCCCGTGACTTGCCACTGAAATCCACTGCCGCTACTATGGCCGCACATGCCCGACCTTGAGCAGGACACCATGCTCCGGCTGCCGCGCGTCACGGTGCTCAAGGCATCCGCGGGGTCCGGCAAGACCTTTCGCCTTACCCAGCGCTACGTCCAGTTCCTCCTCTCGGACAAGATCCCGAAGAACGAGCTTCGAAACCTCATGGCCATCACCTTCTCCAACAACGCCTCCGAGGAGATGAGAAGGAACGTCCTGGAGTGGCTGAAGCTCCTCTGCCTGAAGGATCCAGAGAGACTGAAGGAAATGACGGAGGTCACCTCGGGCGGCGCGGAGCGCCTCTCCCGCAGGGCGGGGGAGCTGATTGAAAACATCCTTTCCCGGTTTTCCGAGTTCCAGGTCAGGACCATCGACAGCTTCATGTCCTCCGTGTTCCGGGCCTCCGCCATAGACTTCGGGTTCGGTCCGGATTTCGAGGTGGTGCTGGACGCCCAGCCGCTGGTGGATTACGCATGGAACCTTTTCCTGCGGGAGGCGCCCGCGGGGAGCGGCAATGCGAGGCTGCTCGACCAGACCATGGAGTCCATGCTTGAGTTCAAGACTTCCAGCGGCACGTTTCCGTGGGACCCGTCCACCCCGCTCCTTTCGGAAATCAGGAAGGTCGAGGAAAAGCTCTCCCACATGGACGAGACGCCCATCGTGGAGGACCCGGGGCCGGTCCTGCAAAAACGAGAGCGCCGCATCACGAAAGCCTTTGAAACCCTCGAAGGCCTTGTCGAGCGTTCCGGCCTGCAGCCGCACGGCAACTCGACGTACCGCGGCAGGCTCGGCTGTGTGAAAGCCGGGCGGTTCAGCGACCTGCTCACCGGTTCCATGGGAAACGGGCCGGTGAAAAAGCCGCCGAGGTCCGATGCGGCCGGGGCGGAGACCTGGGAGCGCATCGAGGCGGCATGGCACGAGGCAGGCGCGGCGGTGGACGCATATGCCGGGGCGTGGGCCCGTGCTTTCTACATGCCCTTTCTCCGCGTGCATGGAGAGCTTTCCTCATCGCTTGAAAAGGTGAAGCGTGGCCAGGGAAGGATTTTCATCGGCGACATCGGCCGGCGCCTCGGAGACTATCTTGTGAACGACGTGGTCCCCGACGTGTACTTCAGGATCGGGGAGCGCATCTGGCATTACCTCGTGGACGAATTCCAGGACACTTCGCCCCTGCAGTGGAGGACGCTGTTCCCGCTTGTGGAGAACTCGCTCGCCATGGAGGGAAGCCTCTTCGTGGTCGGGGACACCAAGCAGGCCATCTACGGCTTCCGACAAGCCGACTACACGATCATGCGGGCGCTGGAAGCGGCAAGCCCGTTCCCCTCGGCGCCGCGCGATGTGCACGAGCTTTCGACCAACTGGCGCAGCAGGCCGCGCGTGGTCGATTTTGCGGCGGAGGTGTTCCGCACAAAAGCCGCGGCCGACACGAAGTACCGGGAGGCCGCGCGCCGCAGCGGGCTGGATGACTGGCACCAGGCAGCGAGGGCGGCCGGCGGTCCCGGCTATGTCGAAGTGGAAATCCTGGAGCGCGACGACGAGAACCCCCCCGAGCGAGAGAAGCTTCACGCGGTCATGAAGGACCTCCAGGCGCGCGGCTACGGCTGGGGTGACATCGCCCTGCTCGCGCAGAAAAATGCGGATGTCGTGCGGGCCACCTCGTGGCTGAACGACATGGGCGTGCCGTTCATCTCTTTCAGCTCACTGGACGTGAGGACCCGCACCGTGGCAGGCGAGATGCTCGCGCTCCTGGCCTTCCTGGATTCGCCGCCCGACGACCTTGCCTTCGCTACTTTTGTCCTGGGGACGATCTTTGCGCGCACCCTTCGGGCTTTCCAGGATGGGCCTGATGCCGAGGCGGTACGAAACCTTCTCTTCAAGAACCGCACCCAGCGGCCCCTGTACAAGGCATTCCAGCGTGCGTTCCCCGTCCTGTGGAAGGCGTGCTTTGCCGGGCTCTTCCGCTCCGCGGGGTACCTGCCCCTCTACGACCTCGTGAGCGAGGCGTGCGTGCGCTTCGACGTTTTCTCCCTCGTCGGTGAGGAGGAAGCGACGCTCGCCAAGCTGCTGGAGGTGGTCAAGGAGTTCGAAGGCTCGGGCGCGAACAGCCTGCGGGAGTTCCTCGGCGCGGCGGAGGAAGCGGGAGCGGAGAATGCGGCAAAATGGGCCATCGACGTGCCGCGCAGCGCGCCATCGGTGAACGCCATGACAATCCACAAGGCCAAGGGCCTGGGATTCCCCGTCGTGGTGGTCCTGCTCTACGGAGAATCCAGTCATCGCTTCGAGTACTCGGTCTTGCGGGATGGCGAAGGCCCGAGACTCGTCAAGCTCACCCAGGATCTTGCCCGGCGGGATCCTGCCCTGCGCGAGCTCTACGACGAAGAGACCATGAAGGCTGACGTCGATCGGCTCAACCGGTTGTACGTGGCGCTCACCCGGGCCAAGCGCGAGATGTACGTCATCGGCGTCAAAGGCCGGAGAGATGCCTATCCCTTCGACCTTCTCCCCGTCGAATCTTTTGCGCCATCTCCTGAGAAGGGCAGGCCGGAGGCGGCGGCCGGCACCCGCGAGCGCTCCGCCGATCTTTCGCACCAGGCAAGGCCGGTGCCGGTCACATTCGGCGGCGGTCGCCTGGGTCGTGAGGAGCGCAGGCGCGGAGAGCTTGCCCACAGGATGCTCGAGCTCACGCTTCAGGCGGGCCCTGGCCTGTCGGCGCAGCTTGCCGCCGCGGGTGCGCGCGCGGCACGAGAAGTTCGGAGTGACGTCACTGAAGCCAGGGCCCTTGTGCCGAACCTTGTTCGCCTGCTCAGCGTGCCGGACTTGACCGAACTCTTCACACCGAAGACCGGAAGGGCGATCCTCACCGAGCAGGAGCTCTGCGATTCAAAAGGCACGCTCGTGCGCATGGACAGGATCGTCGTCGACGCGGGGCGGGTCATCGTGATCGACTTCAAGACCGGCGCGGAGGATCCTGCTCCCCACGAGGCGCAGGTCAGGAACTACATGGCGATACTCTCCGAGGTGTACCCGGGCAGGTCGATCGAAGCGCTCCTTGCCTACGTGGACCTCGGAACCGTGAGGAGGATCTCGTGAGCGTGACGCTTCTCCCGGCCGGGGCCAATCTCGTGGAAGAGGTGGCCGGGCGGATCGAGGAAGCGGGTGACCCCGCCGATGCCCTGGTGATCTTCCCCGGCAAGCGTCCCGCGCACTTCCTCCGCCAGCGCCTCGCGCACGGGAAGGGATCGAGTCTGGTGCCACCGCGGATCCTTTCGATGGACGAGCTGGTGGACGGAATCTTCGAGGAGCGCGATGCGCGCCAGGGCAGGGTCCGTCCGAAAGCGGAGCCGATCGACGCGGTGGCAATCCTGTACGACATCCAGGTCGCGGCCGCGGATCCCGTGGGCGGCGCGGCGTTCATGAGCCTCGACAGCTTTTTCCCTCTCGGTGTGAAAATTCAGGGGGACCTGGAAGAGCTCTTGATCGAAAGGGTGAAGCCGGCGGACGTGGCAGGCGTTCAGCCCATGGTGGAGGAGGAAGTACCTGCCCGGTCCCGGCAGCGCCTCCGCACGCTCTCCCATTTCTACGAGGAGTTCTACAGGGCCATGGAGTCCCAGGAGCTTTCCACGCGGTCATCCCGGTACGTGGAAGTTTCCGTGGCTCTGGCGCCGCGTGATATTTCCTCGCGCGGCATCATCATCTTCGCCGGCTTCTTCACTCTCACGAAAGCAGAGAAAGAGATTTTCCGCACGGTTGGAAAGTGGCCTTCGGTGCAACAGATCTTCCAGGAAGGTCCGGGCATGCGGGAGAGACTGAAAGACTTCGCGGCTTCCTCGCTGTCCTCCGCGCCGCCCTCTGCCCCGATGCCTCGGCCGCACACTCAATTCTCGAGAAGTCCGGACGCGCATGGGCAGGTCTTTGCACTGAACGCCGCCCTGGAAAAGGCGGACGGCAACACGCTCATCGTGCTCCCCTCCCCTGAGACGCTCTTTCCGCTTCTGCGGCACTGCCTCTCGCGCTTCGAGCTCGAGAGCTACAACATCTCTCTTCCTTACCCGCTTCAGCGAACACCTCTGTACGGATTCTTCAACAACCTCATGGAGGTCGTCGGTTCAATGGACGGGCCCCGGGTGTACATCCCCGCCTATGTCTCTTTCGTTCTGCACCCGTACGTGAAGAACGTCCGGCTCGGCGCATCAGCGGAGGCCACCCGTGTCCTCTTTCACGCGCTGGAGGAGCACCTCGAGAAAACCCGCACCCGCAGATTCATGACGCTTGAAGAGATCGAAACGGACGCCCGGCTCTTCGAGGACGCGGCCGATAGAATAGCAGAAGACGGCAAAGGCCCCTCGGCCGCCGCGCTCCGCGCGCACCTCGTCGACATCCACGGGAGAACAATCTTGAGCTTTCGGTCTTTCATCTCGGTTCGGGACTTCGCTGAGCGCTGCATCGGGCTCATTTCCTGGGTGCAGGATCAGAGCACCGCCCGCGACCACCCCTATTTCACACCGTTCTCCGAGTCCTTCGTGCAGTCGCTGGACACCATTTCCCACTCCCTCATGGCGGAGAAAAACTTTACTGACACACAGAGCTATTTCACCCTGCTTCGCAATTACCTGCAGTCCCGGCACCTCTCCTTCCCCGGCACACCCCTGCACGGCATGCAGGTGCTCGGCGGCCTTGAAACCCGGTCCCTGCAATTCGAAAGAGTCTTCATCCTGGATGCAAACGAAGGCGTCTTTCCGGAGGCCCGGCCCGAAAACACTCTCCTGCCCTTCCCCGTGCGCCAGGCCCTGGGCCTTTCCACCTCCCGCGACCAGGAGGACATTGCCGCCTATCATTTCGAGCTGCTCGCGGCGGGGGCGCGGGAGATGCACCTGTTCTACGTGGACGGTGCCGAGAAGGAAAGGTCAAGGTTCGTGGAACGCCTGCTCTGGGAGCAGCAGAAAGAGAAGGGGCTCCTCGATGAGCGCGGCCTCATCCGATCCATCAGCTACAAGGTGAACCTCACCAACGCGCCGCCGGCGGCCATCCCGAAAACTCCCCAGATCGCCGCGTGGCTTGCCACGGTCGATCACTCCGCCACTTCACTCGATGCCTACCTGCAATGCCCTTTGAAATACTACTACCGCACCGTGCTCCGCCTCTCCCCGCGTGAAGACCTTTCGGGCGAGATCGAAGCGGTGGAGATAGGGACCTTCGTCCACGCGGTGCTCTTCCGCTACTTCGAGGACCGCAAGGGCCGGCCGCTTGACGCGGAAGATGCGGATCCCGCCGCCATGACCGTTGTGGTGGACGAGCTTTTCGTGAAGCATTTCGGCTCCGCGGAGACGGGAGCCAACAGGCTCCTGCGAAACCAGGTGAATCGCCACCTGCGCGATTTTCTTTCGGGGTATCTTCGCCCGCTTGTCGAGTCCCGACGGGTGGAGATCACGTCCCTTGAGCACGACGTGAAGATCACGTGGAAAGGCTTTTCGCTGCGCGGCCGCATGGATGTTGTTGAGGAACGGGACGGCACGCCCTTCCTCATCGACTACAAGAAATCCGCTGACAGGTCAGGCTACAGGCTGCGCCTGGACCGACTCTCACTGGATGAACGGGATACGTGGCATCGGGCCATCCCCACTCTGCAGCTTCCCTTCTATATTATCCTTCATGCGGCGGAAACCGGCAGGGCCCCTTCCGAAATCCAGGCCATGTTCCTGCTCCTTGGCCGAACGCTGATGGATGCCGGCATCGAATTGCCGCTTTTCGAGGAAACGTCCGCGGCCCACGAGTCCTGGCCCGTATTGGAGAAGGTGATCAATGACCTGCTGCAGGAGATCGTCTCGCCCGACGTACCGTTCTCCCCGGCGCCCGACCTGCGCGCGGTCTGCCCCCGCTGCGACTTCACCGCCATGTGCGGGACGGGCTGGTTGAAAAAGGGGTAGTTTTCCTGGAGGAATGGATCAGGTTGAGTGTCCAACCATGTCCATTGTGAGGTATGCTTTATATCAAAGGAGAAGTCCCATGCAGAAATGGATCATCCCCGTCACTGTGGTGATTGTTTTGTTGGGCGCTTGCGCGAGTGGAAAAGACACTGCTCAATCTGCGAGCGTGGGCCAACAGAAGGT
>PMZS01000266.1 GCA_003170115.1 Spirochaetaceae bacterium
CGGCGAGGAGACGGCGCTCATGGGGTCCATCGAGGGGAAGCGTGGAATGCCCCGGCTGCGGCCGCCTTTTCCCGCGGCGCGCGGCCTCTGGGATTCGCCCACGAACATCAACAACGTGGAAACCTACGCGAACGTCGCGCCCATCATCCGCATGGGCGGGTCGGAGTACGCACGGATCGGAACGGAGAAGAGCAAGGGGACAAAGGTCTTCGCCCTGGCCGGCAAGATCAAGCGGGGGGGCATGATCGAGGTGCCCATGGGCATCAGCCTGCGGGAGATCATCTTCGGCATCGGCGGCGGCATCCTCGAAGACCGCAAGTTCAAGGCGGTTCAGATGGGCGGGCCGTCCGGCGGGTGCGTGCCCGAAGCGCTGGCCGACGTCCTGGTGGACTACGATTCCCTCACCGCCACGGGCGCAATCATGGGCTCGGGCGGCATGGTGGTCATGGACGAGTCCACCTGCATGGTGGACATCGCCCGGTACTTTCTCACTTTCATCCAGAGCGAATCCTGCGGGAAGTGCACCTTCTGCCGCATCGGAACGAAGCGGATGCTGGAGATCCTCACCCGCATCACCGAGGGCAGGGGAGAACAGAAGGACATCGCCGATCTGGAAGAGCTTGCCGCCAAGGTCCGGGTCTCCTCGCTGTGCGGATTGGGCCAGACGGCGCCCAACCCCGTCCTCACGACCCTGCGCTATTTCCGCTCCGAGTACGACGACCATATCAGGAACAAGCGGTGCGCCGCGAAGAAGTGCAAGGCGCTCATCCGCTTCAACGTGATCGCGGAAAGCTGCACGGGGTGCATGCTGTGCGCAAAAGTCTGCCCGACCAAAGCCGCTCACGGCGAGCGCCGGAAGCCCCATTCAATCGACCAGGACACCTGCATCCAGTGCGGGCTGTGCCACGAGGCGTGCCGGTTCGACGCGATCGCTATCACCTCCGGCAAGCAAAATGTCACGGAATACCGTGACCGCAAGGACTGAGCATGGCCGCTGACATGATCGAGATCACACTGGACGGGAAGAAGCTCCTCGTGGAACCGGGGAAGACCATCCTCGACGTGGCGGAGAGCCAGGGCATCCGGATCCCCACCCTCTGCCACGACAGGAGACTGGAACCATACGCATCGTGCTGGGTCTGCCTGGTGCAGGTGGAGAAGGCGAAGGGATTCGTCCCGAGCTGCAGCACGCGCGTGATGCCCGGCATGGTCATCACCTCAGGCTCCCCCGAGGTGACCGCCGCCCGGCGCATGGCGCTGGACCTGCTCCTGTCCAACCACTACGGAGACTGCAAGGCGCCCTGCACCCTCACGTGCCCGTCGAACATCGACATCCAGGGCTACCTCGGCCTCGTGGCCAACGGAAAGTTCGCCGAGGCGGTGGACCTCATACGCCGCGACAACCCGATGCCTGCCGTCATCGGCAGAATCTGTCCGCGTCCCTGCGAGGAGAAGTGCCGCAGAAACCTCGTGGAGGAGCCGCTCAACATCAACGGCATCAAGCGTTTCGCGGCGGACTTCGAGGCGGACTCGGGTGGGATGACGAAGAGGCCCGTGCCGACGCCGAACGGAAGAAAAGCCGCTGTCGTGGGCGCGGGTCCCGCGGGTCTTGCCGCCGCGTGGTACCTCTCGGAGAAAGGCGTGCAGGTCACTCTCCTGGAATCCATGGAGAAAGCGGGCGGGATGCTGCGCTACGGCATCCCCGACTACCGCCTGCCGCCCGGCGTGCTGGACAATGCGATCGCGCAAATGCTCAGCATGGGCGCTTCCCTGAAAACAGGCGTGCGCCTGGGCCGCGACGTCACCTTGGAGAAACTGCGCGCTGATCACGACGCGGTTGTGCTCGCTTTTGGCGCGTGGAAGGGCCGGGGGCTGCGGATTCCCGGGGAGGAACATCCCAATGTGCTCTCCGGCATCGACTTCCTCCGCGATATCAACGCGGGCAAGCCCGTGAAGGTCGGGGAGATCGTGGCGATCATCGGCGGCGGCAACACGGCGCTGGATGCCGCGCGATGCTCACTGCGGGGCGGCGCCTCGAAGGTCACGATGTACTACCGGCGCACCCGTGAAGAGATGCCGGCTTCCGATGCGGAGATCGAGGAGGCGATGGAGGAAGGGATCGCCATCCAGTACCTCGCTGCCCCGGTCTCCATCCAGACTGAAGGCGATGCCCTGAGGACTCTCACGCTTTTGCGGATGGCTCTCGGCGAGCCGGATGCGTCCGGCCGGCGAAGGCCGGTTCCCGTGGACGGATCGGAGTTCACCGTGCCGGTGGACACGGTCATCTCCGCGGTCGGGCAGTACTCGGACACAAAGCTCCTCTCGGGCGTTTCCGGTCTTGTCGATGAGAAGGGCAACCTGAAGGCCGACATGGACACGGGCCGGACGGAAGTCCCTGGCGTGTTCGTCGCAGGAGACCTGCTTACCGGCACCGACATCGCCATACGCGCCATTGCCGGCGGCAAGCACGCGGCGCGCGCGGCGCTGGCGTACATGGAGGGAAGGACCTACCAGCGGCCGAAAGAGTTCCTCAGCAGGAAAAGCGACTTCAAGGAGCCGGTGGCGGCGGATTTCGCGGACACCCCGCGCGCGCCGCGTGCTCACCCGGTGGTCATGGAGCCGGAACGACGCAAGCGGAACTTTGCGGAAATCGAATCGACCCTGCCAGTAGAGGCAGCTCGGGCCGAGGCGGAGCGGTGCCTGGAGTGCGGATGCCAGGACGTGCGCGAGTGCGCCCTGAAACAGCACGCAACTGAGTATGACGCAGTCGCGAAGCGATTCCTTGGCGAGGTTGCCATCCACCCCATCGACGATTCGCACCCGTTCATCAGCCGCGACCCTTCCAAGTGCGTTCTCTGCGGTCGATGCATCCGGATCTGCCTGGACGTGCAGGGCATTGGTGTCTTCGGCTACATCTATCGAGGCTTCGCTTCTGTCGTGGCCCCGTCATTCGGGATCCCCTTCGGCGAAGACCAGACCTGCATCTCCTGCGGCCAGTGCGTCTCCGCGTGCCCCGTGGGCGCTCTCACCGAGAAGCTCCCGGCGAGGAAGAACGTTCCACTATTGGAGAAGACCGTCGAGGGGACCTGCTCCCGCTGCTCCGTTGGCTGCGGCATCGACTACCGGTGGCACGGCAGCCTCTTCACAAGGGTCACGGAGCGCTACGAGCTTCCGAACAACGGCAAGCTTTGCAAGAAGGGAAAGTTCGGGCACGAATTCCTCAACGACCCTGTCCCCGCCGCCGTCAATCTCGGAGAGGCAAAGGCCCGGCTCCACAAGGCGCTTGGAAAAGCTCGCAGCCCGGTGATGCGCATCTCCCCCTATCTCAGCGGGGAGGCCATCGACGCATTCGTGGAGGCAGCCACGCGCCGCGGAATTCCCGTCCGGGCCGCCGGCCTGGAAAAGCTGGATCCCCGATGGGCACAGCTTGCCTCGAACGCCTCGGGATGCACTGACGATGCCCGGCCGCTCATCCTCCTGATCGGCGACATCGGAGCCACGAACAACGTGGCATTCACCGAGGCTTACCGGAGGAAGCGCAAGGGCACGGCCGATCTCTGGATTGCCGGTCACGATGACGAGACTTCGCGGCGCGCCGCATCACGCGTGATTGCTGACGTGAAGGCCGCTCTCACCGATGCCCTCGCGACGGGCGCCGCGGTGGAAGCGTGGGTGAACCCCGAGGCAGCCCCCACCGGCGCCCTGGAGGCGCTTCTCGGCGCGCGCGAAAAGATTCGCGTGCTCCTGCTGTGGAGCTCCCGCAATGCGGGCTACCTTTTCGCGCGTCAGACGCCGGGAAAGAAGACTCCCGACCTGTACCTGGATATCGGAGTCGAAGAGGCGACCAACGGTGCCCCACGGATCGCCTGGGGAAAGAAGCAGGGCGATGAGGCGGTCTTCATCCCCTTGCCGCGCGAGCTGTGGATCCTCGGCAGATCACACCCGACAGGGATGCCCAGCACGACAGGCGGCACGATCAACCTGGATGCGCTGGAAGCCGCGGCGGCCCTTCTCTGATTGAGAAGGCGATCTTCGAGGAGGAACCACGTGAATCCCCAGGAGCAGCTCATTCAGCGATTCTACGAGAGCTTCCGCGCCCGGGACGCCGAAGGAATGTGCGGATGCTACCATCCCGGGGTTGTCTTCTCCGATCCGGTATTCGGACAGCTTTCAGGGGCGCACGCGACCGGCATGTGGCGGATGCTCTGCGCCCGCGCAAAGGATCTTGAAATCACCTTCGGCGCCGTCTCGGCGCTCGGGACTTCGGGGTCGGCGCATTGGGAGGCAAATTACACATTCTCGAAAACAGGCCGGGCCGTGCACAACGTTATTGAAGCGTCTTTTACTTTTCTCGACGACAAGATCGTGCGCCATGCAGACCGTTTCAGCCTCTGGAAATGGGCAGGCATGGCACTGGGACCCGCGGGGGTCGTTTTAGGATGGACGCCTTTGATCCGTGGAACGGTCAGGAGAGAGGCGCAGCAGGGGCTGGAGGATTTTCTCCGAAAGCCGGAGTAAGAGAAAAGCGGCCCTGCCAGGGAATCCACGTTGGCCCCCTGATTCTTTATCGGCGAAACGTCAACCGAAGAACAGGTCGCGCCACCGCGCGGACTTCAATTGGCCGGGAACCACTTCTGCAGGATCGAACTCATGAACTCCAGCCAGGCCCGCCGGGCAGGGGGGTCCGTGCGCCGCATCCCGCGCAGCACGTGGCAGGCTGCCTCCATGCCGCAGCGACCGAGGACGGAGTGAGTCCACAACGCCTCGAGTGTCCGGGCCGAGTCCTCGGGGGCATCCGAAGTGCAGAAAACGAGCCCCTTTTTCCCCGAGAGGAGCGGCTTCCAGCCCTTTTCGGAAAAATCGTCACCTTCCAGCTCGTAGGCCACTCCCTGGCGGAACACCCTGTCGATCCAGCCTTTCAGGACCGCGGGCGGCTGGCCCCACCAGTCGGGATGCAAGATGAGGAGCCCGTCCGCGGCGGCAAGCTCCATGCAGTGCACCTGCACGAGGCCTTCAAGGCTGAAGCCGCGCGCAAGTTCGGGGGCTTCCAGAACAGGATCGAATCCTTCCTTGTACAGGTCGTGCAGGAACACCTCGTGCCCGAGCGATTCAAGCCGCTCCCGGGCACTTGCGGCAAGCGCAAGGTTGTAGCTGCCCGGCCTTGGGTTGCAGAGAATCTCCACAATTTTCATCTGGTTAATCTTGACTAATTTAGTCAGGATTGTCAACTTATAGGAGAGAGAGTGACGGCAATGGTGTCTCGTGAAGAAGTGATGGATGTGCTTCGCAATGTCGAAGACCCCGAGCTGGCGTTCAGCATAGTCGACCTGGGCCTTGTGTACCGGGTTGACGTGAAGGAGGCCGCAATCGAGGTGGATTTCACCCTCACCTATCCGGGGTGCCCGGCAGAGGACATCATCCGCCGCGACATCATCGAGACCGTGCGGGACGCGTTCGGGCTTGTTGACGTGACCGCCACCACGGTGTGGTCCCCGCTGTGGGGACCTGAACGGATGAGCGAAGAGGCGCGGGTCGCCCTTGGCTATCCCATTTGAAGGGAGACGCATGGCACAACATCTGCAAGTGAGAAATCTCCAGGCATCGATCGGGGACAAACCGATCCTTTCGGGGCTCGACCTCGACATCCGCACGGGAGAGATCCACGCGCTCATGGGCCCAAACGGCTCGGGAAAGAGCACGCTGGCGAACGTGCTCATGGGACACCCCTCATACCAGGTGACCGGGGGAAGCGTGACGCTGGACGGGGAAGACTACCTCGCTCTCAGGACGAGCGAGCGGGCGCTGAAGGGACTCTTCCTTGCGTTCCAGTATCCGGTGGAAATCGCCGGCGTGACGGTCGGCAAGTTCCTCAAGCGCGTCATCGAGCTGCGCGGGACCGGGACCGGCAAATCCGCCTCCGGCGGCGACAAATCCGCCTCCGGCGGCGGCATGAACGTCACCGCGTACATCAAGCGGCTCCGCGAGGCGATGGACTTCATGGAAATGGACCAGGCCTTCATCAACCGCTCGCTCAACCAGGGCTTCTCCGGGGGAGAGAAGAAGCGCATGGAAGTGCTGCAGATGCTCATGCTCTCCCCTTCCCTTGCGATCCTGGACGAAACCGATTCCGGCCTGGACATCGATGCGCTGAAGGTCGTGTCAAAGGGCGTGAACCGGCTGCGCGGACCGGACTTCGGAGCGCTCATCATCACGCACTACCAGCGGATCCTGACCCAGATCGTGCCGGACTACGTGCACATCATGTACAAGGGCAGGATCGTCACCTCGGGCGGCAAGGAGCTGGTCGAAACCCTGGAGACACGCGGGTACGACTGGATCAAGCAGCAGTATGGAATCGAGGAGGAAGCAAATGAAGGCGCAGTCGCCCGTCGTTGAAACGCCGCCGGCATGGGATCGCAGCGACCTGGTCGGCGAATACCAGCACGGGTACCACTTTCCTGACGAATCGGTCTTCAAGACCAGGAAGGGCCTGAACGAGGACATCGTCAACGCCATTTCGCACCGCAAGGAGGAGCCGGAATGGATGCGCCAGTTCCGCCTGCGCTCCCTCGCCGCGTTCCGGAAGAAGCCGATGCCCAACTGGGGCGCCGACCTCTCCGACCTCGATTTCGAGAACCTCTACTATTACGCGCGCCCCCAGGAGCAGCAGTCCCGGAGCTGGGAAGATGTTCCGGCGAACATCAAGGAAACCTTCGAGCGGATCGGCATTCCCGAGGCCGAAAGGAAATTCCTCGCCGGCGTGGGCGCCCAGTATGACTCGGAAATGGTCTATCACAGCATCAAGGAAGACCTCACGAAACAGGGAATGATTTTCACGGATCCCGAGACGGCGGTTCGCGAGCATCCCGACCTCGTGAAACAGTATTTCGGCACGGTGATCCCCTACCTGGACAACAAGTTCGCGGCCCTGA
>PMZS01000111.1 GCA_003170115.1 Spirochaetaceae bacterium
CCAACCTGGGCTACAAGATCCGCTACAAGGAAGGCTACTTCCCCGTGCCGCCGAACGACACCCTGCAGGACATCAGGAGCGAGATGATGCTCACCCTGGAGTCCATAGACATCCCCATCGAGGCGCAGCACCACGAGGTGGCCACCGGCGGGCAGTGCGAGATCGACATGCGCTTCAACAACCTCCTCACGATGGCGGACAACGTCCTCAAATACAAGTACATCGTGAAAAACACGGCGAAGAAGCACAACAAGGTCGTCACCTTCATGCCGAAGCCTCTCTTCGGCGACAACGGCAGCGGAATGCACGTGCACCTGTCGCTGTGGAAAGGAGGCAAGAACCTCTTCGCCGGTGACGGCTACGCGGGGCTTTCGCAGATGGCGCTTCACGCCATCGGCGGCCTGCTCAAGCATGCCCCGTCCATTCTCGCCTTTGCCACGCCCACGACAAACAGCTTCAAACGCCTGGTGCCGGGGTTCGAGGCCCCCGTCAACCTCGCCTACTCCAGGCGAAACAGGAGCGCGGCGATCCGCATCCCGATGTATTCACCCTCTCCGAAGGCGAAGCGCCTGGAGTTCCGCTGCCCGGACCCCAGCAGCAACCCCTACCTCACCTTCTCCGCCATGCTCATGGCGGCAATCGACGGGATCCAGAACAAGATCGATCCGGGCAAGCCGCTGGACAAGGACATCTATGACCTGCCGCCCGAGGAGCTGGCCGCGGTGCCCAAGACCCCGGGGTCGCTCCGCGAGGTCCTGAAGGCGCTTCAGAACGATCACGACTATCTCCTGAAGGGCGACGTATTCACGCCAGACGTCATCGAGACCTGGATCGACTACAAGATGAAGAACGAGGTCCTCGCAATGGACCTGCGGCCTCATCCGTGGGAATACATGCTCTATTTCGATATCTGAGGCTTTCTCTTCTCTTCCTTCCAACGGGGCCTCGCGAGAGGCCCCGTTTCATGCTATAATGCGACTCCGAGGGGGCCCACATGGATTTCAGGCGGTTTCGAGTGTACGTGGATGAAGTTGCGGAGGGGAAGGGGTTCGACGCGGAGGTGGCTTTTCCCGTTCTTGCCGTGAGGGATGGGCAGGAAGGCACGGAGCTTCTTGTCCCGAACATCAAGAAAAAACTCGTCTGGGTGAAGATGAAGAATACGACGTTCATGGGGTTGAGCAAGGTGTAAGGGAGAGTCCGGGGCTGCTTCCTCAGATCTCTGCCGCGACATGCCCATGGTAGTACCTGTCCCGCAGCTCCGTGATCTTCCTGTCCTGGAGGTAATCGTCGAAACTCATGGCGCGGTCGATCACGCCGCCGGGGCATATTTCGATGATGCGGTTGGCAATCGAGGTGACGAACTCGTGGTCATGACTGGCGAAAAGCAGGACGCCCGGGAAATCGACCAGGCCCTCGTCGAGTGACTCGATGGCTTCCAGGTCGAGGTGATTGGTCGGTTCGTCGAGCAGGAGGCAGTTTGCCCCCGACAGCATGAGCCGGGCGAGCAGGCAACGCACCCGCTCACCTCCAGAGAGAACGCGCACGGGCTTCAACCCCTCGTCGCCTGAAAACAGCATGCGCCCCAGGAAGGAGCGCACGAAGGTCTCGTCGTCGGTCGGACTGTATTGCGAAAGCCAGCTCACCAGGGGCATGTCGCTGTCGAACAGGCGAGCGTTTTCCCTGGGAAAATATGACCAGGAGATCGTCTGGCCCCAGAGGAAGTTGCCGGCGTCGGGAGTGTCTTCATTGGCGAGGATGCGAAACAGCGCGGTCTTTGCCAGGTGCTCCCGGCCGACGAATGCGATTTTTTCGCCCGGCCTCACGGCGAGATCAAAGCCCGAAAGCACCGGCCGCCCCTCAAGGGACCTGGTGAGGCCCTCGATCTCCAGGACCACGTTTCCGACCTCCCGCAAAGGCTTGAAGCCGACATAGGGAAATCGCCTGCTTGAAGGAACGTAGTCATCCACCTCGAGCTTTTCGAGGATCTTCTTCCGCGACGTGGCCTGCCTGCTCTTGGACACGTTGGCCGCGAAACGGTGAATGAACTCCTTGAGGTCCTTCACCTTCTCCTCCCGGCGCTTCTTCTCGTCCTTCTGCTGCTGCGCGAGGATTGTGTTGATGCGGAACCAGAAGTCATAGTTGCCCGCGTACATGCGCACCTGGCCGAAGTCGATGTCGCAGGTGTGCGTGCACACCGCGTTGAGAAAGTGCCGGTCGTGGGACACCACGATGACGATGTTGGGAAACTCGATGAGGAACTCCTCCAGCCAGGAAATGGAAGCCAGGTCGAGCCCGTTGGTCGGCTCGTCGAGCAGCAGGATGTCGGGGTTCCCGAACAGGGCCTGGGCGAGAAGCGCGCGCACCTTGACCCCTTCATCGACGTCCCGCATCAGCTTTTCATGAAAGGCTTCCGGCGTGCCAAGTCCGGCCAGAAGGGTGGCCGCCTGCGCGTCGGCCTCCCATCCGCCAAGCTCGGCATACTCCGCTTCCAGCTCGCTGGCACGCATGCCGTCGGCCTCGGTGAAATCGACCTTGGCGTAGAGAGATTCCCGCTCTCTCCCCACCGCGTGCAGCCGCTTCGAGCCCATGATCACGGTGTCGAGGACCCGCTGCTCTTCGAAGGCGAAGTGATCCTGGCTGAGCACCGACATGCGCGTTCCGGCCCCGAGGATGATGTCTCCCTTGTCCGGTTCCAGCTCACCGGAGAGTATTTTCAGGAACGATGACTTTCCGGAGCCATTCGCGCCGATGAGGCCATAGCAGTTGCCGGGGGTGAACTTCAAGTTGACGTCCTTGAAAAGAATCCGGTTGCTGAAAGAGAGAGTGAGGTCGCTGACGGTAATCACGGTTCCATAGTTCTGACAGGGAAGCGCGGGGTGTTCAAGTGGGAGAATGTCGTCACGATGAACGATGGACACCCGCCTTTTTATCGCGCATAGTCTCTCCGAGCAAAGGAGGAGCGGACAATGAAAGGGATACGGCTTTTCAGAGTGCTCGTCCCCGTGATCTCGCTTTTCATCCTGTTCGCGTGTTCGAAGTCAAGCCAGCCCGCACCAGACAACAAGGCGCAGGAGGGGGCACCCTCCGGACCCGGCGCGGTTGGCGTGGCCGTGACACTGGCGTCCGACGTGGCGCGGGGCGCACAGGTGTACAAGACAAGCTGCGTCACATGCCACGGCGCAAAGGGCGAGGGCAACGTCGCGAACCCCGGGTCCAAGGACGGGACGGTGCCGGCTCTGAGCCCGATCGACCCGGAAATCGCCAGCCCGGATATCAAAGCCTTCACGAAGAACATCGATATCTATATCGAGCACGGTTCCAAGCCCGAGGGACTGAAGCCATCGCTGAACATGCCTGCCTTTGGAGACGAGAAGAAGCTGACGCCCCAGCAGATCGCGGACGTGATCGCCTATACGATCAGCCTGGGCAAGAAGTAGCGGATTCGAACGGCAGAGCGTCTGAAGACGCAGCTCAGCGCTCGATGTTGCCCCTGACCAGGTCGGCGAGCGCGGTCGGGCTGGTCTCATCCAGGCGCGCGAGGGCCCTCTTCCACCTGTACGCGAAGCTGCCGGGTTCCTGGGCGGGAAGGTGGAGGAAGAGCGAATCGAAAGCCTTCCTCCTCCTTCGATAGTCCTCCTGGATTCTCTGGAGCCGGTCCTCGAACGCGGCGCAGTATGCCCGCGCAAAGCCGGCCGGATCCGGGAGGAAGCTCCGCCGCCGCGTGACGGGCAGCGCGTACTTCACGGTGAACTCCGCGAGCGGGCAGGCGTAGTCGTTGAACGTGCCGGTATGATCGGCCACCACGATGTCCTCCGGCATGCCCACGGCGTCCAGGATCATCACCTCGTCACCGTCGTCGAACAGGGGACTGCCGGTCCTGTCGCACCGTCCCACGATGATGTTCGGGGCCGCGGCCTGGCCAAGGAGATGCGCGCACCTCGCGGCAAACTCCCGTGATTCGAAAAGCGCCGGGGGAAGCTTGTCGGTCGCGATGCCCCGGATGTATTCCCTCTCGAAATAGGGCGTCCATATCGGGTACCCCGCGCCCTTTGGCGGGACGTATCGCTCGCTGATCTTTTTCGCCGTCACGCGCAGGGGGAGGTTCATCCCGAGCTGCCGGCAGCCCAGCCGCCGGTCGAGGATGTACTCGGTGTACTCCTCCGCGCTGATCATGGCGTCCAGGAGGGAGAGGCCCTGCTCGAGGTACTCGCGCACGCCCTGCTTCTGCAGCCTGATGATCGTCACGATCTCCGCCGGATTCTGGCGCTGTTTGAGCGCCGCAATGTACACGCCCCGCCGGCCCGGCATCGCGGCGCGCCGGGAGAGGGAGCCGATCACCCGGCCCACATTCACAAACTCCAGGTCGCCGTACTCGCGCACGAAGTTCAGGATGAACTTGCGCGACTTCTGGTCCCGCAGGTTCTCGCCCGGCCCGCCGCCGGCCTCGGCGACCTCCAGGACGGGGTCCAGCATCAGCTCGCCTTCTTCCATGCGTCCCCCGGGCAGCCACTCGATCTGCATGAAGAACTCCGCGCTCAGCCCGAGAAGGCCCCCCCCGGTCACGAGCTCGTTCTCGCGGCCGATGAGCGCGGCCACCATGGCGTTCTTCCACTCGAAGCTCTCCGGATCGTCCCGGAGGAGCGCCGGCTTTACCGCGGCCCTGAACTTCGCCAGTATCCCGTCATACGCCTCGCGGAGGCCCGCGGAATCCAGCGCATGGAGATCGATCCGGGTGAAGTCGGCCCGGGAGATGCCAGGGCCTGTTCCAAAGAGCGCCAGCTCGGGGTTGCCGGCCGCGTTCCTCCTCCCGAGGTGCCGGAAAATTTCGCCCAGGTGAGAACGCAACTCGGCGTCCTCGAGCCGGCCAAGCCCCTGGAACTCCTGGAATGTGAGGTAGCGGGTGCCCGTCAGCTCCCCGTAGTAGTAGATCTCGCGTCCGCCGATTCCGATGCGGGAGGACTCGATCATCGCCCCCATCTCCTCGGGGGTCTTCGGCAGCGGCGTGATCCGCCACAGCTCCCCTCGCCGCTTGATCGCCTCCCGCACACGTTCGTTCAGGACGCCGAGAAACCGGATCCTGTGCTTCGCAATCAGACGCTGGAGCATCTCATCGGCGAGAAAGGCAAGGGGCATGTTGTTCGGATCGGGCCTGATCTGGATCGCGCCCTCAACGATGATAAGGTCCACCGCCAGTCCCCATTCCCTGTCCCTCTCCGCCTTGGTGAGAGCGGGCTCCCCCCGTGCGTGTTTCTGCTCGTCCAGGTGGTCGAGAAAAGCCTGCCGTTGCGTGACGTGTATTCCCGGCACGGTCACGAGCGTATCGTGGCCGGGGAACGCCGTGGCAATCCGTGCCTTCAGTCTGCCGGCCGGGGTTCGGGCGAAAGGAGATTCGCCCAGGATTGTGAGGCCGGGAGTCGGAGGGGTTTCACTCGTCTTCATCGAAACGCTTGAGATTTCATCTCACACGACGCGGACTGTGTCAACGCCCGCGGCTGTTCGGGCTGAGGCCTTTCTGCTACAGTCAGCTCACGCAGGACTGCATGCCGCCGATTCATCCTGACGAGCTGGTCTCTCTTCCGCCCGGCGTGGATCGGCGCCTTGCGGCAGAGCATGTCGCCCGGCTGGATTCCCGATACTTCGAGCGCTTCGATTCCGCCGAGATCGCGCGGCACGTCAACGCGATTTCCTCTCTCGGCCCTGAGCTGCCCGCAACGGTGCTCGTGGACCTTGAAACGGCGGGCGTGAGAGTCACGATCCTCGCCTTCGACCATCCGGGCGCGTTCTCAGCGATCGCGGGCATACTCTCCTCGATGGGCTTTGACATCGTCGGGGGGGACATCTTCACCTGGACCCGCCCCGCCCCGGATTCTCCCCGCGAAATCGAGCTGCGGAGGCGCCGGATCATCGACACGTTCACGGGAACTGTCGCGTCGTCCCGGTGGGACGACGGGTGGCCCGCACGCCTGGCGGAACGGCTGACGGAGGTTTTTGCGCTCTTCGAACGCGGCGGGGAGTCGGTGGAAAAGGCGCGACAGGTCGTCAACGAGATGGCCGGGGCCGCCCTCGGCGAGCTCGCACGAACCGGCGAGGGAGCAGTCCTGTACCCGGTCCGCATCGAGGTGAGCGGCCCGGCCGCGGGCCGCACCCGCATGCGCGTGCTCTCGCAGGACACGCCGTTCTTCCTGTTCACGTTTTCAACGGCCCTCACCCTCCAGGACGTCTCCATCGAGCACGTCATCATCCGCACGGAGGGCGAGAGGATCGAGGACGAGTTCGAGTTCGTCGACGCCTCGGGCCGGGCGATCTCGGACCCCGCCGTCATCGACAGGATCAAGCTCTCGGTGCTGCTCACCAAGCAGTTCACTTCTTTCCTGCCCAGCGCGCCGGATCCGCTGGCCGCGCTGGTCCGCTTCGAGCAGCTGGTACGGGAAGTGCTCGCCATGCCCGGGCAGGGGCGGTGGGTGCAGATGCTCTCCGACCAGGGGGTGCTGCGGGACCTTGCCCAGCTCCTTGGAGCGAGCACGTTCCTCTGGGAGGATTTCGTGCGCCTCCAGTACGAAGAGCTCCTTCCCATGCTCGCCCCACAGATGGGGGGAGGCCGATTCTCCGAGCCCATCGAGAGCCTCCGCGGGCGGCTGAATGCAGCGGTGGCGGGCGCCGCGGACCCCGAGGATTTTGCCCGAAGGCTGAACGGGTTCAAGGACCGGGAGATCTATCTTTTCGACCTCGACCACATCCTCACGTCGCGCCGACCCGCCGCACCGAACGCAGCCTCCGAGGAGGCGTTTGAAAACGATTTTCTCCTCCTCAGTCGGAGGCTTACCGCCCTCGCGGAGGCGGTGGTCGAAGCGGCCGCTTCCTACGCCCAGCGGACGCTCGCATTGAGATTCGGGGAGCCGCGCACAGTGGCAGGGCTGCCGGTGCGCGTGGCGATCCTGGGCCTCGGAAAAATGGGCGGCGTGGCGCTGGGATATGCGTCGGACATCGAGATCCTGCTCGTCTACAGCGACAGCGGGTCTACCGGCGGACCCGAGAGCATCGAGAACGCCGAGTTCTACGACAAGGTGGTCCGCGAGCTGCTTCGGCTCGTGCATGCCAAGCGCGAAGGCATCTTTCACATCGATCTCCGCCTGCGGCCCCATGGCGCGGCGGGACCTCTGGCCTGCAGCCTGGAAAGCTTCTGCACGTACTACGCGCGCGGGGGTGCGGCGCATTCGTACGAGAGACTGGCCCTCGTGAGGCTCAGGGCCGTCGGGGGAGACATGGAGTTCGGCGGCCAGATCGAGCGGCTTCGCGACGAGATGGTGTACACGGCGGAGAGCATCGACCTGCGGGAGCTGCGCGAGCTGCGGGCGCGCCAGGTACAGGAAAAAACCGGTCCGTTGCCCGTGGCGGACCGGCGGGAGCAACCCGCGCCGCGGCGGCCGGGAGAGGGTCTCAACGCAAAGTTCAGTCCCGGCGCGCTCGTCGACCTTGAGTACGCAGTGCAGATTCTCCAGGTGATGCATGGTGCCACGGAGCGCCGACTGCGCACGCCCCGGATCCACGAGGCTCTCCACACCCTCGCATCGATCGGCGTCGTGGAAGAATCGGAGGCGGGGGAGCTGGTGGCCGCCTACCGCTTCTTCCGGCGGCTCATCAACGGCCTGCGGATGCTTCGCGGCTCCGCCCGGGACCTCGTGCTGCCCGGACTGGAGTCCCACGAATACGTGCACCTTGCGCGGCGTATGGGCTACACGGCGGAACCCGAGAGCACACCGGCACGGAAGCTGCACCTGGATTTCGAGACCCACACGGCCGCGGTCCGCGCATTCGTTCAGCGCCACTTCGGAAGGGACAGTCTCCCGGGTGCGCCCGTGGTCACCGTGGCGGACCTGATCCTTTCCGACGAAGTGCCCGAGGAGCTGGCGCATCGCGCTCTTCGCGAGCGCGGATTCGCTGATCCCGCGCGCGCCCTGCTGAATCTCCGACGCATCGGCGGAGGAGACCGCACCCTTTTCGCGCGGCTGGCGATCATCGCCTGTGACGTGCTCGCCCACCGCCCCGACCCTGACATGGCTCTCAACAACTGGGAGCGCTTCCTCCAGGCGCTGCCGGATCCCGCGGCGCACCTGCGCCAGATCCTTTCCCAGCCGATGCGGCTGGAGATCCTCCTCAGCATCTTCTCGGCGAGCCAGTTCTTCGCCGATACCCTGGTGCGCGATCCGGTCTTACTCGAAACAATCGGACGGCCCGACGTCATCCACGCCCGGCGCAGCAGTGTCGACATCGTGAAGGAGATGAGGGAGCTCTCGCGCTCATCGCCCGGCCTGGATGAGTGGCGCGATTGCCTGCGCCGGTTCCGCCGGCGGGAGATCCTGCGCATCGGCGCGCGCGATATCTGCCTCGGCGTTCCCACCCCGCGCATCATGGAGGAGATCTCCGATCTCGCCGACGGGGTGATCGCCGCGGCGCTGGAACGCCGACAGGACGAGGCGAGGGGTGGCGGATCCCGTTTCTGCATTGTGGCATTCGGGAAGCTGGGAGGACGGGAGCTGAACTACAGCTCCGACGTCGACCTGCTGGGCGTGTGCGTGGACGACGGGGAGGAAGGCGGGAGTGAGGCGGGCCCCGTGGAATCCGCGAGCCGTCTCATGGAAGCACTGAGGGGGGATCTGTCCACCCATACGACGGAGGGATACGCCTACCGGGTCGACCTGCGGCTCCGGCCCTACGGCACCTCGGGCCAGCTTGTTTTCACGCTTCCCGCGCTGAATGAATACTATGGCCGGCATGCCGCATTGTGGGAGGTGCAGGCGCTGCTGAAGGCGCGGCCGGTGGCGGGTGACCCGGCGCTGGGTCAGGCCTTCCTCGATACCGCACGCACACAGCTCCTTGTCCCCCGTGCGCACGCCGAGGTGGCCGCGGCAATCGACACGCTCCGAAGAGAGGCGCTGCGCGGCCTGTCCCGCGGCGTGCTTTCAACCACGGACATCAAGACCGGCCTTGGAGGACTGCGCGACGTGGAGTTCCTGGCCCAGGGGCTTCAGCTCTCTCACGCGCACGATCATCCGCGGCTGCTCTGCGGGGGAACGCTTCCGGCGCTCAAGGCGCTGGCCGAGGAGGGAATACTGGCAAAGGAGATCTCCGACCAGCTCGCACAGGATTACATATTCCTGCGCAGGGTGGAGCATTTCCTCCAGATCTACGAAGACCGCCAGACTCACAGCCTGCCGCGCGACCCTGCGCAGCTTCGAGCGCTCGCCCGGCTCATGCTGGGCAGCGGTGCATCATCCGAGCAGCTGCTTTCCGAGCTGGACGAAAGATTCCAGAGGGTGAGAGCGGCCTATGAGAAGCTCCTGGATCACTGAGCAAGGGAAGGCTCTCAAGCCCTGCGGGGTCCGTTGTGCTGGCGGTCCTGCCGCTCCTTCTTCATCTGTTCGTCAAGGTACATGAGAATGAGGCCTTCAAAGCTCAGCTTCCGTGATTGCGACTGCATCTGAAGGAACTCGTTCATTTCTTCCGAAACCCGCAACTCTAGTCGAATCGTGACCTGTTTCATTCGCTTCTCGCCCGAACGATAGGAGAAAACGCGGCGCAAGTCAAGAATTGACCAGTCGCCAGAGAGAGGGTACTCTGATGCAAAGAGACAACAGATGAGCACCATCATCCCCATGACGGAAAAAGTGCTGCCCGCGACGTGCTTCGTGTTCAAGCACTCCACGACCTGCGGCATCTCGGCGGGAGCCGCAAGGGAAGTGAGGACGATGACCACGGAGCTCCCCGTCTACTGGATCAATGTCCGTGAGCAGCGGGAGCTTTCCAACTGGGTGGCCGAGACGTACGCGGTAGCCCACGAATCGCCGCAGCTCATACTGATCCGGGAGGGGAAGTCGCAGCAGGTCTGGAACCACTACGACGTGCACCGGTCCAACGTCACCGCGTGATTGCGAATGGATTGAAGTTCGTGCCCCGGTCGTACCAGTCTTCCTGCTCGGCGTTTTTCAGTGAGCGGACCAGGCGGTAGGTTGCGGGGGTCATCACCACCTCGATGGCGACCTTGAAAATGTAGTTCGTCACCAGGAGCGTGAGGAAGAGCGACCACGGGAAAACCCGGGTGAGGCTCGCGATGGTGACGAAGACGGCCGTGTCCACGGCCTCCCCGACGAGAGTGCTGCCGATTGTCCTGGTCCACAGCCATTTTCCGCTCGTGAGAATCTTCATCTCGGCAAGAACGAAGGAATTGCTGAACTCTCCGGCAAAATAAGCGACGAGGCTCGCAAGGACGATCCCCCCGGAGCTCATGCCGCCGAGAGTCTGCTCGAAGGCCTGCTGTCCGCCGCCGGAGGCCCACGTCGATTCTCCCGGCATCACGCGCACCAGCCAGAGGACCCCGGCGGTCACCGCGAGGCAGGCGAAACCCGTCCAGATCACGCGACGCGAGCGGCGGTAGCCGTACACCTCCGTGAGCACGTCGCCGAAAATGTAGCTGATCGGGAAGAGGAGCGTGCCCCCGTCGAAAGCCAGGCGGATTCCGAACAGCGAAACTCCCCAGTCAACGATTTTCGCGGAGGACGCGATGTTGCTGACGATCAGGACGGTGACGAAAGCCGCCATGACAAGGTCGAAATAGCGGTAGCGTTTGTCACTTCCCCGGACAACGGCGATCGATTTCCGCGTTTTGCTCCCCTGCCGCATCGTATGAATGTATATCGTCAGTACGACGGCGCGGCAAGCACGTCAAGCTGGTGAGCAATGAAAACGAATCCCAGCCGTCCCCCCAGCCCTGGGTCGACCCCGGACCCGGCCCGCGCGATCCTTCCCGCAGCGTGTCTCCTGCCTCTACTCGCCGCTGCGGATGTCGGCGGGAAACCCGGGCCGGTACCTGATCTCCGAGAACACCGCCCGGCATCCCTTCCCGGTGGGTGACTGGCTTGAGAAGCCGACTCGGAGACCTTCCAGGGAACCGAGTGAAAAAAAGCGTACGAAGCTCCAGTGCGCCCCATCGAGCGAATAGTGGAAGGCGGTCGCTGCCTCGCCCTGGGACACCCGCAGGTACACCGATTCCCCGCGCACAACGGCCGAATTACAGTCGTCCGAGAGCCCATGATTGACGACGGAGACGACCACGGGCTCGCGCTGGGGCGAATACTCGAAACAGAGTTTCGCCCAGCGATCCTCTCCGGCGCGCACGTGGAGCGCGCCCGCGTCGAACATCGATGCAAACTCGACGCTCACCCGGGCGGAGAGGGTGAAGCTCCGGTCTGGAGGCGTGAAGAGCGCGGCGGGTGCCGCGTCGTTTTTCGCACAGTCCTTCGGATCAAAAAACAGATCAGTCCTCTCCCCTGAACGGATTGAAAGCCCTCCCCCATTTTCCACCGCCCACTCAACGGGATCCAGCCGCCACTCCAATTCCGCGGGGACCGCGGGCAAATGAAATTGCGCCATGATCCTTGATGATTATCTGCATGAAGGCCGGAGATCAAGGCGACGAGGGCCTCACCCTCCCGCCTTGACGATGCGCAGGCGCGGGCCTACAGTTTCTCCAGTGAAGGAACGCATCACGCTGGGTCTCCTGATCGACCAGCTCGTTTCCGGCTACGCGCGTCGGATCATTGATGGCGTGTCGAGCGGCAGTCGAAGCCAGGACGCAAACCTCATCGTGTTCTCCGGAAGGGTCCTCGGTACTCCGCACGGGCATGACTACCAGAACAATGTGATTTTCGACTACATCAGGCCGGGCACCGTCGACGCGCTGGTGCTGGCAACCGGAACGCAGGGGTCGTTTCTTCCATTCGACCACCTTCTGTCCTATTTCGGGCGGTGGAAAGAGATCCCGCGTGTCAGCATCGGCATCAGGATCGAAGGGGTGCCAAGCGTTCTCACGGACAATCGGGCGGGGATACTCGAAGCCGTTGATCACCTGGTCGATGTCCACGGACTGCGTCGAATCGCTTTCCTGAAGGGGCCCGAGATCAACCATGAAGCGCAGCAGCGTTTCGCGGCGTACCGGGAAGCGTTGCGGGCACGGGGCCTCGACGAGGACCCCGAACTATGGATGCAGGGTGACTTCTGGCGGGTGGGCGCACGGCAGGCGCTCTCCAACTACTTTCAGAGGCACGCACGGCCGGATTTCCAGGCGCTCGTTGCCGCCAACGATGAAATGGCGATCGGCGCGATCGATGCGCTTCGCGAGCACGGATGCTCGGTCCCTCGGGACATTGCCGTTATCGGCTTTGACAACATCCATGACTCGCAGTTCGTGGTGCCCTCCCTCACGACGGTCGGACAGCTCCTGAGAGAACAGGGCCGGACCGCGGCGACAATTGCCGCGGCCCTCGCGCGGGGAGATGCGGTGCCCCCCGAGACCGTGCTCCCCGCGCGACTCGTCCTCCGGAGATCGTGCGGCTGCCTCCCCCAGGCAGTCGTTGCACTGGATTCACTTCCCACCGTCCCGGGACGCGCGGATGGCTCCACCGTGAAACCGGGAAAGATCGTCGAGCAAACACTCTCCCGGATCGCACCGCGCCTGGCCGAGCAATCGCATGACGCCCTGCGCCACTCCCTGACGGTTCTTGTCGAACAGGCTGGAACAAATGCCTTCCTCTCCACGCTTCAGGAGATATTGGACGAGGAGGTTGCCCAGGGGATTGATATCACGGAATGGCAACCCGTTCTGACGGTGCTCCAGGGAGAGCTGATTGCGGCGGCACACACGCCGAATGAAGTGGCGCACCTGCAGGCGTTCTTTCAGAAGGTCCTGGCGCTCATGTCACACATGCTCCGGCTCGAGCAAGGGAAGGCATTGAGCGAGCTGCAGGGACACCTGGCGCGGCTGCGGCGCGCGGCGGAACGGCTTGCTTCGGTGTCGTCAATGGATGAGCTCATGAACGACCTCGCGGACGAGCTGGTTTCCCTCGACATCAGGACCTGCTTCATCGCCTGCTATCCCGAGGTGAAACGGCACCGCCGTGGCGATGCCTGGGTGGTGCCCGATCGCGCCGAGGCGACCCTTGCCTGGGCGGACGGCGAACGCATTCTCCCGGCCGTGAAAGAGCGCGATTTCTCCCCGGCCGATCGTTTCGTGCCACCGCAGTTCCTGCCCCGGGAGCGGCGCTACACGCTTGTCACGACCGCCACATTCTTCCGAGAGGACCAGATCGGCTATATTGCATTCGAGCCCGGGCAGCGCGATCCCGCGATCTATGAGACTTTCTGCGTTCAATTGAGCAGCCTTCTGAACGCCTCCCTCCTCTTCAGCGCCCGGCAGCGGATGATTGACGCGCTGGAGCGCGAACGGGCCCTCATTGCCGTTCTGATGGACAACGTTCCCGACCACATCTATTTCAAGGACGAGCGGAGTCGGTTCGTGCTGGTCAACAGGGCGATGGCGAAAGTCCTCGGCTTGAGGGACCCTTTGCAGGCGGTTGGCAGGACTGATTTCGATTTTTTCACCCCCGAGCACGCCCAGCCCGCCCTGGATGCCGAGCAGGCGATCCTCCGCTCGGGCGAGCCCCTTATCGATTTCGAGGAAAAGGAAACCTGGCCCGACGGCCGCGTCACCTGGGTGCTGACCTCGAAGATGCCTTATCGTGACCCTCAGGGAAAGATCGTCGGCACGTTCGGCGTCTCGAAGGACATCACCGACCTGATCGTCGCCGAGCAGGACCTGGAAAAGGCGCCTCAGGAAGCCCATGCCGCCGCGGCCGCCAAGGCGCAGTTCCTGGCCAACATGAGCCATGAAATCCGCACCCCCATGANNGCGCGAGTTCGCCGCCACGGTCCAACGCAGTGCCGACGCGCTGCTGGACATCATCAACAGCATCCTCGATTTTTCCCGGCTCGAGGCCGGCCGGATGACGCTGGACAGCGTGGATTTTGACCTCGGCGAGGTGGTGGAAAGCACCGTGGAGTTTCTCGCCGAGCGAGCCCACGCCGGCGGGCTGGAGCTGGTCTGCCAACTGCCCGACGACCTTCCGGGCCACGTGCGGGGAGACCCTGGCCGTTTGCGCCAGGTGCTCACCAACCTGATTGGCAACGCGGTCAAGTTTACTCCGGCCGGCGAGATCGTTGTCCGCGTGTCCACGCTGCTGGAAACCGCCAACCAGGTCACGCTGCGGGGTGAGGTGCAGGACACCGGCATTGGCATCAATGCGGAGGATCCAGACCGCCTGTTCGAGGCGTTTGTGCAGGCGGATGGCTCGACGAGCCGTCGCTATGGCGGCACCGGGTTGGGCCTGGCCATCTCGAAGCAGATCCTCACGCTGATGGACGGACGCATTGGGTTTACGAGCCAGCCCGGCCAGGGCTCGACCTTCTGGTTCGAGATCAGCCTGCCGAAGCAGGCCGGCGCGCCCACCGTCCCCTCCGGC
>PMZS01000297.1 GCA_003170115.1 Spirochaetaceae bacterium
GACATCACGAAGAACGGCCCCAGCATGAGCGTGCGCGCGATGTTCACGCCGGGGACCTGGTGGTCCAGGAGGATGGACATGAGAAAGCCCGTGAGCGTGCACAGCACAAGGACGGCGACCGTCACGAAAATCGTCTGCCCGAGGATGGTGTAGAAATCGGAGAGCTGGGGAAAGTTCGGCATGCGCAGGAAGAACAGGTAATTGTCGATTCCCGTGAAGCGGATGCGCAGGTCGGGACGCGCCAGGTTCCATCGCAGGGTGGAATACACGAGGGTCAGGAGGAAGGGAACCTGCGTCATGATGGCGACAACCACGACTGCCGGCAGAACGAAAGCCATGTCACGTCGTCTTTTCTGCATCGTCTCTCCCCGTCATCGCCGCATCCCCGGGGCTCGTCTGTTCCACGCTCGCTCGCGCTCCCCCGGCCCGGGCTCCCTCGACGTCGTGCGCAACGCGATCGAGATAGGATTTTCTGGATCGATTCCGCTGTCAAGGTGCCTGTCCGACGGTCGTTGGACCGTCGGACAGGCCGTCCATCGCTCTTGGCAGCGCTTCGTGCGGGCTACTTCCGGTAGCCTCCGTCCACGGCGACCTGATTGAACAGGTCGTTTGTCTTCTTGATTGCCTCGTTGAGGCTGATCTTGTCCACCACGTAGTCGGCCAGCCACTGGGTCATCTGCGTACCCGCATCGGCAAACTCGGGAATCGCGATGTACTGCAGGCCCACGTACGGAACAGGCTGCAGAGTCGGGTGCGTGAAGTCCATGGACTCCAGCGCCCTCAGCGTCGCCGCCGCATAGGGAGCATTCTTGTAGGCGGCGAGCTTGTACGTGGAGGAGCGGCTCGCCGGAGGAGTGCTCGACCCCGTGGGATCCACGTCGACCGTCATCTTGATGTAGTCCTTCGAGGTCGCCCACAGCATGTATTCGAACACCGCCTGCTTCTTGGAATCAGAGCTCTTGGGATTGATCCCCATTGACCAGTTCCAGAGCCATGAGGTGTTGCTCTTCATCTTCTCGTGCGGGGCCAGCGCATAGCCGACCTTGCCCCTGACCGCTGAACCGGCCGATTCCAGGGGAGGCGCGATTGACGTTGCATCATAGTAGATGCCGCACTTGCCTGACTGCATCAGGGCGATGCACTCGTTGTAGGTGTATGACAGGATGTCTTTCTGGCCGGCTTCCCGCAGGATCTTCTTGTACATCTGCCAGGCGCCCCTCTGCTCCGGGGTGTCGACCGTCGCGTTCCAGTTCATGTCGTAGAAACGGCCGCCGAAGGCATTGACGATGGTGACGAAAGGAGCGCCGCTCATGCCCCACCCGGGTGCGCCGCGCATGGTCATGCCCACGATACCCTTGGCCGGATCGTTGATCTTTTTCGCAAGGTCATAGATCTGGTCCCATGTCGGCGCATCCGGCATATTCAGACCCTTGGCGGCGAAGAGCGCCTTGTTGTACATGATGAAAGAGCTTTCGCCATAGAAGGGCAGGGCATACGCCTGACCCTTGAGTGAGACAGAACCAAGCATGCCCTGGATCAGGTCGGCGCGGTCGTACCACTTCTGCTTGTCGGCTGACAGCGCACTGAAATAGGGCTCCAGGTTCTCCAGCCATCCGTTCTTCGCCCACGTCTGCGCCTCGTACGGGCCGAAATAGAACATGTCGTACGTCGTTCCACCGACCGAGGCTTCCGTGGTCAGCTTCTGGCGCAGGTCGTTCTCGGGAAGGACCGCGACGTTCACCGTCACGCCGGCCGCTTTGTATTTCTCATTGGTCAATTTGGCCAGCGCCTGGGAAATCGGGTTGTTCGCAAGGGCGATGTTGATCGTTTCCGCGAACACCTGGGCTCCGACCACCATGAACAGGGTCAGGGCCAGCACTGAGACGAGAACAGCCGAGAATCTTCTCATACTACTCCTCCTCTTCGGACAGACATGCGGTTTCACGGGAACCCCGCGAAACTGGTGAAAACCGATTCCTGAGTGCTCCTCGCGCTCCTATTTCACCTCCTCGTCAAAGGCGACGGCGACCTTGCCGCACCTGCCTGATGCCATGAGTTGGTAGGCCTCGCCCGCCTTCTCCAGGGAGAAGCGGTGCGTCACCAAGCTTTCGGGATGAATGCCCCAGCGGTCGAGCCGCTCAACGAGCTCTTCCATGCGCCATATCGATGTGACCCAGGAGCCGAAAATCGTCTTCTGGTCATGGATGATATCGGGGCTCGGATTGAAGGAAACCGTCCCACCCTCGCCGACGAGGGCGATTTTCCCCCATTGGCGGGCCGCTCGTATCGCAAGGGCCCGTCCGTCGGCGTGCGCCGAGCAGTCGACCGTCCGCTCGAATCCGCGCCCCCCGGTAAGTTCTTTCAGCCGCGCCAGTGAATCCGGTCCCGGCTCGATGACTTCGCTGGCCAACCCGAGCTTCCGCGCGAGCTCGACCCGCTCTTTCTGTGTCTCAACGCCGACCAGGAAGTGTGCTCCCATGGCCTTCGCGAGCATGAGCGCGGCAAGTCCCACGGGTCCCAGGCCGACCACGAGCACCGCGTCGGTGCCGCTCACCCCGATCTTCACGAGCGCTTCGTAGACCGTGCCGAATCCGCAGGCGACCTGGGCGCCGTCTGTGTAGCTGAGCGAATCCGGGAGGGCGACCAGGTCCTTCTCATCGGCCAGGATGTAGGGGGCCATGCCGCCGTCCCGCTGCCAGCCGTAGGCGGCACGAAGCGAGCTGGAGCACGAGATCATGTATCCCATCCGGCAGTCGTGGCAGACCCCGCAGCCGGAAATGTGGTAGACGATGACGCGATCCCCGACTTTGAACCGCTTGAGACCGGGGCCGGTTTCCACGACCTGACCTGCCGGCTCGTGACCGGCGATGACGCCCTGGTAGCCCTCGGGGCCCTTGCCCAGGTGCTCGCGATAGATGGCGCGAATGTCCGATCCACAAATCGTCGATGATTTGGTTTTCAACAGCACCTGTCCGTGCCCTGGTTTCGGAACCTCGAACCGCCGCAACTCCACGGTGCTGTTTCCGGGGAGAATCGCACCGACCATGGTTTCGCTCTTTCCCATTTCGCCCAGCCTGTCCCATACTACTCGCCTGGCGTGCGCGGGAGGAAGTTACCCAGGTACCGGAAATGACAAGTTTTGTACTAGTACTATTGCGGCGTTTCAGCCCGCACCGGCGTGCCAATCGTCCCGCTTGAGAAGGGCCTTCAACTCCCGCCGCGGGATGTCGCGGCTGAACCGCTCCCGTGGTGTGACCTTGTCCTCGGGGCGTATCACGATGGTGTTCCCTCCGTCCGACTCGGGCCGCTCGACGAGCCGCGTACCCCGATTCCCTTGCTTTCATGCCAGGGCGCCAATCGCGCTTGTTGACAATACAATCTACTGATCGTTGACAATACGTTGACAATATTGCACCATGGGCCATGGACACGCACAGGCGGATCCTGGATGTTGTTCGAAAGCAAGAAAGCATTTCCGGTGGCGGGATAGCGGCAATCCTGGGGATATCCCGGCAGGCCGCCCATCGCCATCTGGTGGCACTCCTGGATCTCGGCCGGCTTGTCCGCTCGGGGAGAACACGGGGCGCGCTCTACCGGCTCCCTGGGCGCACGGGCGGAAAGGACTCGGTTCTTCCAGACCCTTTTCGCAGAACGTACGAGACCCGGGGGTTGGCGGAAGACCGTGTGTTTGCGGAAGCGGCGCTCCGCCTGAATCTCCGCGCCGCCGTATCCACCGATGCCTATCGAATTGGCGCATATGCTTTCACGGAGATGCTGAACAATGCCATCGAGCATTCAGGGGCACCAGGTTGCCGGGTGGAGATGGAACTGCGCGCGCGGGACCTGCACATCACCGTTCGGGACCAGGGTGTCGGCGCGTTCGAGTCGATCCGGAAGAGATTTCGACTCACCGAGGAGGCGGACGCCGTCGGCGAGCTCCTGAAAGGCAAGGCCACGTCGATGCCTGAGAGGCATTCTGGAGAGGGAATATTCTTCACGTCCAAAGCGTGCGACCGATTCTCTTTGCGGTCGCACGGCATCGAGGTCGCCGTTGACTCCGTCAGGCACGATACGGTCGTCACTCTTCGCCCGCGCATCAAGGGGACAAGGGTCGAAATGTCAATCAGCAGGTCTTCGCGAAGAAAGCTCGCGGAGGTTTTCGCGGAATTCGCCCCGGAGGAATTCGATTTTCGGTTCGAGAGAAGCTCCGTGATGGTGCGCCTGGCCGCGCGCGATTACGTGTCCCGCTCAGAGGCACGGAGGCTGGTCGCACGCCTGGAGCAGTTTCGAGAGGTGACTCTCGATTTCTCGGGCGTGACATTCATCGGGCAGGGATTTGCCGACGAGGTCTTCCGCGTGTTCGCTGCCGCCCACCCCGCCCTCATCTTGAAGCGCGTGAACGTCCTGCCGGCGATCGATGCAGTCATCCGGCACGTCATTGACAATAGCAGGAGGGACGAGTTGACAAAGCGTTGACGATCCACGCGCGCCAGATCCTTGTCCCCGCACCAGAGATCATCAACTGCCTGGCCCGGCACGGCCGCGGGCCGCCAACGCAGGGATTATCGGTCTGGATGATCTATTGCCCCGTCAGGCGGCGAAGCCAGGAATCCCTGCTCCGAGGGAAGCGCGACGCAATCTGATATCACCGCGGTGCGAAAGGCTATAAATACGCTTCACTCTACCTATAACCCTTATCTCGGGGAGAATCTGAAAGTCTGGGATGCCCTGGACTTCCTCGCCCTTGCCACTTCCTTCATTCCGCCGCAGGGCGTGCGACTTATCCGCTACTTTGGATTGTATTCGTCGCGCAGCCGATGGAAATGGCCCCTGTGGCAGCACGTGGCAGCTCACGCCCCACTGGGATGGAAGTGCGCACACGAGCAAGACAACACGAAC
>PMZS01000114.1:0-41969 GCA_003170115.1 Spirochaetaceae bacterium
TCCAGTACCTGCGAGAGCAGGTGCAGGAAGGCACTCCGGTCGGCGATGATGCGCTCCTGCACGCTCTTCGGCAGCCCTGATGTCATCGCCCGAAGCTCTTGCACATTCAGAGAGAACTCGGGTGCCGCGCGCGCCCCGGCCGCGGCGGCATGCAACGGCAGGGCCATGCCGATGAGGAGAGCAATCAGGAGTGCCATGATTTCACGCATGCTCGTCGATGTGATTCTCGGCAGATCAGTCCTGGATGATCTCCGCCTGTTCGGGAGTCATGCCCTCCAGGACGGGGCGGTCGATCTGCTCGAGCAGGTGTCCCGACTTCTCCATCTTGGTCTCCAGGTAGAATCTGTTGTACTGGTTCGGCGGAATGATGAGCGGAATGCGATCGCTCACCTTCACACCCAGGCTCACGAGGCCGCTGATCTTCTTCGGATTGTTCGTCATGAGGCGCACCGATTTCACCTTCAGCGAATCCAGCATGTGCGCGGCCACGCTGTAGTCCCTCTCGTCGTCGCGGAACCCGAGCGCGATGTTCGCTTCCACGGTATCAAGGCCATGGTCCTGAAGGCCATAAGCGCGGATCTTGTTGAGAAAGCCTATGCCCCGCCCTTCCTGCCGCAGATACAAGAGGATGCCATTCTCCATTTTGCCGATGGCCGCGAGGGCTGACTCCAGCTGGTCGCGGCAGTCGCACCGCAGGGAGCCGATGGCATCACCGGTGAGACACTCGGAGTGCAGCCGCACGGGCACGTCCGCCTCTCTCGTGATGTCGCCGTGTACGAACGCGGCGTGCTCCTTGCCGTCACGGTTGTTCCAGAACGCCACGACCTGGAACATACCGAACCGGGATGGCAGCTCGGCAATGGCGGCAATGCGGACGCAGATCTTGTCCTTGCCCACACCATTGCAGTCGTGATAGCGGTTTTCGTCCAGGAGCTCCTTGATCTGAAGATGCGTCAGTGGCATAGCCACAAGATACACTCGAATTTGACCGATGAGAACAGGTGCTCTATGCTGGTACCCATTATGGCGATTCATGACGTGATCGTCCTCGGCGCGGGTGTGGCCGGCCTGCAGTGCGCGCGCCGATTGCGGGGAGCAGGAGTCGATGTCCTGGTTGTGGATCGGTCGGACAAACCGGGAGGGCGGTGCGCCACGCGGACGTTCGACGGGCAGCCGGCGGACTATGGTCCCCTGTTCATGCACGGCGATGACCCGGGATTCCTCGCCGCGGTGGGCGCCGTGCCGGGGGAGCGCCTCGAAGGCTGGCCCGCGCGGGTGAGCGGCCGCGGAGCACCATGTCAGCCCGATGCCTTTGCCCCGTTCGCAACGCGGCTCGCCTTTACGGATGGGATGAACGCGTTCCCGCGCTCCCTCGCCGAGGGACTTTCCCTGTGCCTGCGCGCCCAGGCCGTTTCCGGGGGGATCGAGAAGGACGCGGTTGTCCTCACCCTCACGGGCGGCGATCGTCTCCATGCCCGCGATCTCGTCCTGGCCATGGCTTTGGAACAGACCATTCCATTCGTGCGGATGCTTGGGAAGTCAGACGGTGGGCGAAGCTCACTCGGAGTTCTGGAGATGTTTGCCAGTATTCCCTGCCTCACGGTGATCGCCGGGTACGACGCCGGCATTGTTTTGCCGGACTGGGACATCTGCTATCCCGAGGACGAGCCGGCGCTCCTGCTCATGAGCAACGAATCCTCAAAGCGGCCCCGGGCCAGCTCCCGTGTCCTGCTCTTCCAGGCTTCCGCAAACTGGTCGATGAAAAGGCTCGAACGGCCAAAAGAGGAGTGGGGCCGGGAGCTTCTGGAAATCGCCGCTCACCGGTTGGGCCCATGGGCGGGAGCCCCGTTGTGGACGCACTTGCATCGGTGGCGCTATTCGCGCCTGGACAAGTCGAATGAGCTTACCGGTCCGCTGGAGCTGAAGATCGGAGCGTCCCGAATCGGAATCGCGGGGGAACTCTTTTCTCCCGGCGGCGGACTGCAGGCAGCATGGCTCTCGGGGGATCGTCTGGGAAAAAAGCTGGCAGAATAGGGAAGGTCCATCCGGGTTATATCCCGGACGGACCTGGCTCCCTGGCGTCTCTACTGAGCTCTACGCCTGCAGCCCGATTGTGACCTCGGTTCCGTCACGCACGATCTGGAACGCCGCGTTCCTTCCCGAGCCCTCGTTAAGGGCGCGGTAGAAATCCATCATGTTTCTCACCGACTTGCCGTTGACCGCGGTGATCACGTCCCCGGGCCTGAATCCAGCGATGGCCGCTGGCGTGTCCTGGTTGACCAGTGAACCAACCACGACTCCGCGGAGGTTGCCGGGAATGCTGGCTTCCTGGCGGATCTGGTCGTTGATGTTCACCACCGTCATGCCCGGCCAGAGGTTCTTCCCCTGGGCCACCTGGTCCTTGTCGTCGCGCTCGCCGATTGTCACGCTGAGGTTCTTCTGCTCGGCGAAACGGATGACCGTAAGGCTGGACGTTTTACCCGCTTCCAGAGAGCCGATCACCTGCGTGAGCTGGTTCGCATCTGTAATCGGGGTCGAGCCGACGGCGGTGACGTAGTCACCCGGCTTGAGGCCTGCCCGGTCCGCCGGAGAGCCCTTGTACAGATCCAGCACGAACGCGCCCTTCGTGCCTTCCACCTTCATGTCCCGGGCCAGTTGTGGGTACGTGGAGGTGTCCTGGATGTCGCCGATCACCGCGCCCAGCCAGCCGTACTGTACACGGCCCTTCGCGATGAACTGGGTGATCGCAGATTTCGCATTGTTGATGGGGATCGCGAAGCCCAGGCCCACGCTCCCGCCGGACGGCGCCGCGATCCACGTGTTCATACCAATGACCTGTCCGTCGATATTCACCAGCGCGCCACCGGAGTTGCCCTGGTTGATGGCCGCGTCGGTCTGGATGTAGTCCGTATATGAGGAGGCCCCGCCCGCGGGACCGCGCCTGCCCAGTGCGCTCACCATCCCCATTGTGACCGTGGACTCGAACCCCAGCGGGTTACCCACCGCGAGGACGAGGTCCCCGACCTGCAGCGAGCTCGAATCACCCAACTCGGCAATCGCCACGTTTTCCCTCGTGGTGAAGGAGACGAGCGCGACATCCTTGCGGGGATCGGCCCCGACGACTGTTGCCTTGAACACCCGCTGGTCGGTGAGACGCACGCTGATGTCTGATGCGTTGTCGACCACGTGGTTGTTCGTGAGCACGTACACCGTGTCACCTGATCTCTTCACGATGATGCCCGAGCCGAGGCCGGACTGCCGGAAGCTCCGCGGGCCTCCCTGCCCGTTGCCAAAATCGAACGGAAAACCGGATTGCGGGACCTGCTGCTGCACGATCTCCGTCACGTTGATCTCGACGACCGCGGGTCGGATCTTCTGCGAGATATCCCGCAGGGACGCCTGGATGCTGCCCAGTGATGTCGAAGCCTGCGCGGAGACAATGACGGAGGCGCCAACGAAGAAAGCTATCGCGGCAGTTGCCGCGAGGATCCTGTTTTTCTGTATCATGTCTTTCGACCTCCTGAACAGAAGTTACAGGCGGAGTTTTCAGGACGCGTTGCGGTTGCGTTAAGTTCTCTTAATGCCGCGGCCCCTCCCGGGGTACACTTTGGGTGCGGAGGCTGCCATGTCGATCTGGACTGCCCTCATCCTGATCACCCTCTGCGCGCTGCTTTGGGATGTCGGCATTGTATTGCAGAAGCTTGCGGTTGACCGGATCCCGCCTCTCAGGCTGGGCCGAGGATCCGCGGGGGCGCTGCTCTCCCTTCTGAAGTCAGGCCGCTGGATGGCGGGGCTTGCGGCATCGGCCCTCGGCTGGGGGCTCTTCGCCTTCGCGCTGTCCTTCACTCCCGTGTCGGTTGCCCGGACAATCCAGGGATCGGGATTCGTGATCCTCGCAGTTTTCTCCCTTCTCTTTCTCCGCCACCGGCTTTCCGCGCGGGAATGGATCGGCGTCGTGCTTGTGACCTCGGGAATCGTGGCGCTTGGAATCGCAGAAAGTTCCTCGAGAACCGTCGAGGACGCGGTTTCTCTCGGGCGCCTTCTGCCGGCTCTCGCCGCGTGCCTGCTGGCCTGCGCCGCAGCCTGCGCCGTTCCCGGCCTGCTGCGAATCGGCCTGCCGTGGGTTGTCGTCTATTCGATCATTTCAGGCATTCTCCTGGGGCTCGGCGATGTGGCGACAAAGGTCCTGCTCATTGCGCTGCAGGGGCAAGGATTCGGTTCCCAGGCAGCGGCAGCCGGCGCGGGTCTGATCCTTTTCTATCTGTCGGGTTTTCTCGTTCTCTCGCGAGCCTACCAGCATGGACGTGCCATTCTCGTCACCGCCGTGTCGGATTTATGCTCACGCCTGGTCGCGATCTTCATGGGTATTGCCGCACTCGGCGAAGCGCTCGCAGCTGATCCCCGTCTGCGTGTGCTCGCCGCCCTGGGCTACGCGGGGATAATTGTCGGCGCCGTGTTTCTTTCGCGCTTCTCAGGCGAGGAGATAGCGGACGGCCTGGCGAAAGGGATCACAGACCTTTCACCAGCCGAATGAATGAGAACACACCGCGCCTGCCAAGGTCGATGCGGATGACTGCCGCCCGCGCGTAGCTGAGCCGGGAGTAGAATGACCGCGCGCCCGCGTTGTGCTCTTCGACGTCCAGCACGAGGCGGCGCGCACCCTGCCGACGGGCATACTCTTCTCCCGCAAGGAGGAGCTCCCGCCCGGCTCCGTGTCCTCGATGCCCGGGCAGCACGGCGATGTGAGAGAGGTAATAGTCGTCAGGTTCAAGACCGTCCAGGGCTTTCCCCGCCCGGGCGAGCCGAGGAAATCGGGCGATGACCGCGGGACCGTACCACCTGAACAGCAAGGCTGCGGTATGCAGATTCGAGCTCTTCATGGTGCCGGCGAGAGAACCCACCAGCGCACCGAGCACATCGTGATCTCGCGTCGCATCGGCGATGACAAGAGTGTTCTCGAAGCTGTAGGGATTGCGGGACTTGTGTTGCAGGTGAATAACGAGCGAACGGACCTTCGGGCCGAACAACGCCGTGAGCATCCCGCAGTCCGACTGGAGTATCAACTCGGAAACGATGCCGCTCTCTACCGGCAATGGTGGACGGACCGTGGGCATGGCCTCCCGCCAGTGTGTTGCCGTGGTCGCAGCGCATCGCATCGTGGTACTGTAGAGCATGGTTGCTTCCACAACAATTCCCCCCGAGCGTCGCGTGTGGTGCAACCGCACCCTCAACCTGCGCGCCATCAAGGCGGTCGGTTATGACATGGACTACACCCTCGTGCATTACCGCACAGGGGAATGGGAACGGGCTGCTTTTGAACGCGCGCTGGGACCGCTGGAGCGTCGAGGATGGCCTGTGAGGGGCCTCACATTCGACCCGACCAGCGTGATCCAGGGGCTCGCCTTCGACCTGGAGCTGGGAAACCTCGTCAAGGCCACGAGGTTCGGATATGTCATACGGGCCCACCACGGGACCAGGCCCCTGTCCTTCGACGAGCAGCGCGCCGCGTACTCCAGCACCTTCGTGGATCTCTCCGACCCCCGCTGGGAGTTCATGAACACGCTGTTCTCGCTCTCCGAGGCGAACCTCTTCGCGCAGCTCGTCGACCTGCTGGACGCCGGCCAGTTGCCCGAGACCCTGGGATACCACGATCTGCACCGAATATTGAGGGGGGCGCTGGACGAGGCTCACAACCTGAGCGAGCTCAAGCCGCTGATCATGGCGGATCCCGACCGATTCGTGGAGCTAGACCCCGATCTCCCCCTCACCCTTCTGGACCAGAAGATGGCGGGCAAGCGACTGCTCCTGATCACCAATTCCGACTGGGAGTATACCCGCTCCATGATGAGCTATGCCTTCGACCGCTCCCTCCCGGGCCCCATGAACTGGCGGGAGCTCTTCGATCTCATCATTGTCGAGGCGCGAAAACCGGGATTCTTTTCAGGACGCCAGGCCTCATATCTGGTGACCGACGAAAAGCAGGGCCTCCTTCGACCCCACCGTGGCGCCCTGGAGCCGGGCAGGGTCTACGTCGGCGGCGACGCCCAGCTTGTGGAATCCAGCCTGGGACTCTCGGGCGCCGAGATCCTCTACCTCGGTGACCACCTCTTTGGCGATGTGCACGTGAGCAAGGAGATGCTGCGCTGGCGCACGGGGCTTGTCCTGCGAGAGATTGAATCCGAGATCCTGGCGATGGAGAAAGCGCGCGATGCCGATGCGCAGCTTCGCGAGCTCATGATCCGCAAGACCGAGCTCGACAGCCGGCTCGCGCATCTGCGCCTGGCACGACAGCGTGCGCAGCACAAGTACGGCCCCAATCCCGAAACGAAGCCGGAAGAGCTGGAGGCATCGATCCGAAGCCTCACCGAGGAAAGCCTGGAGCTGGATGCGATAATCTCCCCGCTGGCCAAGGCATCGGGCGTGATGGGCAACCTTACGTGGGGCCCGCTCATGCGCGGAGGCAACGACAAGAGTCTTTTCGCGCGCCAGGTGGAGCGCTACGCGGACATCTACACTTCGCGGGTGTCCAACCTCCTGGCGCAGACGCCCTTTGCGTACCTTCGCGCGGCGCGCGGCTCACTGCCCCACGACGACTGAGACACCTGCCCTGAACAGGGCCGCCCGCCTCTCGTGATGTTGAGCTCTTGAGACATCCTCTTTCCCTATTGACAGAACTTGGTTAATTGGCTAATTTACCAAATAACCATGGATACAAAGACAGCCGGTAAATACGAACGGCGTGCCGCCGTCATCAAGGCCCTCGCTCATCCCAGCCGCCTGTACATCGTCGACAGGCTGGCCGAGCATGAGCACTGCGTCAACGAGCTGACCGCATTGATCGGCAGCGACATGTCAACCATCTCCAAGCACCTGAGCGTGCTGAAGAATGCAGGAGTTGTTCAAGACGAGAGGCGTGGAGCCTCGATCTACTACTCGCTGCGCATCCCCTGCATCCTGAACTTTTTCAAATGCGCGGATGCCGTCATCCAGGCGATACAAAAAGAACAGAGCGCACTGGCGGAATAGGCTTTCAAGAAAGCACTCAAGGGAGGACAGATGAAGACACGCACCATAGGCAGGCTCTCGTTCCTGGACCGCTTTCTCACGCTGTGGATCTTCCTGGCGATGGCGGTTGGAGTAGCCCTTGGCTACGTAGTCCCAGGTGTTGAAGGTTTCATCAACCGTTTCCAGGTCGGCACCACAAACATTCCCATCGCCATCGGACTGATTCTCATGATGTACCCACCCCTGGCCAAGGTGCGCTACGAGGAGCTGGGCGATGTATTCAAGAACTGGAAGGTGCTGGGCCTCTCGCTGGTGCAGAACTGGGTGATCGGTCCGATTCTCATGTTTGCCCTGGCCCTCATCTTCCTGCGGGGTTACCCCGCCTACATGACAGGGCTGATCATGATAGGCCTGGCGCGATGCATCGCCATGGTGATCGTCTGGAACGAGCTGGCCAAAGGGGACTCCGAGTATGCGGCGGGGCTGGTTGCCTTTAACAGCATCTTCCAGGTGCTCTTGTACAGCGTGTATGCCTGGGTCTTCATTACCGTTCTTCCCCCTGTGTTCGGTCTGAAGGGTGTAGCGGTGAATGTCACCATCGCGCAGATTGCAAAAAGCGTCTTCATCTACCTCGGAATCCCCTTCATTGCCGGCTTTCTTACCCGGTTCATCCTCATCAGGGCGAAAAGCAAGGAATGGTACCACTCACGTTTCATCCCCCGGATCAGCCCGATCACTCTCGTTGCGCTGCTTTTCACCATCATCGTGATGTTCAGCCTCAAGGGGAACCTGATCGTGCAGATCCCTCTCGACGTTGTAAGGATCGCAATCCCGCTTTTGATTTACTTCCTGGTGATGTTTCTGGCGAGCTTCTTCCTCAGCCGTGCCGTGGGAGCCGATTACCCCAAGTCCGCCACGCTCTCATTCACTGCGGCCAGCAACAACTTCGAGCTTGCCATCGCGGTTGCCGTCGCAGTCTTCGGGATCGGTTCCGGGGTTGCCTTCGCCGCAGTAATCGGACCTCTCGTAGAGGTTCCGGTGCTCATCGGCCTGGTCAATGTCTCTCTCTGGTTCAGGAAAAAGCTGTTCGTGGCTGACCCGGCGGGAGCCGGTGTGAAGGAAAGGGTTCGATGAGCGGTGAGCTCCAGCGGCACCCTGCCGATAGAAAAGCAACAAGGATTCCTGATCCGGGACGCTGGTTGCCATGGATTCTCATTGCCCTGGCAGCGGCCGCAGCGTGGTGGCTTGCCTACAGCAACCTCGAGCGCTTTGCCAACTGGCTTGTGTACGGGGCGCTGGGAATGCCGACCGGCAACAGGCTTGCCTCCGCTATCGCCTTCTTCGTTTTTGAGGCTCCCAAGGTGCTGCTGCTCCTGCTGGTAGTGGTCTTCGGGGTGGGGATCGTTCGATCCTTCTTCACCCCGGAGCGAACCCGGCGGATGCTCGCCGGACGACGGCAGACCGCGGGGAACGTGCTCGCCTCGCTGCTGGGAGTGGTGACCCCCTTCTGCTCGTGCTCGGCGGTGCCTCTTTTCATCGGCTTTGTCACGACGGGGGTCCCCCTCGGAGTCACCTTTTCTTTCCTCATAGCCGCTCCCATGATCAACGAGGTCGCGCTTGTCCTTCTGTTCGGTCTTTTCGGCTGGAAGGTCGCGGGTTTGTACCTGGGAACAGGGCTGCTCATCGCAATGGGAGCGGGTTGGGTGATCGGCAAGCTGCGCCTGGAGCGCTGGGTGGAAGGCTGGGTGTACGCTACGGCCCATGCATCCTCAGCGTCCGGGACAGAGGAGCGGATGGGCTGGGCCGAGCGTGTCTCCTCTGGCCGTGATGCGGTGAAGGATATCGTGAGCAGGGTCTGGCCGTACGTGCTTGCCGGAATAGCCGTGGGCGCCGGCATCCACGGCTACGTCCCCGAGCAACTCATGGCCTCAATCATGGGTAAGGGAGCCTGGTGGTCCGTGCCGCTCGCGGTCCTGATCGGGATTCCCATGTACTCCAATGCGGCCGGCATAATCCCCGTGGTGCAAGCGCTTCTCGAGAAGGGCGCTGCGCTGGGGACGGTGCTCGCATTCATGATGTCGGTGATCGGACTGTCGCTGCCTGAAGTCGTCATCTTACGCAAGGTCCTGAAGCTGCCCCTTATCGCTACGTTCGTTGGCGTTGTCGGTGCGGGCATCCTCGTCGTGGGATACTTGTTCAATTTCGTTCTGTAAAAAGAGGAGGTATCGATCATGAAAATCGAAGTATTGGGAACGGGCTGCCCGAAGTGCATGAGCGTGGAACAAAACGTGAAAAAGGCCCTCGCCCAGCTTGCCGTTCAGGCAGATGTGGAGAAGGTGACCGACATCCAGCAGATCATTCAGAAGGGTGTCATGTCGACCCCGGCCCTCGTGATCGACGGCAAGGTGGTGTTTCAAGGGAAAAATCCAACCGTGGACCAGCTCAAAGAAATCATTCAAGGAGCCTGAGCAATGGAAAGCCATGGAATGTGGAAGGGAACCCCGCGGGAACAGATACCCTGGCATCCGACGGTTGACAATGCCAAGTGTGCAGGCTGCCGCAAGTGCTACGAGTTCTGCAGTCACGGGGTATACGCCTGGGATGACGATGCAAACACCCCTGAGGTGATCGAGCCATTTCGGTGCGTGGTGGGTTGCAGCAGCTGCTCTCATGAGTGCGAGGAGGGAGCGATCGCATTCCCCCCGCTCTCGATTCTGAAAGAGTTCGTGAGGAACACATGATTCGCACAACTATCAACGCTGGGGTATGCGGTTTTCACACTACGGTCGCCGCCCGTTCTGATGACATGCAGATGGTGAGGCTGGAGATCGAAAGCGAGTGCGAGAAGATTCGCGGGCTCGCTGAAGCATTCACTGTCCCGATCGACGCCTACCATGAGATCGGTGACGGTTCCGATGGCGTCGTTCTGAAAGCGTCCCGCGCTCACCTCAAGGGCTGCTGCGCCGGCTGCGCCGTGCCCAGCGGCATCTTCAAGACTGTCCAGGTGGCCGGAGGAGTCGCTCTGCCCGCCCCCGTCTCTTTCACCATGGAGCGGGTTGAGGAGTAAAAGACATCAGCAATTCGATCAACTGAGCCAAGCGCCCAATGCCCGTCGGTACCTGATGGATGCCGTCAAGAAATGACGAACAGCGTTCCGCTTCAAATGTTTCCAGTGTTCACATCTTTTTCACAGAATTTGAGTATTTTCCATTGAGAGCGGAAGGCCCGCAAATACGCCCAGAATTTTCTCATGAGAAAGCGTGAGAGGAGGAGTTCATGATGTGGGGATTGGGACAAGGACATTGGGGTAACTGGATGTGGTGGGTGGGACCAGTGTTCATGTTGGCCTTCTGGGTCCTGGTCATCACGGGAGGAGTATTCCTCACCCGCTTTCTAGTGAAGCAAGGTTGGCGGCACGGCCGGGAGGACTCCGCGCTCGAGATCCTGAAGCGGCGCTACGCGCTGGGGGAGATCAACAAGGAAGAGTACGAGGAGAAACGCAGAGATCTTGCGTAGAACCTGGAGAGTCACCAAGCGTGACTTGTTGCAGCCGGATAGTACCTGCATAGTTCTCTCACTCGGGTACCGGACCGACCACTCTGGAGGCTCTCCACTGAGACCGCATGGTCGCTTCTCTCGTTCATCATTTGCAGATCGCCGGTGATTGATCACTCGCCTCACGCTGAGGATCAGGTTGCGTCCTTGCATCGATTCTGCAGGGCACATAAGCTTGAATAACAGGAGCATTGAATGGACATCCTTCCCGAGCTCATTGCGCGCCGCGCCCGATGCGGCATTGCTGCAGACCCTCTGCCCGTCGAGCAGGTGCAGCGTCTCCTCTGTGCTGCGACACTCGCCCCGTCCTGCGGCAACACCCAGCCGTGGCGCATAGTTGTGGTCACCGGCGAGCGCCTCCCCGCCGTTCGTCAAGCTCTGAGTGAAGGCAACAGTTGGGCCACACGGGCACCTCTGATTATCGTGATGGCCACCAAGCCCTCCCTGGATATGCGCTTGGAGGCAGGACGGGACTACGCCTACTTCGATCTGGGCATGGCGGCTCTCGCCCTCATGCTGCAGGCCACACGTGAAGGACTTTATGCTCATCCGATCGCCGGCTATACGCCGTCGAAAGTGGCAAAGGCAGCAGGGCTTCCCGAAGACTTCGTTCCCCTCAACCTTATCATCGTCGGAAAGCCGGGAGACGATGCACTCCTGAACGAAGGCCAAAGATCGCGCGAGCATGGCCCGCGTCAGCGCAAAGCTTTGGAAGAGATCGCCTTCAGCGACTCATGGGAAAAGGCATGGGGCACCAGGGATCTTGGGGATCTGCTGAGTCGGCAGGGCTTACTTCAACCGTAGAGGCCGAATCGCCGCCGCCCCAGGTCTATTCAGGTGTGGTATTCCAAACTCATTCTCGGAGCCGCACCAAGCTCTCGGCCGTGGCAATAATGGTGTCCTGGTTCGATCGCTCCCAGCGGTGCGCTCCCTGGCCGTGGGCAATCTTTACTCCCGGTAGCCAGAAAAAACTACAAGGAGCGGCAACCGGCGGACCACATCACCGCTCCCCGCTCGACCATGCGTGTGCAGATTGGGCCGTACGGACGCGTCCCTATCTCCTGCGGGCGGGGTTCACCGACGTATTGGTGACAGGAATGCTCACCAGGTGGATCAGCGTGAGACAAAGGCCGACGGCAATCGGCGCGAGACCCCGCGGGGCGTGCGTGTCGGTGGAGCCGATGATGACCAGGAGAAAAAAGAAGGTCATCACCACCTCGCACACGAGGGCGGCAAAAGGGCTGTAGCCGCCCGGGGAATGCTTGCCGCAGCCGTTGGCCGCAAATCCAGCGAGGGAGGTGAAGCCGCTCTTGCCGCTCGCGATCACCCAGAGCACTGCGGGGAATGCGGCCGCGATCACGGCGCTTCCACAGCCGCCGAACACCAGCCAGAAAGTTCCAATGAACTCAGCTCCGGACCGTTTCAAAATCGATATATCTGCCTCCTCAAGCGGATTTGTGCGTGACACCTGCCCCGGAACCCGGTCAATCTTGGAGAAGTGTGGGTTGATTCGCCGCAGGATCGCCTCGGATAAGATGGCTCGTTCAGGGTGAGATCAAGAAGTCCTTATGAAAAAAAGCAGTTCGTGATTGCCCGGAAGAGGACTTGAACCTCCACATCATTGCTGGCACTAGACCCTGAAATTCCGCAGGGTGATTTCGGGGTGTTCACTCCTCTGTCGAACAATGTAGCTCTTTGTTTGTAATTGTAAACAGAGGGAAGATTTAGATCAAGTGCCATGTGTTTTTATGTTTCCTCATGTAGCCCTCAATGCTTCAATTGAACTCCTCTCAGGGTCAGAGCCAAGGTCAGAGTAAGAGACCTGCGCCGGATGAACTTGACGGAATATGCATTGTAGGGCATATTATCGAGATGTGGGCCGTGGACGCAACGGACGAATACCTTGAATGGTTTGGAAAGCAGACGGTCGAAAGTAAGGAAGCGCCTCTTGTGAAAGTGCTCCTGCTTGAAGTGTTTGGACCGTAACTGGGACGGCCGCATGCTGACACCTTGAGGGGAAGTCGGATTAAGAACCTGAAAGAGCTCCGTGCGAGGACCACAACCCACGTCCTTCGTGTTCTGTATTATTTCGACGACAAGCGCTTCTGTTGGTTGGTGGGGATAAGAAGGGCAAGAACGAGAAACATTTCCATAAGAGCCTGATTCAATCGGCCGAGATACTCATCGAGCGGTATCGGCCATGAAGGAGTGAATTATGGCCATCGTGAAGAATGCCGTGAAGGCTATGGAATCCGCTATGACCAAAGAGCAGATACGCCGAGCCCGGTCGGTGGCAGAACGGGAGATTCTTTCAGTACGGCTCGCCGAGCTGCGTCAGCGGCGTGGGGTAAAGCAATCAGATATTCCCATGTTCAGTCAGACCGCGATCTCTAAGCTTGAACGGCGGAAAGATATGAAGCTCTCTACGCTCATCGACTATGTCGAAGGGATTGGCATGGGGCTCGAAATTCGAGTCTATTCCAAAGACGCGAAAGGGACTGGCAAGGCGGAAACCTTGCTCAAAGTGTAAGCCACCCCGCTCCGGTGACGTCCAGGCCCTGGGGCGATAATATATCAAAGGATTGAAAGCAAAAGTGTGTTGCGAAATGGGTCAATATGCGAAGATGACGTTAATAGAACTCGATTCATTTGTTATGCGCCATTGGATGCCGGCTCGAAGCGGCCTTTTGCACGCAAAATCGCCCTTGAGGAGCTTCGCATGAGTCAACTTCCCAAAAGACCCGTCCAACATGTCATTGAGAAGCGGTCCTTAGGCGTTCTCACCAGCATTCTGCCCCAACATTGGATCGTTCGCCATCAATCCGTTGACGACTATGGCATAGATGCAGAGATCGAGTTCGTAGACACAAACGGCAATGTATCTGGTGATTTCTTCAAGGCGCAAGTAAAAGGCGCGGACCATATCGAAAGATCTGGGGGAAGAAGTCCGCAAGTTTCGGGCATAAAGTACTCAACACTCAACTATTGGGTTCGGATTAGCAGACATTTGCACGTCATCGTGTTCTATATCGACGTGAACGCCGGAACGGTGTTCTGGACGCCAATCTTTTGGCAGGCTTGTCGCCTGCTTGATGGAAATGAATCATCGAAAACGGTCACCTTCGAGTACCAACTAACGTCAGAGCCCGATAGCATCCTGAAACTGATTCTAGAAACCATCACAGACCTACAGACAACCAGAATCAAAAGCTGCAAGTGGTTCATCCGGAATTTCGAGAGACTACTGGAATTCGTAGACTGGTGCCACAATGCCGACTACGGGAGTTTGGTCGACAACCAACTATTCAGGCAGATTCTAGATGAGACAAGAGTGCTATGTGAGGACCTTTCCGTAGATAAGAATGCACCTCCTCTGGATTACTCATATTGGGCACGAAAATCCAATGCCGAGTACGGCGACGCAGTGGCCAACTTTATAGCCAAGGTCCCCGTCGACTACTACTTTGGGCCTACTGTGACAAGGATTAAGGCGATGCTAGAGATCGTAAAGGAAGGCCCGCACTTTTGGACTACAAAGGACCAGGACTTGTGGGAGTTTGCAAGAGGGCTAACTCCCATAGAAGACACAACATATGAATACATGATCGAATGGCAAAAGAAGAATGCGTCGCGTCTCGGCGGATTCTATTGACCAGAAATGGCGCGTACCAAATCGCTAGAGCACACCGCCTGAGTCGGCGCCCCAAAGCGCGGCTGCAGATCAAATTCAAAACCTCGGACGTTGGTCTGATTCGGGGCGTGCGCTCAGCTCTATGTTATGCGACAGAAGGTCTTGGTGATATGAGAGATAGATGAGTTTACAAACCGATCAGAAAAGTACGCTTTTCGAAACTGCCTTTGAGCAATACGCCACAAGGCATCTTACCACTTTTGTGCGAGTAGGTGCGCTAGAGCAGGCGGCGGCGCCAGCACTGTACAACTTCTTGCGGGCCGACTTGCATCAGAACCTTCTCTTATACGACCGTATCTGCTTCAAGGTGTTTGGTGAAAACATCCCGTTGGCGATGCTCATAAATATGCTCGGCATCAAGAACGTCGAATTGCTGGTTGAGCAGGAGGCCCTTGAGTTTAAACTCTGGACTCAACAAGTCCTTTACATGCAAGACAACATCAAGGGTGTCATCCCGATAGCACCCGGCAATGCTACGGATCTCGTTCATACTGAACCAGAACTGTCTCTTCGAACATCCTTTAAGTGGCTGACGCGGGAGCTTCCTAGACAGACTCGCGAAGGGCTGGTAAAGAAGCTTGTTCGCAAATACAGCATTCCTGAAGGTACGATCGCCAACACATCTTCCAACCTCACTTGGAGTGCATACAAGAGCAATAAGCTCGAGGTCTTGCGTCTTCCCTTTGTTGGCGAAGACGATCTCTCTATCGATCTCAAGAAAGGCTTGGGGGCTGTAGCGGATGACATTCTTGAATCATCTATTGTCGCGTCGGGAAACTATGTTAGCCACAACAGTTATAGCTTGACCAAGTTGGTTAGGCGATCCGTTGATGATATTCGCCGCAAACTCTCAATCAGAGAGACCATCATGGAACTCTTCCGTATTGAAAATATGCCAGATATTCGTGCGGCGGTTCTCTCCAGCAAAGTGGGAACAGACGACCTATTGAAACTTCGAAACTCGAACGGTGGCGCAAGATTTCGTGCTTGGCTCTCTTCGGTAAATCAAAACGACGATCTTGGGAGAGTAACTGAACTCTACGTTTCTGCAGCAGCCGAGGCAAAGGGGATTTTCGAGACCCCGGTCGGCAATATTGCAAAGACGGTCTTCTTTTGCGGACTTGGTACCGCGGTAGGTTACCTATTTGCAGGTCCGCTCGCTGCAATGATTGGCGCTGGGTTGGGCAAAGCCTTGGAAGTTGGAGTTGATCTTGGGCTTGATATGTTTGACTCAATGATCCTTTCGAACCTATCACGCGGGTGGAGTCCAAAACTGTACATTGACGATTTGAAGAGACTATCAATCAAGGGTCGAGGATCAGATTCGCCAGAGCAATAAAATCGTTGAGTCCTCGTTCTGAACGAGAAAGCACCAGGCGAACATCGGGTGCGGCACAGCGTTCGGATAGGCCTCTACGACTGTTCCGCTGTTCCGCTACGGGTGGCAGCCTCTGCTTCCGACAATTCAATACCGCGCCCGAACAGTCGCGAGAGTGCGCGGGGGGTCAGCGCACTTCGATCATGCCCTCTTACCCTCGACTATCCCGATCTCCTCCTCCGTGAGTCCGTAGAGCGAGTAGACGAGGCCGTCAATCTCAGTCTCCAGGGGGGCGACGTCGGCGGCGGGATCGATTTTCTTTTTTTCGAGAATCGCGAAAACAAGAGATTCGATACGTGCCGGCAACCAGCTTCGGGCTGGATCGGCTTCGGCTTCTTTTCTCTCCACAATCGGGACTTGTTCCATGTACTGGTAGATTAGCCGATAGCGGTACTCGCCGGCGCGCGTGCCGAAGGGGATGGATATTTTCCCGATTAGGAACCAGAAGAGCTTCGAATTGAGGATGCCAAGGAGGTAGAGCTCGGAGGAGCCGATTGCATATGCTGTGTTCGTGNNCCCCTCGGTGTCGAGATAAAAACGTGGATCCTTGCAGATATCGGGGAAGATGATCTTTGGCGAGTCGAATACTTCGTAATATGCAACATCGTCTTGGATCTCGTACCACGCGTACCGGCCCGGCTTTCTGCCATGAGCCTCTTTCTTGTCTTTCTTAGGCCTGAGATTGTTCTTCCATTTTTCAAGGTGCGATGCAATGCCTGGGTAAAGGGAGATATCAATTCCTCTGCGCGCAAATATGATAAACTGCCTTTTCTGTCGCAATTGCCATCGACGAATTTCTTCGCCACCGATAACCGGACGGATTATTGATTTGTTTCTGGAATCCAGTGACATTAAAGATTTTGCCCTTGCCTCTTCGATCACGAAGGCCTCATTGAGTCCGGTCTTAATACCGTAATAGATTGCACCCTTTAAATATTTCCCGAGCCCGATTCCTGCCGCCATGAGCTTCGCAAGAAGTGCCGCGCTCGCCTCGTTATCGAAGGACCAGGCTGCCTCGCCCAGCCGCCCTCGCTCTATCGCATAGGAATTGGTGTCCACAAAGCTCGCAAGGTCGAAGGCTTCGTCGAAGCGATCAGCCTTGCAGATGGAAATTGCCCTTCCGTTTTCCGACTTCTCGAAGGCCGGAATGCACACGTAGGTATCTTTCGCGCTTTCAAAGACGGCCTTGCCGCCGAAGTCAATAATGGATCTGAGGTAGCCCGTCTCGCAAAGGTATTTCCGCAGACCTTTCCCGTAGTTCGCTTTGAAGAAACTGTTCGACACAATGAACCGGAAGATGCCACCTTTCCGAAGTATATTGAGAGAGAGCTCGAAAAAATAGGAATAGATGTCCGCCGTGCCCTCAAAAGTCTTGTATCGATTTTCGAAATGAGGCTTGTACTCCCCAAGCTCCTCCTGCCTGATATATGGCGGGTTCCCTATCACCGCATCAAAGCCGACAAAGGCGCCTTTTTCATCGAGAACTTCGGGAAACGTGTAACGCCATTCAAAGGCTTCTCGGAAAATTGGGTTCGCGTCGTCGCTCGCGAGCCGCTCCTCTATTACTCTAATCTGGTCTCGCAGTCTCACTATTCGAGCCTCGGCCTTGGTGTCTTTCTCCGCACGGGCAATAAGATCGGGAGCCTCAAGGTGGGCGAGCTCGCCCTTGAGGGGAATGAGCTTGAGGCGGTCGGGCATTGCATTGTAGGCGGCGCCGGCCAGGGCCTCCCGAATTTTGGCCATCACACTCTCGGCCTCTTGCTTCTCGTGCCTGGTCTTGGCGTTCTGGTAAGCGCGGACGGCATTCATCCAGTGGGCAATATTCCAGCCCTTCTTCTTGAGCGGTGCCGCGAGATCCATGTCAAGGGAATAGCGCGCGACCAGGCTGTTGCCGCGCTTAATATTCACATCGATGTTGGGCAGGGTCTCAAGCTCAGTGTAACCGGAATCCTCAGTGTAGTATGAGCTCTTCAGGAGCTCAATCCACAGGCGAAGCTTGCAAATCTGGACGGAGTTGCGATTCAGGTCAACACCGAAAAGGCAGTTCTCAATCAGGCGACGCTTCTCCTCGAAAAGAGTTTCGCGGAGGCGCTGGCGTTCGTTTTTCGTAAACGGCGCGCGATAGGTTGCAAAGGATGCGCTTTCCTCGTCAACGAGGAATAGCTCATCATTCTCGATAACGACGTGGACGTCCTTCAATCTCTTGCCGCTGCGGTCGGCAAGGATGCCAAGCTCGCTCTTCGAGGCGACGAGCTCATTGAGTACGGAGACGAGGAAGTGGCCGGATCCGACCGCCGGGTCGACAATGCGCAGGGAGTCAAAGATAGCGTTCGCCTCCAGGATCTCCGCCGAGCTCGTTCCAAGATCGTTGCTCAAGGAGCTCATGTCGGCATATTCCTTGCCCAGGGCTTGCGAAAATTTGAAAAGGACGATGGACTCGACCGTTTTCTTGGCCATGTACTGCGTAACGTAGCCTGGCGTGTAGAATGAGCCTTCCTTGTATCCGTTGATCTTTTCGAAAATGAGGCCAAGGACTGAGGCGCTGATGAGGGTCTTGCCTCGTTCCACCGCCGCGCCCTCGCCCTCGGCGGAGAAGTCGTATGCGTCGAGAAAGGCGAGGATATAGTCAAGAACGGGCATCTCTCCTGAGAGTCGCTCGCCACTGACATCCTTGAGGACTGTCCTGCCGTGAATACGAAGTGGGACGTGGGAATTGAGTCGATCCACGGGAAGAATATTCTCGAGCTCGGATTCCTCGAAGAGTGAGGAGTTTAGGTAGGGGACCTTGCCGAATCGATTCTGGAGACGCTCGCCGCGCTCGACCGGTTTCTTTGCGAGCACGCCAAAGAACAATTCGTGAAGCGCCTCAAAATCGGGCAGGGCATCTTTCGTAAGGAAGCGGTACGAATCGTCGCCTGAACGATGCTCAAGGATCTGTGCCTCGAGGAGTTTCATGAAGAGGAGTCGATTCACCCAGAGGAGGACGAGCTCGAGGACGACAGCGAAAGTCGCCTCCTCTACGCTCGCTCCAAAAAGTTCGCTCTCGTTCAGTCGGTCGATACCACGGGATAGCTCGAGCTTTTCCGCCCCAAGCTCGATGAGGGAGCCTGGAATGCGCGAAGGCGGATCAGGCCTGCGGATAACTAGCTTCGACCCTTCCTTGTGCTCTTCGAGGCCCATGAGGTGCAGGAGTTCGGAGTAGAACGCCTTGTCGAGGCTGTTCGAATCGTTCTGGAAAGGTTCCTTAAGGAGGTGAGCTGGCGAGAGAAGCTTGTAGGGTAGAATGAGGTCGGCAAGATCGAAGCCGGGGCTCCTTGAGGCGCGGTCGAGCTCGATGAGAGAGAGGTGGACGTACCAGATTGAACCTTCCGTGTTGAGGATGAAAGGTTTCGCGATCTCCGAATAGAAGTCGCCCGCGCCAAGGGCCAGTCCTGCGCCGCGCTCGCTGTCCTTGAAGGCTTGGACTAGGGCGCGGTTCTTCGCGAATGCCGCTTCGAAATCGCGTGCGTCGAAAAGATATAGCTCGCGGACGTTCGAAATCGCCAGATGCTTAAGCTCGAGGTTATTCCCTTCGAAGCGCTCTCGAAGATGGTAGAGGATGAGCTCGTGTAGTGCTTTCGAGTTCTGATTGCCGTCGGAGAACATCTCTTGGAAGTTAGCGGGACGCTTCACCTCGAAGAGCACCTGCGGCTTGTCGCCGCCTTTCGTTCCGGCGTATATCGCGAGATCGACCTTGCCCCTCGTGTTTATCGTATTTCGGTCGCGATAGAAGGATTCTTTCAGGAATTCAGCGAAGAGGTTCTTACAGTGCTCCTCGCTTTCCGTCTCATCGAGATCGTCGAAAAGCCGGTGAAGCGCCTCTGCAAAACGGAGGAGCTCCGCGCGTTCGATGGGCCGGCGGAGGTACGCCTTATTGAGCGCTTTCTTGACAGGTGCGACCGGAATGAAATCCATTTTTGCCTCAGCAAAGCATTGTAGACCCTGTAGTTGCATTAGCGCGGAAGTCTGATGAGGCTGTAAACAAAAAAGTGGCATCCTGATATGGTAAATCCAAGCTTTTGCCGAGCGAGATTCACCACCCAGGAGGCCACCAAAGGTGAAGTTGAGCAAATCACAAATTCACTTCTCCGTCCAGAGCGTCCCCGAGCTTCGCTTCGAGGATCAACGGCTGACATCCTTCTCAGGATGCGTGCTTCTTCAGGAGTTATTCCGAGGGCTGAGACTCCGTAGCCGATTGCACGAATGCTTCGAGCACCGAAGCGAGAGGCTGATGGTTGGCTTCCCTTCGGTCGTGCTCATCTTGATCGTGCACCTGATGCTGGGCTTTCGACGGCTTCGGGACATCGAGCGCTACCGAGAGGATCCGGTGGTGCTGCGGGCGTTGGGTCTGAGGCGGATGCCCAACGTGTCCACCGTGTGTCGAACGCTTTGTCGAGCGGACGGGGTAGGCGTAAGGAATGTTCGGCTGCTGTGCAGAGAGTATGTGCTCTCACGCTTGGAGACGGAGCGGCTTTCACGAGTGACCATGGACTTTGACGGCTCGGTGATCTCCACGGGCAGGTTCGCCGAGGGTACCGCGGTGGGCTACAACAACAAGCGCAAGGGCGAGCGAAGCTACTACCCGCTTCTGTGTACAATCCCGCAGACCGCTCAGGTCTTGGATGTCTTTCATCGAGCAGGCAACGTCCACGATTCCCACAACGCGATTGAGTTCATGAGAGGATGCATCGAAGCGGTACGCTCTCGGTTGCCTTCGGCAATCTTGGAATCACGCAAGGATTCGGCCTTTTTCAGCGACAAAACGGTCGATTTCTTGGACTCCCAAGGCGTGCAGTTCAGTATCTCCGTTCCTTTCGAACGCTTCGCGGAGCTGAAGTCCACGATCGAGTCCCGACGGCGGTGGAACCCTCTGGACTCCCAGTGGGATTACTTCGAGAGCGACTGGGCACCCAAGTGTTGGGAGCATCGCTACCGATTCCTGTTTCTGCGCCATCGGGTGAAAAAACAAAACAAGGAGCCTGTGCAGTTGGGATTGTTCACCCCACACGAGGAAGGCTATGAGTTCAAGGTCATCGTGACCAACAAGGGCGGGAAGGCCAGACCGATCCTCCTGTTCCACAACGGTCGGGCAAGCCAGGAGAACATGTTCTCCGAGTTGAAGAGCCAGTGCAACCTGGACTACATACCCACTCGCAGGCTCTCAGGCAACCAACTGTACTTCCTGTCGGCAGTGTTTGCTCACAACCTGTATCGCGAACTTCAGATGACCGTCCGAAGGGCCGACCGCCCGACAACCCCGAAACGCGCCGCTCTGTGGATATTCGAGGAAGCGGCCTCCATCCGTCACAAGCTCATCCAGCGAGCTGGGCGGCTGACTCGACCCCATGGACGACTGCGCCTCACGCTGAGTGGCAACGAGATCACGCGAAAGGAATTGATGCGATACCTGAATGGACTCTCTCAGGCCGCGTAGACGAATTCTAATGCAACGTTAGGGTAGACTCTCTCCGCTGGGTGGGCAAGCATTTCAGGTTTGATCATTCAAGCCGATGCGCCTTGAACGTCGTGTACGCCGCAGTGAACGCTACTGCAGGAGCTCGCAGCACTCTAAGATCGATGCCCATGCACGATTATCTTCACTGTCTCCTGTCGCCAAACTTCACAAGGCACGACCGAGTATAGGGCGTTGAGGCGGATCGTTTTGCCCTCCGTGACAATACAGTGTTGCCAGAAAAAAATCGGAAAAACTTCCCAAAGATTATAGAATGCTATGCCGCCTTTCGAGCCAGCGATAGTCCTCTCATGGAATGCAAAAGAGAGAATGGNNCTTCGTCACCTATGCAGCGTCCGTTTCGCTGGCCACTGCAATCGTCCAGAAGCCGTCCCCGCCCCTGATTGAACCTGACGGCAAATGAGCTGGATACAACGATGCCCAAAGCATTTACCGAAAAACAGTAGTTAACCAACGCGCGTGATCTCTGAGATCGATGCGCGTGGGCCTTGCCGCATGACCAAAACCTTTCCGTTCTCCCTTTAGTACCGAGCTTCGTTGAGCTTCCAATAGGCGTCAGTGCCTCTGAGCTTAATGTTGTCCTGTGCATAATCAAAGACCGTATTTCCCCCGCTGTCTTTCGCTTTCGCGTCAGCCCCTGCGTTCAAGAGAGCCATAATCACTTCGGGATTCGAGGTAAACCCAGCCGCAAACATAAGCGCGGTCAAGCCATTCTTATTGCGAGCCTTGAGATCAGAGCCAGCCTTCAATAACGCCATGATTACTTCTGGGTTGTAGTTGCTACGAGCAGCATACATCAATGGGGTAAAGCCGTCCGTGTCCCGAGCATCGATATCTGCGCCGGCCTTCGATAGCGCCATGATTACATCTGGGTCGTGATTGTCACGGGCAGCATACATCAACGATGTAAAGCCGATATCATCACGGGCCTTTGGGTCTGCACCCGCCTCTAAGAGAATGGTGATCACCTTTGGGTTTGCGTTGTGCTGAACGGCACTCATCAGTGTGGTGCAGCCCCAGGGGTTGTGAGCTTCGATGTTCGCGCCGGCCTTCACGAGTGCGGCGGTCACTTCCGGGTTGTTGTTGTCACGAGCTGCCCACATCAACGAGGTAATGCTCTCATTCCTGTCCCGAGCCTCGATGTTCGCGCCGGCCTTAAGGAGTGTGGAGATCACCAATGGGTTCTGGTTGCTCATGGCAGCGTGCATCAGCGGGGTGAACTCCCAACTATCTCGTGCCTCAAGGTCTGCTCCACCCTTCAGAAGCTCGGATATCACCTCAGGATTCCAGTTGCTCGTTGCGGCCTTTGTCAGCACGGTACTGCCGATATCATCTCGGGCCTTGGTATCCGCGCCAGCTTTCAGAAGTGTGGCGATTACCTCAAGATTCTGGTTCTCCTGAGCGGCGCCCATCAGCGGGGTATCGCCTAAATCATCACGAGTATCAACGTTTGCGCCGGCCTTGAGGAGCGTGGAGACGATTTCGGGATTGGTATTGTACTTTGCGGCGTAAGTAAGCGGGGTTTGGCCAAGATGGTCGCGAGCTTTGATATCCGCGCCACCCTTCAGGAGTGTGGTGATCAATTCAGGATTCTGGCAGTTCGAGGCGGCGAACATCAAGGGGGTCATGCCGTTCTTATCCCTGGCATTCACATCCACGCCATTCCTGATGGCGGCTTGTAATTCCTTAGGCGATGCGGTTCTTATAAGCTCAAAGAAGTCCGTCGTCTGTGCGTATGCCGAAGCCGCCCAAAAAACTGCGAGAATTACAGCAACGGCCATTCGCCTTTTCACTTTGTTTCCTCCATGACTATCATGACGGGAGCGAAGACGGGCCTTCTAATGAATGCTCCTCAACACGCCAAGGTTATGGGTGGGAGGGTAAAGCTTCAGGAGTTCGTCACGAACTGCCTTCGCCGAGACACCCCCGCTGATTACCGCAATGCTATCGCTTTTGTCAGTCACAACGACATCGAGGATAACCTTTGTCGCATTTGCTTTCCAACACGGTCCATTTGGTGGCTCCATGCAGAAACGGTAAAACCTCACAAAATCAGGTTGCTCGGGTTTGTACTCAACATCGAAATGACAGCCATGAGCAATATTTGTATGACCTCCATGAGTGACGTCATATTTGAGCTCAGAGATTCTCATTTCTTTACCTCCATCTGATAAACGACTCGCGTAGTGAGGTCCCAATGCTATCATGCCAGGAGCGATCTTTCTACAGATTGCAAAATCTAGACCTGATCCATCGTGCCACCTGTCTCATATCTGTTTTGCCGGCCGCCTATGCGCATCGAGGCCAGGCACGAGGAGAGTGGGACTATAAGCAAGCCGAGTTGCATGGAATGTATTGGGCTCGGCCAAATGATCCGCCCTTGCAGTTTCCGAGTGCGGCCCAGTTGGCCCGTTTGTATCAAGTACGTCCCACGTTCTACGCAACGAAAGTAGTGACAGGAAGGGAACGAAGCGGTGGAGAGGCGAGCGTGACGCCTCCCTCCGCCGTTGGGGGATTCCCGGCGCAGGATGTATCATCCCCCGACCGAAGGCCTGCGATATCTTCTATCGCTAAATTCCGCGATCCCTATCATGATCCTTGCGCTCGTAACGCTTCACCTGCTGTTCTGCTTTCCAGATTCTATAACCTTGGATGACCTTGTCCCTAAAGGCGGCGAGCCTATTTCCCCCCTCGATAAGAGCCTCCTGAGCCCGCTGGATCCATTTATGCAGTCCTTTGATCTCCTCGTCGAGCTGAGCGATTTGCTTGTCCTTCGCGGCGAGCGTTCTTCTGAGGGCCTTGTTTTGCTTCCGAAGGAGATTTGCCTCGCGGGCTTGGGCAGCGAGAGCCTCAATTTTCGGTTGCAACTGCGCATCCCGCTTCTGGACTGCTTCTTTGATCTCCTCGTTTGGATCTATGAGGACCTTATGTTTCGCAGGATCCGGATTCGGCAGTGACGCATCCTCAAGGGCTTCCTGTACTCTCGCGTAAAACCGATCCACTTCCTGATGCTTGGCTTTGGACCCTTGGATGCCTCGTTCAAGCCCGTAGCGGGCCGCTATATCGGTGTGGAAGCGCGTTTGAAGGAAGCTGAGTCTTTTGGCGCCTCCAAGCCAGCGCTTGCAATTGAGCTTTTCCCCCAGCTCCTTGCCCGTTTGCTTATCTTTGATGGCTTCGATGGGCATCACGAACATGGTCATATGGCGGGAGGTGTGCTCATCTGCATGGATTGTGGTGTTGAGCAGGTTCTTCTCTCCACCGAAGAGCTTAACGAACCACGCCTTGGCATCGGAGAAGTATCGATCCTGCTCTCCCTTGGTCAGTCGAGCTGCCTCTAAGGGGCTGAAGCCGACGAGGATCTCGACAGCCCGCACGTTGTCCTTGCGGATTTTAAGGAGCCCCGCCAGGCGGAGGTCGAAAGCCTCAAGGGTTTCCTGTGTCATCCGGTCGACTTGGTTCTCACTCTTCAGGGCGGGGTTGGCGTTGCTTGGCTGGCGCTCGCGGGTGGCGTGCTTGCATCTGCCTTCCAAGGATTGACGGGTCTTGATTTTCTCGAATCGAAGGATCTGATAGCCCATCGCCTCGGTTCTCTTTATCTTTCCCACCGTTTAACAACGGTGTACTCACTACACCTTCCGCGAGTACGCGAAAGGCTTCCGTGAGCCAAGGGGCTTTGCCCCCTGGACCCCTGCAAGACTCTCGCCCTGCCCACAATCGCCACGGCTACGGGGCTCTCGGCTGCCCCTCGCCGCGCTCATGTGGACAGGGGCCCGCGGCTTGCCTATCCCTCCAATTGGCTCGTCCCAGATTGCGGCTCCCGAAGACTATTGCGGTGTTGCTGACTCGCGTGGTCCCGCCGCATTTCATCTCGGGATTCTTGGCGCACAGAGGTAATTCACTAATTCATCGAATTGGCCATGATTCATGAAGTACAAACCTATTTGTCCCGCCTCGCCCGATTCTTCAACCGATAGCTTGACCTCAACTCCCAGGTTCGCACGCAGGCGTTCAACTATGGAGCTGATTTCAATGGGGTTCTTAGTCGCGCCTTCCTCACCGATCATTTCAGCTTGTTCTTCCGGATCGTGAAGTGATTGTGCCGCAGTTCCAGATGGTTCACTTGCCTGTTTCTCTTTAGCCCGAATCTCGTTGTACCCTCTGTTAATCGAGATTTCGCCTCTCTTAACCGCGGCAGCCATTTCAGGATCGGAAGCTACCTTGCGCGCTCTTTCGATCTTTCGTGCAGACGTCCCGATCTCCTTTGCCGTACGCTGGGCCGTTATGATTGGAAGTTCTCCATTTCCGCCACCTGGCGGAAATGGAGCGTTACCCTTGAAGCCTGTGACCTTCTTATCGATGACGCTGAGGGCGGACATGATTTCCGCATCAGTCATATTGCGACGATCACGCTGCGTGTGAATGGCATAGGCTTGAGCTTCATCGGCATCAACGAAATTATGCAGGTACGCAGTAACAGTGAGTTTTCCTATCTCTTTCGCGGCGGTTACGCGCGTAAATCCGTCGACAAGGACATATTCGAACCCGTCCTCGCTTAACCTTTTCCACACGTCTATGGGTTTTGAGTCATCATAGCCGTGTTCGAGCATGTGAGATTTGATTGCATTCTTGATATCATCGCGGATTGGAAAAAGTGATTTGAATGGTTCTTCCAACAACAGATCGCCTAGATTCATGTTAAGGGTTTCGATCCGCCGTACCGAGGAGTTGTTGCCCGTTTCAGCTTTCGCCGCCAAGGCAGCCACATCAAGTTTCCGTGACATCTAGTACCTCCCCGCTAAGCGATTTGCCCCGATGAGGGCCGCGAGACTTTGAATTGAGTTGAACAAGCCCGCCTTGCTTGCGGCGTCGGACATCATTTCCCGAGTATCGATGCTTCGTTGAAGCAGGGTCGTTTCGGGAATTTGAATAGGAACGATTGCTCCATCGAAGGCCTCTCGGAAAAGAGATTCATACTGCATTCGAAGAGATTCGGAATTTTTCGTCCTGGGGGCCTTGTAGAAGTTGAAAATGATCCGCCACGCCCCTATGCGGTCTGTGTCTTGCGTGATCTGGTCGCGGTAGAACAGAGCTCCTTTGAAGTCGAACTGGCATAGCCTCACTGGAGTGAAAATGAGATCAGATGCACCGATAGCGTTTTGGACCAGGTTGTCGTACGTTGGCGCACAATCGATGAAAATGAAGTCATAGCCAGGCTTGGCCTCTGCAATCATTCGTCTGAGCGTGTTCGCCCCGATAGTCCTCAGATTTATTAGTGAGAAGGAAGAGGCCAGAATATCTATGCCAAAACAATTGGATGGAACGATATTGCCTACCAGATCCTTCGTGTTCAGCGCAAGCGCAAGGTTTTTGCGCTCTGTTACCGAAAGCTCATCAAGGTAATAAAAGGAGAGTGAGTTCTGGACATCAAAATCGATGACGAGCACTCTGTAGCCTGCCGCGGCACAATAGTTCGCGACATGGATACAAATGCTGGTCTTGCCCGTACCGCCTTTGATGCTTGAAAATGAGATTACCATTCAGCACCTCCATTTTTCCATTCCGAGAACCAGATAGGGTTCCTCACTGAAGTCATGTCGCCATCCTCCCATCCTTGGCTTCTTTCGTTTCCTCTCCGATTGGGGAGGCCTGGGGAATCGTTCCAGGTGCGTATGTACGGACTTGAAACGATACCGTTTCAGGCGTGGGGCTCGGAAACCGCCATTTTGCAGCGCGTCCCTTCCCCTCGATTTGGATATGGCGATCCCTGGCTGCGCGCCAGATCGTTGTCTTTGAAAGTCCACGGTCGGCGCCTATTGTGTAGACTTCATGTGCCAGCACCTCGTCCGTTTCACTAAGGACTTCATTCAGCAACTCCATTGCATCACAGCGCTCTCGGCGGCGGTCAGTATCGTCAAGGGCAACCAGCGAGTCCGCATCAAATCCCCCAACACTTCCCCCCCAACGGATCTGCGGGAGCTTGCCTGCAGCAACGGAGACGAGCGAGAATTCGATTGCTTCGCCAAGGGGCGCATACGAGTTCTTAACAGGGACAAAGAGCGATCCTTTAGCATCGTCTGGATGTCTTGCCAGCATGTAGACCGCACGCGCCAGCGCAACTACCGCCACACTGCCAAGAACGCGTAGCATGGCGCCGTTGGTGACCGCCTTTGTGAAGTGAGCAAGACATAGAATCGTTACGTTCTTTCTTTCACTGAGCTGCGCGAGATCTGCCAGAACAGGCCCAAATGCGTCCGTGCGGAATGTATCAATCCCAGCGGTGCAGCTTGTCAGCGAATCGATGATGACAAGGCGCGGGTGGTCCATCTCCTCAAGAGCAGCCTCTATCGGGGCCGTACCATCGGCGAGGGTAAATACCTCTACCCGATCGTTTCGTTTCAACCGGATGTCTGCAATGGAAACTCGATCAAGATCCGCCCCCGCAACTCGCAATCGAGGAACGAGTGCTTTCGCCGCGGATTCTTCTGCAGAAAGGAACAGCACATCCCCTACGGCAGGGACCGTGCCATCAGGGAAGGGGATCCCCGCCGTCACATGGGCCGCAAGGGCTGCTGCCAAGGTTGATTTTCCCGAAGACGGGTGCCCTACCAGAACCGAGTATTCACCAAGTGGGATTCTTCCTTCCCACAGCCAGTCAACCTGCTGCGAGGCGATTTCCGACGCTCTCCGAGTAACGAGCCGTGGCAAATTGTCCACGATCTTCGCTTCATCCCGCACAACACCCGGTTCCTCTGAGGGGCATTCTTCAACAAAGCGTGTCAGGTCAAATGACTCGGCAAGAGCGTCCGCAATATCCCAGCCTGCGGGCTTGCCCTCAATCTTGAGTATCCTTGCAAGCGGTAACTGAGCTTTTATCTTGCAGGCTGCATCACGACCCGGCTTGTCGGCGTCAGGCCAGATCGTTACCTCTCGGCCGGCTAGTGGCGTCCAATCAGTCCTTGTTACGGCATGCGCACCACCGCTCCATGTTGTTAGGAAAAACGGGAAGCCTTGTGAGACTGAGACCGTGGCGCATTTTTCGCCCTCGACAATAAGAATTGGCTTGTCAGTCTTTAAAAGCTCGTCAAGCCGAAATACGGGGCGCCCGGTATCAAGTGGTTGACCTGGGTGCCACGACCTGTCTTCACCAAAATACCATGGTACTATTTCCTTGTCGCCAATCGCTGGTTCATATCTGCATACATGGAATAGCGTTTGCCCGTCGGCCAGGCGGTAAGTCCAAGCACCGTTGAGAACGCCATATCGCTTTCGGGCCAGATCGTTGTCGCATGCCGATTTGAAACCGCTGTTCGCCCAATCTGGAATCGGCAGCTTGGCGCGCGGTTTATTCCTTGTCCAATCCGCCTTCATCAATCCTGGCTTGCTTGAACCGCCGGCCTGGCGGAGTATCTCCTCTACAGCTTTGAGTGAAGAACAGCGTTTCGCCCGCTGGACCAATTCGATGAAGTCTCCGCCTTCACCGGTGGCAAAATCATACCAGTGTCCATTCTCCTTGATGGAGAAAGATCCAAGGTGTCTGTCAGCGCGAAGCGGGGAGAGGGTCTTATACTCAGCGCCCTCCCACCGCGAATCATCGCGGCCAAACATGCTTTCAATCAGTGATCGTGTAACCGCCTCTCGCGCGAGGGCAAAGATATCGGCGCTCATGGCTGCCGCTTCCTTGACTGGACTACGGGTATCTTCTGCGAATTAAGGAATTCCTGAAGATCCCGCACATCAAATCGGACCAATCGCCCCACGTGCAAGTGTGGAACGCGCCTGAGAGATACCAACCTTCGAAGACTTTGCGGTCTGATTTGTAAAAGTGCCGCGGCAGTCTTGTAATCGATCAGGTTGATGCTGGTGGACGAGGGAATGGTTTCTTCGTTGTTCATGAAGGCAACGTACAACAAGGTCGAGCAATGAGCCTAATTTGAAGGCAGGCAAAAATAGGGGCTTTTTGACCTTTTTTTCTGGGGGTTTTTTGCCTCCTCATTTTCAAGGCTCTTCGCGTAGTCGAGTGGGTGAATTTTAATGGGTTATGGGTCGGGTAACATAGAAATCAGATTTTCTCCAAATCGTCGATCTGTGGAATTCCGCCGTCAACGTGCCGCGATATGACACTTGGAACTTTTAGCCCCTTAATAACTAACGACCTTCGATCAATGGTCTCCCAACATCTCTCTTCCTCCATATCGCGAAATGCTGGGTTGGGAGTTGACATAGTACGATATCATACTATACATTAACGAATAGAATGGCATCGACAGGACATAGCAGGACGCCCACGAGCCTGGAAATCACAAGAACACTCTTGGGTTTTCTGCCGCTGTTCAACGAAAAGCTCGTCTCGATCCTTCCCGCCGTAGGAAGAAAGGCCCGACCGCTCACGAAGAGCCAGGTAGGGGTGCTTGTTCTTCTGCACAGGATTGCCGGCTGTACGGCAACGGATCTGTGTGCCGCAATTAACGTGACGAAGGCGGGGCTCACCAGCATCCTCGATGTCATGGAGCGACGAGGGCTCCTTGCCCGTACGGCAGACGCAGGGGATAGGCGCAAGATCCGACTCGAGCTCACGAATGCCGGCAGGAATGCGGCCGACGCCGTCTTGAGTGAGACCGAAAGGAGGGTCGCGGAGCGCATTCGCTGCCTTTCCTCGGACGACAGGGAGAATCTCGTCCGACATTTAGCGGGCCTCACGGAGATTCTCAATCGGATATAGGAGGAATCCGATTCATGGACAGGACTCGCGATCTCGGCTCCAGTCCCATGGTGCCCCTGCTCGTCCACTACGCGATTCCCTCGATCATTGGGAAGGTAGTGAGCACGCCGTACAACATGGTTGGCCGCATCTACATCGAGCATAGGTACGAGCGAGGCCGTCCTCCCTATCCCCGTTCCTTCACCTTCGTCATCCTTCTCGGGACGATCCTATTAAAAGATAGGGAGGAATATCACTATGGCCGATGAAATGCATTCAAGACTCACCGAAAAGCGGCGAACGTTAATTATGTTGCCGATACTACTGAGTGCCTTTCTCGCTGCTCTGAATGAAACACTACTGAATGTTGCTTTCCCTCAATTGATGTCCAGTTTGAATGTTACGACCAGTACCATCCAATGGCTGTCGACAACATATATGCTGACTATTGGTATAATAGTCCCTATCGTCGCCTTTCTTCTTCAAAGTATTAAGACCAAACCGCTATTTCTTTCCGCTATGCTCATATTCACCATCGGTACAATCAGTGGGGCTATATCACAGACATTTCTAGCATTGCTTATTTCTCGTATTGTACAAGGCATTGGAGCCGGAATACTGTTGACTATGATAATGGGAGTGATAATCGAAATATATCCGGTTGCCAAGCGGGGTGCTGCTATGGGTACCGGAATAATGGTAGTGGTGTTCGCTCCGGCTATTGGCCCCACAGTGTCCGGGATTGTTTTACAGTATTTGAATTGGCATTGGTTGTTTTTCATGGTTATACCTTTCGCCATTGTGGCTGCTATTTTTGGTATTAGGACAATCGAGAATGTCACCACTTTGACTAAGCCCAGAATTGACGTTTTATCTATCGCACTTTCCACTATCGGGTTTGGCGGATTGATATTCGGAATCAGCGTGAGTGAAAGTTCTGGTTTTAATACTACAGTTTTAATTTCCCTGGTATGCGGTATTATCGGGTTGGTAATATTTATAAAAAGGCAATTTCGTTTAGTACAACCGTTATTACAACTACAGACGTTTCGCTATCCCATGTTTTCCTTGGGAATTATAATCATATTCATTACTTTCATGATCCCCATTGCAACAAGCATAATACTTCCAATTATTTTACAGCGGGTCATGGGATTGACGCCTATAGTTACCGGCTTGGCCTTATTGCCAGGCAACATTTTTAGCCTTGTTGCTGCACTAATTGCTGGCCGGCTATTTGACAGGATAGGGGCTAAAAAAATAGCTATTGCAGGATACTTTGTTTTAATAGTAGGTCTTTTCTGTTTGTCTCGAGTTTCCTTATCGACAACTCTTTTCCAAGTAATCGTTTTTCATTGTTGCATATTAATAAGTATTCAGTTTATTACTATTCCCATCCAAACCAATTCTCTGAACCAACTCCCAAATGAATACAACACTCATGGTGTTGGAATCTCGAATACAGCACTACAGCTTGGTGGCGCTTTTGGCTCGGCTATCTTCATCGGCCTAATGGGAGCAATAGAAGGAAACGAACTGGCAAGTGTAAAGAACCCGACTATATATCAGACTCATTCGGCAGTTGTTTCCTCGGCTGGCTATGCTTTTCTGGCGGCTTTAGCCTTTGTTCTCATTGGCTTGGTTCTGGTGTTTTTCATTAAGAACGATAAAAAGACGCGGGTGATCACGCTGAATACCGATGGGGAATAACAGTGCGCCTTCGCCTTCGTACTCAAATGATTACCCGAATGGGGTACATGGCTTCGGAGTTCGTCTAGACTCGTCTCGAGCACTTTGAATTTCAGGCTTTTCGCATGGTCGAGTATGTGAATTCCAATGGGTTATGGGTCGGATAGCATAGAAGTCAATATCTTGAGCCTAAGATACTTCTCATCCCGAAGGCCATAAGCCGCTTCACTTTTCCGCAGACCTTGCACTGTACACGGCGGACTTCGAACTCGAGATAAACCCGAGTGTCGCCACAAGATAGGTCGCGAACGCGGCGGGTCTTGTGATCGTAGAAGCTTCGGCTGACAGATCCGCAGGATTCGCAGATAATTTTTTCCCCGTCCGCTCGAGGTGGACGATGCGGGAACCGGGCTCTCCGAAGATCCCACCAACCGCTTCTTTGGGAATGAATCCTGGGAATCGATATGGGTCTGACAGCCGCCGACGTCTCATGCCACCAGTGTCGCCGTTTTTTCTCTATGTTTCAACGCAATATCTCTAAACTGGACAATGGGTTATTACTATACTCCCCATGGAATTTACCCACTCGAGTCCGCGAAGAGCCATTTTCAAAGTCCCGTATCGCTTCCGCTGCCGTTCGACTGACGGCACTATCCGTTGAGGGAAGGAAGCTTTTCAAAACAGCCTCCGGAATCAGCGGCCTGATTTGATCAACCACCCTTCGAATGAAGAAGATCGGATACCCTTTGTAACATTTGCGATTCTTGTCCCAGATGATTCTTCCCGCGCCACCGCTGGCGAGAAATACGCGATACAACTCAACTACCAGACGCTTGAAGTCCCAGAACTCCGGACGTCCGCCGTGGCGAACCTCTATGGATCGGCTCAGGGCTTCTTGCTCGATCTTCCGCACGAGCCTTATCGCGCGTTTTACCTTGAAAAGATATGCGTTGCCTTCCTCCGCCTCAAAAAGGTTGAAATCGTGCAGGACCGCGTCAAAAGCGCAGACACTGAGCTCGCTCAAAGCCTTTTTGGCTGCCGTTGCCTTCTTGTTTATGGTCCGGGCTTTGCTCCTGGCTGCCATGGCATCAAGCGGCGGTGCCGAATTGTACATTTCTGCCGCCGAACGAAACTCAAGGTACAGCCGATGAATTCGGCTCCTCGCAAACACGTCCAAGAACAGCTCCCCACTTTCAATCTTCTCGAAATCAAGGGGATGTTCGTCGTAATAATCATGATGCTCGAATTCATTCCCCATGCGGGTCTCCAATGAGTCCCTTCTGTAGCTCAACTACCTCCGAAAGATCCGCTATCTGATAGTGCGTATACCGATCGCTCATGGCTTCGGAACGATGCCCGGTGATGAGACGTAGTTTGCTGTCAGGAAGTCCACGGGAACGCAGCGCGGTATTCAACCAGTGCCGCCATCCGTGAAAGGTAATCCGCCGGATGCGCCGCTCATTCTCACTGATTCCAATGGCTTTCATTGCCTCGTATAGCCCAGCCGGGATCTCATGCTTGTTCATGGGCTGATCCGTTCGCCCCTTCGCGTGAAAAACCAGGGTCTCAGGGGCGGCGCCAACCATCAACTCCGAAAGCTGCGCAAACACCGGTGGAGCGATGGGAATACTTCGAAAGCTTCNNCTTCCCAGCTATGTCGTATTTCGATGTGGTCAGGAAATACATACTGGACCTGAAGTGCCCGGATTTCCCCCATCCTGGCACCCGTGGATGCAGCCAGGAGGTTCAGGACGAAATGGGTGTGATTGCGCCAGAGTGCCGGGGAAGCAAGGAGCCTCTTAGCCTCAACCGCGGAAAGAATTCCACGCTCGACAATTATCGATTTGACCGGTTTCACGAATGACGCTGGGTTCTCAGCTATGAATCCGTCGGAAACCGCTTGCCCCAGCATCGTGCGCATGGCCTGCAAGATGTGATTGACCGACGACGACGACAGCTCGTTATCCTTGCGAAGTTGAATAATCCAGGCGTCGATCTTTCCAGAGGTGAGGTCACTGAGCAGCCAAGAGCCCCATTTGGGGACTATATGTTTTCTTGTAATTGCCTCCGCAACATACAGGGTGCCGGCAGAAAGAGAAAAGCCATGTGCCATCCTTCTCTCGGCATATGGGCCTGATCGCTTCCAGAATCCTTCCGCGTAGTCTTTCAGCGTAATGCTTGTCTTGCGCTCCTGGGTTTTTTTAAGGCGCAGCTCGCACCATCGAACTGCGTCATCTCGGTTGGTACAGCCAGTTGAAACAGCGTTATTGTACTGACCGGCTTCGTCCCGAAACCGAGCATAATAAACGTGCCGGTTCTTTCGTGTTGTGGGGCGCTTATGGATGCTGTAGGGGCTTTTCCGACGTTCCATGGCGTCTCCCTTCCTGGCTCAAGGTCAGAGCCAAGGTCAGAGTGAGAGCTACATGGAAACGCCGTTTTCGGTGGTTTCCTAATTCCTTACTACGTAAGGCTTAAAAATGCCCGGAAGAGGACTTGAACCTCCACACCNNGGCACTAGACCCTGAATCTAGCGTGTCTACCAAATTTCACCATCCGGGCGCGCTTCGAAACGTAGCAAAATCACGCTCAACTTGTCAAGGAGAGCCGCGGCCGCTATCCTCTCCTGATGGCATCGTTGCGTGTCCTCTTCATCGGTGAGATCGTCGGGAAGTCCGGCGTGTGGGTCGTGAAGGAGCTCCTGCCGAAGATCCGGCAGGAGAAGCGCATCGATTTCGTCATCGCTGACGGTGAAGGGGCCACGGGGGGATTCGGCATCGGGAAGAACCACGCCGTATACCTGCACAAGCTCGGCATAGATGCGATCACCACGGGTGAGTGCAGCTACTACAAAAAGGACATCGTCGAGCATTTCAACCGGTCTCCTTACATGATCCGGCCCGCCAACTATCCTCCGCGCAACCCCGGCCGCGGCTTCATGATCTTCGAGAAGAACGAGCGGAAAATCGCCGTCGTGTCCCTCCTCGGAACTGCCGGCTTCAAGCGGGTGCACCTGAAGAATCCCTTCAGCCTTCTGCCGAGACTGCTTGAATCGATCACGCCAGAGACACACACGGTGGTTCTGGATTTCCACGCGGTGACCACGGCGGAGAAGGCCACCATGTTCGCGATCGCGGATGGGAAGATCTCCGCGGTGATCGGCACGCACACGAAGGCGTTGACCGCGGATGACCGCGTAATGGCGGGGGGCACCGCGGTGATCACGGATGCCGGCAGAACGGGAAGTCTCTGCTCCGTCGCGGGACTGGACCCCGAGATCGAGATCCGGAAGCTTACCACGCTCGTGCACGAGTATTCGAAGGAAGCCTGGGCGATGCTCGAGATGCAGGGGGTTGTCGTTGAGATTGGCGATGACGGCAAGGCCATATCAATAGAAAGATTCCGTGAGCCCTGCGCCTCCCCGCCGCCCGCGGCCAAGGAGCAGGACGTTCCGCCGGCCGATTGAAGTGCGCGCCTCACGCAGCTACTATTGAGCTATCATGCCGAAATGGCAGGACGTGCTTCGCAATTCCGTCTCCAATGAAGCCATCCGCGCGAGCAATCTGCGCCGGATCCCCCAGCTGAAGGCCTGCCCCTTCTGGGACAGGGCCGTGTTCCTGGGCAGGATCTCCCACAAGGTGAAAGTCGCCAACTATGATGGCGGACTCGTCAAGTACGACGGACGCATCTATTACGTGAACAGGTCGCAGATCGAAGCCCTGCAGAGCTTTGTTCATTGGGATCTGAAAAAGACCATCGCGGTCATGGACGATTAGCCGCGCCTCAGGGAACAGGGAACGCGGCAGGTCCGGGCGTCCATTGAGGCGATCGCCGTTTCCTGCTACAATCCGGTCCCCATGAGCAAATACATTTTCGTCACGGGCGGAGTCTGCTCTGGGCTGGGAAAAGGCGTCGCCTCGGCGTCCATCGGCAGCCTCCTGGAGAACAGGGGGTTCAACATCCGGATGATCAAGATCGATCCCTACATCAACGTGGATGCGGGAACGATGAGTCCTTATCAGCATGGAGAGGTCTACGTCACCGAGGACGGCGCGGAAACGGACCTCGACCTGGGCAACTACAGCAGGTTCACCTCATCCCCGATCAATCGGGACAATTCCATCACCACGGGCCAGGTGTACCAGGCCGTCATTACCAAGGAGCGGGAAGGCAGGTTCCTCGGCAGGACCGTGCAGGTCATCCCGCATATCACCGACGAGATCAAGGCGCGCATCATCCGGGTCGGCGAGCAGCCGGGAGTGGACGTGACTCTCGTGGAAGTGGGAGGCACGGTGGGCGACATCGAGTCCATCCCTTTCCTGGAGGCGGCGCGGCAGTTCATCCATGACATGGGCAAGGAGAACGTCCTCTTTGTCCACCTCACCCTGGTGCCGCAGGTCTACTGGGGAGAACCGAAAAGCAAGCCGACGCAGCATTCGGTGCGGGAATTGAGGGAGATCGGAATCCAGCCGGACCTGTTGCTCTGCCGGTCCTCCGGCATGCTGGACGAAGACCTCCGACGGAAGATCTCCCTGTTCACGAACGTCGAAAAAGAGGCGGTGATCTCCGCCTACGACGTGCGCACGACGATCTACGACATCCCCCTGAGTTTCGTCGGCCAGAACGTGGACGCGATCATCATGAAAAAGCTCGGGCTCGCGGACAAGGGGCCCTCCCGCGACGGGTGGAAACAGGTCGTGGAGCATTTTGCAAATGCAAAGCGGACGGCACGGATCGCCATCGTGGGCAAGTACACGGGCCTTCACGATTCCTACATTTCGATTTTCGAATCGCTCTTTCACGGGGGCATTGCCAACAGGGCGCGCGTACAACTGGTGAAGTTCGAGAGCGAGGACCTGGAGGACGGCCGTGATCTCGCCTCGGCGTTCGCGGACTGCGACGGCATCCTGGTGCCCGGCGGTTTCGGCCTGAGGGGGATAGAAGGCATGATCCTTGCAGCCCGCTACGCGCGGGAGAACAAGGTTCCCTACCTGGGAATCTGCCTGGGCATGCAGATCATGGTGATCGAGTACTCCCGATCCTGTCTCGGGCTGAAGGATGCGAACTCCACGGAGTTCGAGCCGGAGGCGAAAAATCCAGTGGTCAGCCTCCTGGAAGAGCAGGTGGACATCACGGCGTACGGCGGGACAATGCGCCTCGGAAAAGGAGACACACACTTGAAGGCGGGAAGCCGGATCCATGCCGCGTATGGCGCGCAGGTGATCTCCGAGCGGCACCGCCACCGCTACGAGGTGTCCAACCAGTACCGCAAGGGGCTGGAGGATGCGGGGCTGATCGTGAGCGGTCTCACACCGGACAGCACGCTCGTGGAGTCAATCGAATGGCCTGACCACCCCTGGGGAGTCGGGGTGCAGTTCCATCCCGAGTTCAAATCCAAGCCCCTGGCCCCCAGCCCGCTGTTCTCCCACTTCATCACGGCATGCCTGGCAGCGCAGGAAAAGACCGCGTCCCTCCGGGCGTGAAGCGCCGACACCGGACACGGGTTTTCTTCTCGTTGCGGGCACTTCCCCTGGCGTTCCTTCTCACCGGGTGCAGCATCGATTACCAGGGGGCGACCGTGGAGGAGCAATCGCCCGCCGGAATTCCCGACACAGTGGCTGTGGGCCTGCTCCACCGGGTTCACAAGGACGGCAGGTTGTCCCTCGAGCTGGAGGCGGCGCGCGCGGAAACCTGGAACGCGAAGAATCAGACCATCCTGACCGACGCACATTTCGTCGAGTTCGACGACAAAGGCGGGAAAGCGACCGAGGGGGAGGCGCGCACCGTGATCTTCCACTCCGATACCGAAAACGCGGAGATAACGGGCGCCGTCCATGTGCATTCGGCCGCAGAGAAAGGCGACGTGCGCGCCGATACCCTGAACTGGGAGAACAAGGCCCGGCGGCTCATCGCGCCCGCGGCCGAGCTGGTGACAATCCGGAAGGAAGATGGCTCTTCCCTCACGGGGACTGGTTTTACCGGCGATTTCAAGAAACGCCAGGTCACCTTTGCGGGACCCGTGCAGGGCACGTATGTCTGGGAAGAAAAATAGCAGACTTCGTCCGCCCGCGTGCCGGTCTTTTTCCGCGTCGCGGATCGCGGTTGTCGCGCTGTTTGCCGCAACCGCGGCGCTCCTTCACGCTGAGAAGTTCAATTTCTCAGGGGACATGACGACCATGACCCTTGCGGAGGGAGGGCAGCACGCGCTCCTGACCGGACATGGCAGGGTGGAATCCCAGGACCTCCGCATCACCGCGGACAGTATCGAGCTGTTCGGCAAGGATTTCATCTACGCCCAATGCCACGGAAATGTGCACGTGGTCGATGCCCGGCGTGGTCTCGACCTCACCAGCCAGGATCTCTTCTATGACCGGGACCGCAAGATCGCGCGGATCCGCGGGAACGCCATGATGGCCGACGTGAAAAACGAGATGGTGGTGAAAGGCGGTTTCATCGAAGACCGGGATACCGAGCAGATCACCATCGTGCAGATCGGCGTGCGGATCTTCAAGAAGGACATCGTCTGCCGCTCCGAGTTCGCCCGCTACCAGCGGGACAAAAAGATCCTCGAGCTCTCCGGCATGCCCTGGGTGTCCAAGGGCGGGGACGTGTACCAGGCGGCGCGCATCACGATCAACCTGGACACGGAGGAAATCTCGCTGGAGGGCAGCGTGCAGGGCACCCTGGAGGACAAGGGCAAGAGCACGCCGGACACAAAGGGCACCGGTGCCAGCCCCGACGCTCCAACCAGCAAGGGCGCCGCTCCCGACTCCACTCCCGCCAAGGGGACGGGCAGTGACCGATAGGGGCACGCTCTTCCTGGAAGGGCTCGGGAAAAACTTCGGCCGCATGCAGGCAGTGCGGGAGGTCACCTTCCGCATGGAAAGCGGGGAAGTCGTCGGCCTGCTCGGTCCGAACGGCGCGGGCAAGACCACGGTCTTCTACATGGTGGTTGGTTTTATCCGCCCCAGCACCGGCAGGATCTGGCTGAACGGGAGGGACATCTCGGGCCTTCCCATGTACCGCCGCGCGCGGCTGGGCGTGTCGTATCTGCCGCAGGAGCCTTCGATATTCCGGAAGCTGTCCGTACAGGACAACGTCCTTGCGATCCTTGAAACACGCCGCGGGCTCACCAGCCGGGAAAAGCACGTGCTCCTGGACAAGCTCCTGGAGGACCTTGGTATCAGCGCGCTGCGCAGGCAGAAGGCATACACCCTCTCCGGCGGGGAGAGGAGGCGCACCGAGATCGCCCGGTCCCTTGCGATCGAGCCCAAGTTCCTCCTCCTGGACGAACCTTTCGCCGGCATCGACCCTATCACCGTTTCCGAGCTGAAGATGATCGTGCAGGGGCTTTCGGACAGGGGCATCGGTGTTCTGATCACGGACCATAATGTCCGGGACACGCTCCAGATCACGCATCGCTCGCACATCATAAACCGCGGGGAGATCCTGGTGAGCGGGACCCGTGAGGAGCTGCTGGCGAGCGAGGTCGCCCGTTCGATCTACCTGGGGCACGAATTCGAGATTTAGGCCACCATCCCGGTTCCCGGGGTTTGACAAATCACCCAGCCGTAACGCACAATGGTTTCCGGAGGTGTCGTGCAGTCCCAGAGACCGGTCCTGAGGCAGGTACAGAAGCTGAAGATGACCCCGCAGCTTTACCAGGCTGTGAGGCTCATGGCGCTGCCCCTGCAGGAGCTGAAGACCACGATCGAGGAGGAGCTGGAGAAAAACCCCGCCCTCCAGGTGGAAGAAGACCGATCGACGGTGTCGCTGGATTCGCTCCCCGCCCGGGAGGGCGGCGACGGGGAGGGAGACTGGTTCGATCACAGCTCGGACTCGGGGTACTCCAGGGCGGACGGAGAGGCGGCGAGCGACGCGCGACGTCAATTCATCGAAGGCGCCCTTTCCCAGCCCGAGAGCCTGCAGGAGCACCTGCTGTCGCAGCTCGCGCTTCAGCCCATCGCGGAGGACTGGTTCCGCATCGGTGAGCTCCTGATTCGCAATCTCGACGAAAACGGTTTTCACAAGGAGCCGCCGGAGATTCTTCTGCAGGACGAAGACAAGGAGCTGATCCCCAGGGTCATCGAGCTCGTGCAGGGCTTCGATCCCGTCGGCACGTGCGTCAAGGACGTGAGAGAGAGCCTCCTCGCGCAGATCCGCGTACATCCCCATCCTCATCCCCGGGCGGCGGAAGTGGTGGAGAACTGGCTGGAGACCCTGGAGAAGCAGCGTCTGAAGGAGATCGAAAAGGGAATGCGGATCTCCGAGACTGCCTTGAAGGAAATCGTGGCCTTCGTCCGCACGCTGGACCCGCTCCCCGGGCGCAACTTTTCCCGGGACGTCGTCCGCTACGTCCTTCCCGACGTGCAGGTCCTGCTGCAAGACGGGGAGTTCGTGATCGTCCTGAACGACGAGATGATCCCGGTGCTCGGAATCAACCCGCTGTTCGCGGACATGGCCCGCCGCAAGGGCGAGGCAAAGGATCCGAAGACCCGGCAGTTCGTGACGCAGAACCTGCAGGACGCGCGCTGGTTCATCCGCACAATCGGCCAGAGAAACGAGACCCTCCTGAAGGTGTGCCGCGCAATCGTGGAGTTCCAGAGGGAGTTCTTCCTCAAGGGCCCGAAGTACATGCGCCCCCTCACGCTGAAGGACGTCGCCGGTGAAATCGGCGTGCACGAGGCGACAGTGTCCCGCATCACCTCCTCGAAGTACATTCAAACCGAATGGGGTATCTTTGCGTTGAAGCACTTCTTCTCGAACTCGGTGTCGGCAACCGGCACGTCGTCGGGGAGCAGGTTCTCGAAGGAGGGTGTGAAGGAGATCATCAAGGAGATCATCGAGCAGGAGAGTGCGAAAGAGACGCCACAGGCGCCCGGCGCGCGGGGGGGGACACGGGGAGAGGCGCACGGCTCAGGCGGGCGGGGACTCTCGGACCAGAAGATCGTCGAGATTCTCGCCGGCAAGGGAGTTTCTCTGGCACGAAGGACAGTCGCCAAGTACCGCGGCGAGCTGGCCATCGAATCGTCCTACCAGAGGAGGCGGACATGAACGTAGAAATCAAGGGAATCCATGTTGCGGTGAGCGAAAGGGTCCAGAATTATATAGATGAGAAGATGCCCCGGCTGGATTACGCCCGGGACCTCATCGTGGATTTCCTCATGAACATTTCCAGGGAAAAGAGCCTCTTCAAGCTGGAGACAACCTTGAATTTCCGCTGGGGCGCCTCGAAGCACGTCGGCGTGGAAAACTTTGACCTGAACAAGGGCATTGACGATCTGTTCGACAAGCTGGAAGCCGTCATCGAGAAGGAGAAGTCCCGGATCAAGGACCACCACGCCGCCGGAGGCGGATTCCACAAGAAGCAAGAGCCCGGCGCGGCGGAAGAGTAGGCGGTTGACCATGGCGCAGGGCCCCAAGGATCGGTTCCTGGTCCTCGACCTGCTGCAGCTCGACCTGCGGGAGAACGACGCCCTGGATCTGAAATGCATCGGCGGACGTCCCGGGCTCATCCGGGAAATCACCGTCACGGAGATCAACCGGCCCGGGCTGGAGCTGGGCGGCTTCTATGAGAACTTCGCCTTCCAGCGCATCCAGATTCTCGGGCGTGGAGAGAACGCGTACCTCCAGAAGCTCGCCAAGGAGAAGCGCCGGGGTGAGCTGGAGAAGCTCTTCACGTTCATGATCCCCTGCTGCGTGTTCACCCACTCGCTGCAGCCCACCGAGGACTTCACGGAGATCGCCGAGAAGGCCCAGTGTCCCATCCTCCAGACCGACCTCTCATCCTCCGAGTTCACAATGCGGATCCTGCGCGTGCTGTCCACGATCTTCGCGCCCAAGACCACCGTGCACGGTGTCCTGGTGGAAGTATTCGGCATTGGCGTGCTGATCATGGGCGACAGCGGTGTCGGAAAGAGCGAGTCTGCGCTTTCACTCATCGAGCGCGGGCACCGGCTCATCGCTGATGATGCGGTGGAGATCCGCCGGGTGAGCGGAAACATCCTCATGGGCACCGGCTCCCAGGTGGTGAGCCACCACATGGAGATCCGGGGCCTGGGCATCATCAACATCACCCATCTCTTCGGGGTGGGTGCAATCAGGGACAAGAAACAGATCCAGCTTGTCGTCCAGCTGGAGTTCTGGGACGCGGAAAAAAATTATGACAGGATCGGCGCGGAAGAGGCGACCATGGATATCCTCGGGGTGCACGTCCCCTGCGTGACGGTGCCGATCAAGCCGGGGCGCAATATCCCCGTGATCATCGAGACCGCGGCGCGCAATGAACGGCTGAAGAAAATGGGCTACTACTCCGCCCGGGAGTTCAATCGCAACGTGATGAACTGGCTGGAGGGGGAGAGTACGCGGGGAATCTTCCTCGACGGGAAATGAGGGCACATGGTCGAGCGCATCGTCACGATCCGCAACCGCGCGGGCATGCATG
>PMZS01000114.1:42020-72061 GCA_003170115.1 Spirochaetaceae bacterium
GGCTCCGCCCAGGCCATTGAGCTGTCCGTGGCGCCGCGGGGCGGATTCCTTTCCGCATCCCTCTCCTTTCGCTGGGCCCGCGCGGATGAAGTGATCAATTCGCTTCGCAAGGGCCTGGAATCCCGCATCACCTTCACCACGCGCCTGTACGAGCGGCGCAGGCCGGCATTTTCCTTTGCAGGCGACCGGCTGCTGTCGGAGCGGACCGTCACGCGCAGCGCCCTCTGGGATTTCCTCGACAAGGTCTTCGTGGTGGAGGAGGAAGGCAGACCGCAGAAGACCTACGGGGAGCCCGGTGAGCTGATCCGCGGCTTTTTCGCCGTCGACGAAGTGTTCGGCTTTGACATGGCAGCCGCGGCGCGCCGCCGCCTGTACGTCACGGCACGGGCCCAATTCGAGCCGGTGCGCCTGATGCCGCCGCTCACCCTGGTCGGCCTGGCGGGCGCGGCGGCGAACGTCGCCACGCCGTGGGTGCGGAGGGACGCGCCGTGAAAGGAGTCGCCGACCGGGCCGCAATGGCGGAGAACACATCCCGCGGGCTTTTCGTTCTGATCCTGCTTTTCCTTGTGCTCATCGGGATCATCATCGCCTTCTCCCGGACCTTCATCACCACCGTTGCCGGCGCCGACCCCGCGGCGTCCACGATCGCGCTGATCGTGGCGCTCGTCCTCCCCCTCGTGCTCATGGGGGTTACGGTCTTCCAGTTGACCCGGCTGATCCGTCAGCGGGCGCTGCGCCAGCCCGGGGCAGGGCTCCGGCTGCGGCTCCTGTTGTTCTTCATCCTCGTCGCCGTGCTCTCCGCCGGCCCGCAGGCAATGCTGGGCATCACCTTCGTCAATTCCGCCATGGGAACGTGGTTCAGCTCCTCGATCGGAGACGCGCTGCGCAGCGCGCGGGACCTCGTGATCTCCTACTACAACGAGCGCCTCCAGAGCCTCGGATCGTTCATGGACGGCCCCCTCGCCCCGACCCTCCTCGGCCGGTTCGTCCTCTCCCCCGAGCGCGCGTGGCCGGGGGTGCAGGCGGTGAACCAGGGCATCGGTGCCCTGCAGATGTTCGGGGCGGACGGCGGCGAGCTTGCATTCGCCGGCGACCTCCGCGCCCGCCTGGACACGGCGCCAGGCGTGGGGGGCACCCTGCGCGAGGACAGGACGGACGTCACGATTCTCCGGGACTCGAAGGTGCTCCTGATCGACGGCCGGAAACTCACGGCCGTGGCAAGCGCGCTCCTGTCCAGAGACCTGTTCACGAACGTGCGGCGGATCACCCAGAGCCTGACCGTCTTCACGGCCCTCGACCAGTTCCGCGACCTCTTCCGTCTCGTGCTGGTGGGCTTCTTCTTCCTCTTCTCACTGCCCATCTTCTTCATCACCATCCTCGTCAGCCTCCTGCTCACCGAGAGGATCATCAGCCCGATTGCCCACCTGGAGGACGCCACCAGGCGGGTCGCGGAGGGCGACTTCAGTTTCCGCATCCTCACCCGTCCGCGGGATGAGCTTGCCGCGCTGGTCGACAGTTTCAACGGCATGATCGCCGAGCTGGAGCGTTCCCGCCGCAAGCTCCTGCAGGCGGAACGGATCACCGCGTGGCAGGAGATCGCGCAGCGCCTGGCGCACGAGATCAGAAATCCTCTTACCCCGATCAAGCTTTCCGCCCAGCGGATGTTGAAGAAATACGGTGAGAACGCGCCGGATTTCGACAAGGTGCTCCCGCCCGCGGTTGCCTCCATCATCACCGAGGTGGAAAACCTGGAGACGATGCTGCGCGAGTTCGGCGACTTCGCGAAGCTTCCAATGCCCCGGGCCGAGGCGTTCCCGCTCAGGAAGCTCCTGGAGGAGGTCGGGGCCGTGTACTGGAACCTTTCCAGCACGGTGCGCATCGACTGTGCCGAGGTGCCGGAAACCCTGGTTGTGTCCGCCGACAGGGACCAGCTGAAGCGCGTATTCGCAAACCTGTTCACCAACGCGATTCAGGCCATGCCGGACGGCGGTCTGTTGTCGGTGCGGGCCGACGTGGTGAAAAAGGCCCAGAAGAGCTACTGCCGCATCGCCGTGCGGGACACCGGCGTGGGCATCCCCGAGACGGACATGGACAGCGTCTTCGATCCGTACTTCACCACGAAGAAGAGCGGCACCGGCCTGGGCCTCGCTATCGTGCAGCGCATCGTCTTCGACCACGGCGGGAATGTATGGGCTGAAAGCGACGGAGTGCGCGGCACCACGTTTTTCATCGACCTTCCGGCGGCGGGGGGGACGGAGGGGTGAGCACCATCCTCATCATCGACGACGAGCCGGGCATCCGCACGGTCCTGAAGGACGTCCTGGAGGACGAGGGGTACACGGTGCTCGCCGCGGAGGACGGGATCCGGGGACTTGCCGAGCTGGCCGCGACCACGGTGGACCTGGTGTTCCTCGATGTCTGGCTGCCCCACATGGGCGGCATGGACGTGCTGAAACGCATCCACGAGCAGTTCCCCGACCTGGAGGTCATCATGATCTCGGGCCACGCGAACATCTCCCTGGCCGTCCAGGCAACCAAAATGGGCGCCTTCGACTTTCTGGAAAAGCCTCTCTCCCTGGACAGGACGATGACCGTTGTGCGCAACGCCCTGGCGATCGAGGCCCTGCGCCGGGAAAACAGGACGCTGCGCAGCATCTTCATGGACGACAGAATGGTGGGGGACAGCAAGGGCATGCGAGCCGTGCGCGAGCTCATCGCCCAGGCAGCGGCCAGTGATTCGCGCATCCTCATCGAGGGGGAGAATGGAACGGGCAAGGAGCTGGTGGCCCGGGACATCCACGCGCGCAGCGCGCGGGCAGCCGGCCCGTTCATCGAGCTGAACTGCGCGGCCATTCCAGAGACCCTCATCGAGAGCGAGCTCTTCGGCCATGAAAAAGGGGCCTTCACCAATGCGCTGCAGCGCCGGCGCGGCAAGGTGGAATCTGCCGACCACGGCACGCTCTTCCTGGATGAGATCGCCGACATGTCGCTGATCACGCAGGCCAAGGTCCTCCGTGTCCTGCAGGAGATGCGCTTCGAGCGGGTCGGCGGCGAGGAATCCCTCAGGGTGGACGTGCGGGTGATCTCGGCGACGAACAAGGACATCCGGGCTGAGATCGCGCGTGGCAGGTTCCGGGAGGACCTTTTCTTCCGCATCAACGTCGTGCCGATCCACGTCCCACCCTTGCGCGAGCGCCTGGAGGACCTGCCGGTTCTGGTGGCCTATTTCATGGAGAAGCTCAAGCGGCCGTCCGCGAAGGAGCCGCGGACGATCTCCCCGGAGGGGATGAAGGTGCTGTGCGGCTACCGCTGGCCCGGCAACATCAGGGAATTGAAAAACTTCGTGGAGAGGGTTAATATCATGACGGAGGAAGCGGTCATCACCGCGGCATCGGTGAAATCATTCCTGGGGGCCGCCGTGCCGGCAGAGGGAAGCGGTGCACTCTCCGCCTACGAGGGGATGACCCTTGGAGAGGCGCGTGACAATTTCGAGCGGGAACTGATCGCCGCGCGGCTGAGGGAGAACGGGGGAAACATCTCACGGACCGCGGATGCACTGGGCGTATATGCAAGCAATCTTCACAGCAAGATGAAGAAGTTGAAGTTGACAACGGAGAAGTAATCGGCAATGAAAGGCCTCACCCAGCGGCAGCGCGAAGTCTTCGATTTCATCCGAGAGTTCATCCGCATCAACCGCTATCCGCCCACCATCCGCGAAATCGCCTCCAACTTCCGATTCTCCGTGAAGGGCAGCTACGACCACGTCAAGGCCCTGGAGAAGAAAGGCTTCCTCCGGTGCCACGAGAACCGCTCGCGCGCTATCGAAATCGTGCGGGACGCGGAAGCCGACAAGGACGAGGTGGCCTCGGTGCCGCTCCTGGGCAACGTGGCGGCGGGCAAACCGCTGTTCGCGGAGGAGAACCTCCAGGGCTACGTGCAGGTGCCGGCCGCGTCCCTCGGCGCCTCCACCCACTTTGCCCTGCAGGTGAAGGGCGACAGCATGAAGGACGCGGGCATCATGGACGGCGACGTGGTGGTTGTGACGCACCAGAACACCGCGGACAACGGTGACATCGTCGTGGCAATGGTGGACGAGGCGGTGACCCTCAAGCGATTCTACGTGGAGAAAAACCGCGTGCGCCTGAAGGCGGAAAACCCGAAGTACCCCCCCCTGTATACCCAGAATGTCCGCATTCTCGGAAAGCTCGCCTTCCTCATGAGAAGCTACACGTGAGCCCGGCGGGGCCAAAGACCCAGTCCCCCGCGCGCGAACCGCCCGTCCGTCTCCTCCTCGGACCCGAAGAGGGGGAAAAATCGGCGTTCATTCAGAAGATCTCGGAGACACTCGCGGCCCGTCTCGGCGAGCCCCCCGAAAGGTCGCGGTTCTATGCCGGAGACACCGACATGTCGGAGATCGTCCTGTGCCTGCGCAACATGTCCCTGTTCGCGCGGCACCGTCTGGTCATCGTGGCACACGCCGAGGAGGTGAAGCGCGCCGAAGAGGTGGCAACGCTGGTGGAGTACCTCGCCTCTCCCGCGGAGGACGCCACCCTGCTCCTGTTGAGCACGGGCTTTTCCGGTGAAATCGACCGCAGGATCGCGGGAGACCAGAAAAAGAAGACGCCGGGCGCCGTGCCTTTCGAGCACCAGAAGGTCTTCTGGGAGATGTTCGACAATCAGAAGCAGGGCTGGGTGACGAGCTTCTTCCGCCAGAGAAAGATATCGATCGACGCCGAGGCGGTTGAGTACATACTGGACATGGTGGAGAACAACACCCGCGACATGCGCGTGGAATGCGACAGGCTCGCGCTGTTTTTCGGCCCGGATGCCGCCATCACGCTGGAAAGCGTGGAGCAGTACATCTATCACTCCAAGGAAGAAAACGTCTTCACGCTGTTCGACAGGATCTGCGAGCGCGAGCTCCTGTCGGCCGAAGAAGTCCTGGACAGGATCCTTCTCTCGCGGGAGGCCGATGCCACGCAGCTGGCCGGCGGGCTTCTCATGCAGTTCAGGAAGCTGGCGAGCTACAAGCGGATGCTGGCGGCCAACTACGAGAGCGCGGAAGCCTTCCCGAAGCTGAGGATTTTCAGCAAAAAAAACCAGAAGACCTATGTGGAGGGCAGCCGGAGGTTCAGCGCGTCGGACATCGAGACGATCGTCCAGCTCCTGGTGGAGTTCGACGAGCGGTTCAGGTCGGTGAAGGCAGACCTCCACGACCTTCTTCTGCGCCTGATGGTGTACTACGTCGTTGCGAAAGCCGGGCAAGGAGCATGGCGGCTGTCTCCCTAGGGAGGCCGGCCTTCTTCTGAAGCTCCTCGGGGGTCGCGCCGAGGATGGCCTCCACCGACCCGAACGCCTCCATGAGCCTGCGGCTTCGCGTTCCGCCGATCCCGGGCACCCCTTCAAGCACCGCCAGTGTCACGCGCTTCGTGCGTCTCTTCCTGTTCAACTTCGTGGCGAATCGGTGGGATTCGTTGCGCACCGCCTCCAGGATCCGCAGGCTGGGAGCGGCCTCGTCCAGGACGAGCGGGCCGTCGCGGTCCGCCATGAAGATCTCCTCCTGCTTCTTCGCCAGGCCGATCACGGGGATCGCTTCCAGCCCGAGGCTTTCAAGGACGCCCCGCGCCGCAGAAAGCTGTCCCTTTCCGCCGTCGATCAGGATGAGGTCGGGACGGTCCAGTTCCTCATTCAATACGCGCGTGTAGCGGCGGGCCACCGCCTCACGAATGGATTCGAAGTCATCGATCTTTCCCCCCAGGCTGCGGATGGAGAAAGCACGGTAGAGCCTGCGGTCCGGTCGCCCGTCGGTGAAGCGCACCATGGAGGCGATCGTGTCGGTGCCTTCAAGGTGCGCGATGTCGAAGCCCTCGATCCGGCGCGGCACGCGGGGCAGGAGCAGGTCCATCTTCATTCCCTCCAGAATGGCGGTCATCTCCGCCCCTCGGACGGCCTTGGCGGCTTCCTCCCGCGCATTTGCTTCCGCCATCGCGAGGAGCTGCGTGTGTTTGCCCCTCTGGGGAACTCGTACCACGATCTGGCGGCCGGCAAGCCCCCGCAGGAACGCGGAGAGATTCTCCGCGTCGATCTGACGGCCGACGTACACCGCTCCCGGGATCGCCTTGCGCTCGGCATAGTAGCGCGCGATGAAATGGGACAAGGCCTCCTCGTCAGGGGAGTACTCGGCGACGCGAAAGACCTCCTTGCCGAGGAGCTTCCCTCCCCGCACCTGCAGAACCACCACCACAAGCTCGTCGGCGCACGGCGCAAGTCCAAGGTAGTCCCGGTCCTCTTCGGTGAACTCCATGACGCGCTGCTCGACGGATACCTCCTCAATGGCGAGGACCTGGTCGCGGAGCCGGGCGGCCCGCTCGAAATCCTGTGCGTCCGAAGCAGCCCTCATCTTCGCCCGGAGGTCTCGAAGCAGCTCTTCGCCGCGGCCCGAAAGCAGCGTGCGCACCCCGTCCACGATCTTCAGGTATTCTTCGCGGGTGATCCTGCCGCAGCAGGCCCCCGCGCACCTGCCCATGTGGTAGTTCAGACACGGAGAGGCCCTCTTTTTCTGCGAGCCCCGGTACTTGCACAGCGGAAAGTGCCTCTCGATAAGCCGCAGGTACAGGTCGATCTGGTGCGGCTTGGGAAACGGCCCGAAGTACTCGGAGCCGTCGAAGATCATGCGCCGGGTCCTGTAGACCCGTGGGAACTCCTCCGCGGTGAGACGGATCACCGGGTAGGTCTTTCCGTCCTTGAGGTCGATGTTGTATTGCGGCGCCCACTGCTTGATGAGGTTGTTTTCCAGTATCAGCGCCTCGTACTCCGTGTGGGTGATAATGACCTCGATATCGGCCATGTGCGCGAGCAGAAACCGGGTCTTGATGTCCTTCTCCCCCGCGAAGTACGACCGGAGCCTGTTCCGCAGCGAACGCGCCTTCCCGACGTAGATGATCCGGCCATCGGCGTCCTTCATGAGGTACACCCCCGGTTGGTCAGGATATTGCCTGTCGCGCGGATCGTCGAAAGCCTTCAATAGAAACACCCCTGTCGGCCGATTATAATACTAATGTACAGAACCATGGTCCGGAAACAACCATGCTCCGGAGCGCTCCTGCTCTGCCTCCTGCTCACCGCCGCATCCCTTCCCGGCCTGGAGAAAACCATCGAGCTGGGCAGGGAAGGCCTCTGGGGAGACATGGTGAGCCTCCAGGGGGTGACGATGCTCCCCGGCCGCTGGGGTTTCCAGGACCTCGCGCTTACCGGGGGCGCCTACACGCCGGACAGCGCCACCGAGTTTCTCCTGCATTTCGATTCCCCGGCATCGACGGATGCCACCGGCACCTACACAATCACGGGCAATGGCCCGACCACTTCCGGTTCGCTGTCCGCCATGGGCGGTGCAAGCGCCGCCTTCACGGGCAGCCGGCAGGGAATCAGCCTCCGGGCCCCCGCGGGCGGTATGTTCAGCGCCGGAGCGGTATGGGGAGACTTCACAGTGGAGCTCTGGCTGTACCCGGCCACGATGTCCGACGGAGAAAACATCATCTCGTGGGACGGCTCCGAACGAAGCACGTCGGCGGGCGTCAGTCAGCTCCTCAGCCAGAGCATGCGCTGTTTTATCCGCGACCGAAAGCTGGTCTGGGACTTCGAAAATATCTTTCGATTTCCCGGCGCGGGCCGAGTCCCCGTGAGGCTCTCAGGCACGCGACAACTCCTTCCTCGAACCTGGCACCATCACCTCCTGCGATTCGATTCCCGGGAAGGGCTGCTCGAGTACCGGCTGGACGGGCTGCCGGAAGCGATCCTGCACGTCACCGACACGGGCCATGAAACGGGCACCATAGCATCGCCCGCGCTGGGAAGCGCGTTTGCGGGCCCGCTCGTGCTCGGCGCAGGGTTCACCGGTTTCATGGACGAGCTTCGCATCTCGCGGAGGGCGGTCGATGACCCGGTGCTCTCTCGCTTCCTCGGGAGAACAGGCGTGGCGACCTCCCGCATCATTGACCTGGGGTACTCCGCCACCCGCATCGCGCGGATCGAATCGGTGGCAACGACTCCTTCCGACAGCGGCATCGAGTTCTCCTACCAGGCGGCTGACACATGGGGGGGAAAGAGACAACTGAGAAACGACACCGACTGGGTACCATTCGTGCCGGGATCCGATTTCGGAGAAACACTGAAGGCGCGCTACATCCAGCTGCGCGTGGAGTTGTATCCGGATGGCACCCGCACGCAGTCGCCCCGCCTTTCCAGCCTCAGGGTCGTCTACGAGCCGAATCTCCCGCCCGCGCCACCGTCCGGCCTCGTGGCGACGCCCGGCAACGGAAAGGTGACGCTCACATGGCGCAAGGTGAATGACCTGAACGTGAAGGGCTACCTCGTCTTCTACGGCACCTCGCCTCACAACTACCTGGGGACGGGCGCCGCCCCGGGGGCGTCCCCCGTCGATGCCGGTTCCTCGACCACTCTCGAGATCGGCGGGCTTTCGAACGGTTCCCTGTACTACTTCGCCGTTGCGGCGTACGACACCTCGGATCCCCGGCAACAGAGCGAGTTCAGCTCGGAGATCAGCTCCCGCCCCTCCAGGATATACAAATGAAAGCAATGGCCACCCCGGAAATCCTGGTGCGCGCGCGCAACGCTTTTAAGATGGGGGAGTTCCCCCTCGTGGAAAAGCTCGCGCTGCGCATCCTTGAAGACCAGGCGGACTCCGCGGTGGCGTACAACCTCCTGGGCAGCGTCTGTGAAAAGACGGGCAGGTTCCACAAGGCAATCGAGATGTTTCAGAAGGCCGTGGAGCTGAAGCCCGACTACACGGAAGCGCACAACAATCTCGGGGTTCTCTTCAAGAGGATCGAGGCCTATGGCGATGCCATCCCGCACTTCGAGCGGGCCATCAACCTCTCTCCCCACAGGGGGGACGTGTACTACAACCTCGGCAACGTCTACAAGGCGCTGGGCAACAACGAGCTGGCCGAGGAAAACTTCTCCAAGGCGATCGCGGTCGATCCCTCGTTCGTGCCGTCCTACATCAACCTCGGCACGGTGCTCGAGGCGGCGGGGCGGTTCGGAGACGCGATCCGCATCTACCAGAAGGGCCTCCAGGCAGACACGAGCCAGCCGCGCCTGCATTACAACCTCGGCGTCGTCTACGAGCGCATTGGCAAGCTCCGCGAGGCGCGGGAGGAGTACGACGCGGCGGTGAAGGCCAAGCCGGGGTGGACCGACGCCCTGAACAACCTCGGAGTCACCCAGCACCGTCTCGGCGATCACCACGCGGCGGAGAAGACGCTCCATGAAGCTCTGCGAATCGAGCCGAGGAACGCCCGTTCGCTGAACAACCTCGGCGTGATCCTGGCCGCACTGGGCCGGCGCGAAGAAGCCTCGCACCTCTACCACGAGTCCATGAAGGCCAACCCGCGCTATGGGCAGGCGGTGGGCAACCTCGCTTCCCTCCTGGAAGGAGAGGGCAAGCTCAACGAGTGCCTGGAAGAGCTCCGGCGGCTGCTTTCCATAGAGCCCGGCAACGTGGACGCTCGGCTGCGTCTGGCGGGAATCCTTCGGCTGCTGGAAAATTACCCCGAGTCGATTGAGCAGTTCACCACGGTCCTCGCGTCCCAGCCGTCCAATCCCGAGGCTCTCAAGGGCCTTGCAATCGTGTACGGCCGCACGGGTGAGAAGAAAAAGGCATTCGAGTGCTATGAGAAGCTCGAGTCACTCGGCGGCGACGACCAGGACTTCCGCATTGACAAGGCATACCTCCTGAAGGAATCCGGCGAGACGGCAAAGGCCCAGGAGGAGGTCCTGCGCTACCTCTCGGCGCGGCCCGAGGACCGCAGGGCACGGATCCTTCTGGCGGACATCCATGCAAGGCAGGGTCACCTCCGGCAGGCGGCCCAGACTCTCATCGAGGTGCTGGAGGCATTTCCCGACGACACGGAAGCCAGCGGTCGGCTGGCGAAGCTGTACCGCGAGCTGGGGGAGCCGCAGAAGGCCATCGAGACGATCGAGGGCCTGATCAATACGCTCGAACAGAGCACGGATCCGAAGGACATGGAGGCTCTTTCCCGCGCGATGGAGGAATACGAGAAGGCGATCTCCGAGCACGAGAAGGATTTCCGCGATGATCGGGAAAAGACGATCCGCAAGTTCCGCGAGCTCTCGGTAGATACCGCCCCGCCTGAAAAGGGGAAGACCGCGGACGACACGCTCATGATCGAGGATCTCGAGTCTCTCGAGGAAGATACGGTCCCCATCATCAACGTGGGAGGGCTGGAGCCGGTCTTCGCGGTTCGTGAAGTCGACGAGGAGCTGCAACTGGAGGAGGTGGAGGAGTCCGTCCAGGAGGATGCGGTCTCCATAGAGGACGAGCGGCCGCCGAATCTCGTGAATCTCCTGAAAGACCAGGAGCTGTACGAGGAAAACCCCGCCCTCGAGATGTTCGAGCCTCCCCCCGTTTTCCCCTCACAGCAGCAACGGGGCTCGGCCCCGCCTGCTCCTCAACTCCCGCCTGCGTCCCCGCCTGCGTCCCCGCCGCCGCCTGCCCAGCCTGCGCAGTTCTCCCCGCCTGCCCAGCTCACCCTTTCCCCGCAGGGTGAGTCGGTCCTGGCCAACTCCCTGAAAGAATCGGTGGCGGCACAGTCCAAGGTCGTGGAGAAGCTCTTCGACGAGATGAAGGAGCTCTCCCGCAAGATCGATGAGAAAAAAAGCGCGGCGCCCATGCCGCCGATCATCCTGAACATGCAGGCAGGAGGAGGGCAATCTCCCCAGCGGCCTATCATAATGGACCTCCCATCTTCGGGACCGCAGCCGGAAGGTTTTCCTCGCTATGCGTCCGGTGACCAGGAGGAACCGGAGGTCGCCCTGGAGGAAGTGCCTGAAAATCTCGAGCCGCTCACGGAGGAACAGGCGCGCCCTGACGGGCGTGCGCCTGCCCCCGCGGGATGGCCGGGCATGGCGCCAATCACGGACTCGGAGCCTGAACCGGAAATCGCGACGGAAATCGAAGAAGAACCCGAGGCAGAGCTCGAGCAACTGGAGCCGGTGGCAGAGGACGAATCGTCCGGGGGGCCGCAGACTGCTGCTCCCGCGCCTCGCGCCGCCGTTCCGGAGCAGGCCGAGCCCGCAAGCTCCCCCCGTTCGAGCGACGATGTGCGAAAGGAGCTTCGGAATTATCTCGACGGCGTTCGCGACCGTCTGGACAAGGGCGGCGGCCGCTCCAGCCCGGGCGAACTTCTTGACTATCTGGGGAAACTGTCGGATTATCTGCCGGAGCGTGAGAAAAAGCGGTTCCGCGGGAGCCCCGAGCGCCTCGCAATGGAGTCGCTGAAGGCGCGGCTGGCCGGCAAGAAGAGCCTGCGGCAGAAAGTTGCCGAGAGCTTCCATCCAGCCGTCCCGCGCCGGGACATGCCAATGACGCGCTCACGCGTCGTCGACACGTTTTCCTACCTCAGGGATCTTGCCGCCTGGCATCCTGACAAAGCGGTCGGCGCCGCCATGAGGGACAGGATAGAATCCATCGTCGCCCGGATGGGGAGATCGAAATAGGGTATGCGGGACAAACAGAAAATACTCTCCGTCATTCAGACCTACATCGCCAAGATGCCCAGCCTTCCCATCACCGTTTCGAAGATCCTGCAGATCGCCAACGATCCGAAGACCTCCCCATCGGACCTCAACCAGGTCATCAGCCTGGATCCGGTGCTCATGGGCCGGGTGATGAAGCTGATCAACTCCGCCTATTACAGCATCAACAACCAGATCACCAGCCTGGTGAGGGCAATCATCATGCTGGGGATCAACACGGTGAAGAACCTCGCCCTGTCCACGGCAGTCCTTGGTCAACTTTCCGCAAAGGGCAACTTCCAGGCGCTGAACATCGACGGCTTCTGGCGCCATTCGCTCTGCGTCGGCGTGACGGCCAAGCTCCTCGCCGTCAAGCGGAAGAAGGACCCGAAACAACTGGAGGAGTACTTCGTGGCCGGGCTCCTGCACGACATCGGCAAGATCCCGCTGAACAACAAGCTCTCCGCAGAGTATGTCACCGCGCTTTCCCTCACCGACAAGGAGCGCGCCCCTCTGTACATCCTGGAAGAACGCACCATGGAGGTCAACCACTGCGAGGTGGGGCGGCTCATCATCAAGAATTGGAACCTCGGCCCCGTGATGGAGGACGTGGTGTTCTTCCACCACTTTCTGGATTCGTACCCCGGGACCAACCGGGACGTTCTTCTCACCGTGGCGGCAGCGAACTTTTTCGCCAACACGTTCCAGATCGGCTTCTCGGGGGACCGCTACCCTGAAAAGCTTCCGCAGAGCCTGTACGACGAGCTGGGCATCACACTCGACGACCTTGAGGCCGTGGAGGAGAAAGCCAACAGCGAGATCGAGAAGGCGAAGATCTTCCTGACCGTTTCCCAGTAGGAGGGAGACCGTGTCTATCCGGCTGACCTTCTGGGGGGTGCGGGGGTCCATCCCCGTTCCCGGCCCGACTACCGTCAAGTACGGGGGAAACACCTCCTGCCTCGAGCTGAGATTCGGAGACGAAGACAGGCTCATCATCCTGGACCTCGGCTCCGGCATCCGCGAGCTGGCCGGGCTCGTCATGAAGAAAGATCTGCCGCGGGGCCCCATCCGGACGAGCGTCTTTCTCACCCACACCCACTACGACCACATCATGGGATTTCCCTTCTTCACTCCCATCTTCATCCCGGGCACTGAGCTGGACATCTACGGGCCGGTCACCTACGAGGAAGACACGCTGGACAAGATCGTGGGCGACCAGCTGCAGTACCGCTATTTCCCCGTACGGCTGGAGGAACTTCGCGCCTCGATCAACTATCACCCCCTCAAGGAGGGAAGTCGGGACCTCGGCGGCGGGTTGAAGGTCACGACCAAATACCTCAATCACCCCATTCTCGTGCTCGGCTACAAGTTCGAGTTCGGCGGCAAGGTACTCTGCACCGCGTACGACCACGAGATGTTCCGCAATGTCTTCGACGTGAAGCCCGACGACCCCGGCTACGACGAGGCGGCGGTCAAGGAGGGGGAGATTGCCGCGCGCGAGGAGAACGAGAAGGTCCAGCAGTTCTACAAGGATGCCGACATCCTCGTGCACGACACGCAGTACACGCACAAGGAGTACCTGGCGGGAAAGATCGGCTGGGGGCACAGCTCCTTCGAGTGGGCCATCAACTCCGCGCACAAGGCAGGCGTGAAGCACCTCGTGCTCTTCCACCACGAGCCCCTTCGAAACGACCAGGAGCTGGAAGGCCTCCACCGCGCCTACCTGTCGTCCATCCGGGGCAGGACGCGGATGAAGCTGAGCCTCGCGCAGGAAGGCAGAACCTTCGAGGTGTAGCTATCGGGGCACAAGGTCGCATGCCTCCGCCGGCATCCAGTGCGCGTCCTTTCCCAGCCACTTCACATTGCACCCGACAGGGTTCGTCACCGATGTCCTGACCTGACGCCCCGCGAAGATATCTTCCAGCGCATTCTCCAGATCGTTCACCGTCATCTTCGTCGTGTCGCGCGGGTTATCCACTCCGCGGCCGGTGTACAGAAGGACCCGGTCCCTCCCGAAAACGAAAAAGTGCGGTGTGCGCAGGGCGCCGTATGCGCGCGCCGTGGCCTGGCTCTTGTCGTGCAGGTAGGTCCAGGGGAACTTCTCTTCCCGCATGCGCTCGACCATGTGGGCAAAATCATCCTCGGGGTGGGTCTGCTCGCTGTTGGAATTGATGCCGACAAACGCGGCGCCTTTCGCCGCGAACTTCTCCGCGGTGTGCCGCGTCACCTCGTCCGATCCCAGCACGTACGGGCAGTGGTTGCAGGTAAAGAAAACCACGAGAACCGACGAGTTATTGAAATCCTCCAGCCTCCGGGTCTTCCCGTCGGTGGCAGGCAGGGAAAAGGTCGGGGCGCGCGCGCCGATGTCCAGAGTGAATCCCATTCCAGTCTCCTTTCGGCTCTCGTTCAGTATAGCCGCGGGCCGGGCGCCTGACCAGCCGCGCGTGGCAACCAGGAACGTCCCTGCAAGTATGATCGCCGCTCCGAGGATCATGCTCCCGTTGATCGTTTCACCGAGGAAGATCAGCCCCCACACCATGGCGAATACGGGGATCAGGAAGGTCACCGTGAGGGCCTTCGTGGGTCCGATATCGGCGATGAGCTTGTAGTAGATGATGTACGCAACGGCGCTGCACAGCAGCGCGAAGGTGACCACAATGAGCGCGACATGCGTGTCGATGGCGGAAGCGGCCGGCGGGAACAGGGCAGCGAATGGCAGCAGCGCAAGGCCGCCAAGGAGCTGGCTCCCTCCCGCGACGGCCATTGGCCTGACCCCGGAGGCGCGCGTCCTGATGTACACCCCTGCCAGCCCGTAACACATCGGCGCCAGGACGCAGGCAGTAACCGCGAGGACGGTTCGGAGGTCCAGGCTGAGGCCGCCCAGGCTGCTCATGATCACCACGCCCCCGATCCCGAGAAGAAGGCCGGCGATCTTGCGCGGCGTGAGCTTCTCATTCATCCAGAGCGCGGCGAAGATCGCGCCGAACATCGGAGACAAGGAATTGAAAATTGCCTCCATGGCAGCGGGCAGCACAAGGGCGGCGACGGAATATAGCACGAACGGGATCGCCGAGTTCAGGAGCCCGATGATCAGGAAGTGTTTCGCGTTCCTCCTCCACTCAGGCTTGAACCGGGTGAAGAGGAAAAAGAGCACCAGCGCCGCACCCGCGAAGAGCATCCGGGCGTCTGCCGTTGCCACCGGTCCGATGATCGGCGCGAGATAGCGGATGAAGATGAACGAGCTGCCCCAGATCGCGGAGAGCACCAGCAGCAGGAGCACATCGATTGTGGCCATGGAGGGAAGGTAGCGGATGCCGGGCGGCCGGATCAACCCGGTTCTTGCTGCGGGACCGGCGTTCCGGAGCTGGCCGTTTGGGGAGGTTTTGAGATTGCGCCTTCCATGCGTATCTTAGATGGCAGAGAAAGGACGAACGAAAGATATGGCAGGTTTTTTCAAGCCGAAGAGCAACGAGCAGTCGGTGAGTGTTCCCCGCGAGCTTCCGATCCTCCCGCTGCGCGATTCTGTGGCTTTCCCCTTTTCCGTGATTCCCCTGACCGTGGGGATTCCCCGGTCGGTAAAGCTCGTGGAAGATGCCATGCAGGGAGACAGCCTTGTGGGCCTGTTCAGCTCGAAGGACAAGAGCGCGGAAGAGCCTCTCCCCGGGCAGGTGCATGAGACAGGCACGATGGCCCGCATTCTCAGGGTTGTCCGCGGGCAGGACGGCGCCCTGCAGGTCGTGGTGCAGGGCCTCGAGCGCATTCGCGTCCTCCACTGGATCTCATCCGAATCGTACCTGCGGGCCCGCGTGGCAAACGCGGCGGAAGCCGTCGAGACTGACGTCGAGATCGAGGCGCTTGTGGCGAATCTCAAGGAGCTGGGACGTGAAATCGTCCAGCTCTCCCCGAACATTCCCAACGAAGCAGCCCAGTTTCTGGCCACCGTCACGGATCCCCGCTACCTTGCGTACCTCATCGGCGCCAACAGCCAGCTGGAGGCCCCGGACGCGCAAAAGCTCCTCGAGATCGACTCGATCAAGGAGAAGCTGAGGGCCCTCATCATGCACCTCGGGCACCAGAAGGAGGTGCTCAGCCTCGGGCAGAAGATCAGGACCGAGGCGAAGGAGGAAATGGAGAAGGACCAGCGCGAGTACTTCCTCCGCCAGCAGATGAAGGCCATCCAGAAGGAGCTGGGCGAGATGGATGATGCTTCCTCCGTGGGCACGGAATACACCGAAAAGCTGGCCAGAGCGAACCTCCCCGAGGAAGCAAAGAAGGAAGCAGAACGGGAGCTGAAGCGCCTGTCGGGGATGTCGGCGCAGTCGCCCGAATACTCGATGATCAAGACCTACCTCGACTGGATGGTAGAGCTGCCCTGGAGCACGATGAGCGAGGACCAGCTTGAGGTCGTGAATGCTCGCCGGGTGCTCGACGAGGACCACTACGACCTCCAGGAGGTGAAGGACCGCATCATCGAGTTCCTTGCGGTGCGAAAACTTTTCAAGGAAAGAGGGATCCAGAGAGAGAAATCGGAGGACGGCAAGACGGGTCGTGCAATGGGCGCGATCCTCTGCTTCGTCGGTCCTCCGGGAGTCGGAAAGACTTCCCTCGGGCAGAGTATCGCGCGGGCCCTGGGCCGCAAGTTCACGAGGATGAGCCTCGGAGGCATGCGCGACGAGGCGGAGATCCGGGGACACCGCCGGACCTACATCGGGTCGATGCCCGGCCGGGTAATGCAGGCCATCAAGCGTGCGGGGACGCGAAACCCCGTGTTCATGCTGGACGAGATCGACAAGGTGGGAAGCGACTGGAGGGGTGACCCTTCGAGCGCGCTTCTGGAGGTTCTGGACCCTGCTCAGAACGGCACGTTCCGAGACCACTACCTGAACGTGGATTTCGATCTCAGCGACGTGATGTTCGTGACGACCGCCAACCAGCTGGAGCCTATCCCCGCGCCCCTGCGCGACAGGATGGAGATCATCCACCTGGACGGNNTTCGAGCGCCAGATCGGCGCCATCTGCCGAAAAACCGTCGCGAAGATCGCGGCGGGGGAGCCCGCCGTCGAGATCACCCCCGAGATCGTACGGGAGATGTTGCGCAAGGAGAAGTTCGAATCGGAAAGCTCCGAAGCCATAGAGATCCCCGGTATCGCCACGGGGCTCGCGGTGACCCCCGTGGGTGGCGACATCCTTTTCATCGAAGCGACCCGGATGAAGGGCAAGGGAGAGTTCACTCTTACCGGCCAGCTCGGCGATGTGATGAGAGAGAGCGCGCGCATTGCCCACAGCTACGTGCGCTCCAAGTCCGCCGAGCTCGGCGTGGACGCGGATCTCTTCACGCAGTCTGACCTTCATATCCATGTCCCGGCAGGAGCGACTCCGAAGGACGGCCCCTCGGCAGGCGTGGCGATGACCATGGCCATCGCGAGCCTTTTCACCGGCAGGCCGGTCCGCAGCGACGTGGGCATGACCGGGGAGGTGACCCTCCGCGGCAGGGTTCTGCCGATCGGAGGCGTGAAGATGAAGGTGCTTGCCGCACACCGGGCGGGCCTCACAACCGTCATTCTGCCCCGGCGCAACGAGCGTGACCTCGAGGATGTGCCCGAGGATGTCCGCAGCAAGATGAGCTTCGTGCTGGTCGAGCGTATTGACGAGGCCTTGAAGGCGGGTCTGCTGGACAAGGTGAAACAGGAGCCGGCCCGGGTGCTGATCGCGTAGACAGAGCCCGGGCCTGGCGGGCTTGATCGGGTCTCTCCTTGACAGGCAATGCTATAATGGCGGGCAAAAGCATTCAAGGAGAGTCACGGAATTGGGAAAGTCACTTCGGTCTGACCCCTAGACGCCATGCCCTTCTCCAGCGCGACCTCGCAACGCTGCCTGGACTACTGGACGATCACCGGTGAGGTGCTCCTCATCGGGGAGCCGTCCGCGCCGGTGAAGCTCGCCGGCTTCTACACAAGCTGCCACGATTTCTACTACTCCTCCCGCGAGGCGCCGGCGTGCCGGCCGGCGAGGCTGGTGAGCAGCGTCGCCTCGCTCGGCCGCGAGGGCGGGGAGTTTTCGCTCCGCTTCGACGTGGCATCACTCGAACCCTCGGGAGGACACTACATCTATCTCATCCTCTGGGCCGACGAGAGCGGCAACGGAATCTACGCTCCGGGGCAAGAGTGGAAATACGTCATCCCGCTCTACGACGACAGGGTTTTTGGTGAAGCCACCGATTGCGTGTACTACTACGAGGAACGCGCGAATGAAAATAAGGGCACCCAGCCGGGGTGGAACCAGAGCGCGGGGCTGGAGCAATACGTGCCGGTCGCCGCGGCGGTCCACGAAGGCGCGAAGCTCGCCAACGAGACCGCGTGGAATGCGCGTCCCTAGCCGGGGACAATGCGCGCTTCCGAACAGAACGAATCGACTTTCGTGATTATCCTCTCTCAGGAGATCATATGAAAAAACTACTCGTCCTCTCGGCTTTCGCCGTGTTGTCCATCACCGCCTGCACCACGTGGCTGCACCTGGGACCCAGGGATAACCGTGATCAACAGCGGCAGGATCAGAACGATCATCAGTACGATCATCAGTACGATCAGCAGCATGGTCAGCAGCATGGTCACAATTGAGCCAACGGCTGAATAGAGAACATGAATCCCCGGCGTTGAGGTCAATGTGTGCTGCCGTACCGAACTCGCCTGGATTCATCACTACCTTCCCTTAAGGAGTACATATGAAAAAACTGATAGTAATTGGAGCCTTCGCCCTCGTCGTGGCACTGGCCGCAAGCTCGGCTTTGGGGCGGGGGGAACTGAGGGTTCAACTCACCCCGACGTATGATCAACAGCGGTATCAACAGCAGAGGGATCAACAGTGGCAGCAGTCGCAGGATAATCAAAGAAGGGCACAACAGCAGCGGGATGACTGGCAGAGGGTTCGATGGCAGAGGGACCAGCAGCTGCGGAATCAACGGCACCAGCGGGGGATGACCTATGAGTTGTGGCTGAGGGATCACCGGTATGATTATGACAACAGGCGCTCAGGATAGGGACTGACAGCAGAGCCGTCCGAGCCCCAGACACGGACGCATCAGGAATGAGCACCAGCCGCACAAGCTCCGGAGCGGTTGGTGCTTTTTTTTGTCACTGCCATTGAGGCAGGGCCTTGACCAGAAATGTCTGCCATGTATAAGGTTACCCGCGTATCGAGAGGCGTCACCTCTCATCGGGGGATTAGCTCAGTTGGTAGAGCGGCAGGTTCGCAATCTGTAGGTCGGGGGTTCGAATCCCCCATCCTCCACACCCTCCATGAATCTCACCCTCCTGACCGATTTCTACGAGCTTTCGATGATGCAGGGGTACTACCTTCACCAGGAGAATCCGTCTGTCGTGTTCGACATGTTTTTCCGCCGCCCGGCTTTCGGCGGAGGGTTCTCGATCTTCGCCGGGCTGGACAGCGCACTCCTGCACCTCAGCTCACTTGCTTTCTCGAAGAGTGACCTTGAGTACCTGGAAAGCCTCGGGTCATTTCACAAGGAATTCCTCGATTTCCTGTCCCGTTTCAGGTTTCGCGGGGACGTGTGGGCGATGGAGGAGGGAACGCTGGCGTTTCCCGGCGAGCCCCTGGTGCGCGTGCATGGCTCTCTGATCGAGGCGCAGCTCGTGGAGAGCGCCTTGCTGACCATCCTGAACTTCCAGACCCTCATCGCCACAAAAAGCGCGCGGATCCGACTCGCGGCCAGGGGAGGGTCGATCATTGAGTTCGGGCTTCGCCGCGCCCAGGGCGTTGACGGCGCCCTCTCCGCCTCCCGCGCTGCTTTCATCGGAGGCGCGGCGGCGACCTCAAACACCCTGGCAGGGAAGCTTTACGGCATTCCGGTCCGGGGCACAATGGCGCATTCATGGGTCATGGCGTTCGCGAGTGAGCGCGAAGCATTTGAGAAGTACGCCGAGACGTATCCCGATGCCACCGTCCTTCTCATCGATACATATGACACCCTCGGCAGCGGGATCCAGAACGCGATCGCTGTGGGCAAAAAACTTCAGGCCGCCGGTCATACGGGCTTCGGTGTACGCCTGGACAGCGGAGACCTGGAATACCTGAGCAAGAAGGTGAGGGCGCTGCTGGACGAGGCAGGGCTCGCCGAGGCCCGTATCATGGCATCCAACGAGCTGGACGAGCACATCGTACACCAGCTCATCACACAGGGCGCGCCGATCGACGCCTGGGGTGTCGGCACGCACCTGGTGACAGGAGGCGGCGACTCCGCCCTCACGGGGGTGTACAAGATCTGTGCCCGGCGGAACGGCGGCACCTGGGTGCCCACGATCAAAGTATCCAACAATCCCGACAAGGTGACCAACCCCGGCATCAAGCAGGTCTGGCGGTTCCTGAATGCAGCGGGCAGCCCCCTTGCGGACCTGATCGGCCTGGAGGACGAGCCTCCCGCGCCGGGCATGGCGCACAGGTTCCATCACCCGATGGGAGACTACAGGTCTTTCACGCTTCGGGACTATGCCGGCATCACGCCGCTGCTCAGTCCGAAGATGAAGGAAGGAAAGATTCTCACGGCCAGCCCCGGGGTGTTGGCTCATCAAGCACGCGCAAGAGCGGAGCTGGATCGAATGGACGACACATACAAGCGCCTGATCAATCCACACGTCTACAGGGTGTCGCTGTCCACGGGACTGAGGGATCTGAAGGCCAGGCTGATCCGGGAGAACCTTCCGGGAGGAGCGCGCGAATGATACTGTCCGACGAAACCCTTCGCAGGATGATCGCCGAAAAGAGCATCGTCGTGGACCCGATCGAATCCTACCAGGTGCAGCCGGCGTCCATCGATCTACGCCTGGGCCGGCATTTCCTGAAGATCGACGAGAACACGCTGGAAAGTCTCTCCCTGGACAGCGAGCTACCCTACGTGAAGATCGAGAAGGACGAGATCATCATTCCACCCCACTCGTTCCTGCTTGCCACGACAGTGGAGTTCATAAGGATTCCCGCGAACGTCACCGCTTTCGTCGAGGGGCGCAGCTCCATTGGGAGGATGGGGCTTTTCATCCAGAATGCAGGTTGGGTGGACCCCGGTTTTGAAGGCAACATCACGCTGGAGCTGTTCAATGCCAACCGGCTGCCCCTGCGTCTCACGAGCGGCCGGCGGATCTGCCAGATTGTCTTCGCCTTCATGGACAAGGCCACGCGCACACCCTACGCCGGAAAGTACCAGGGACAGCGTGGGACCGTGGGGAGCAAAATATTCAATGACGTTGACCGGAGAGCGCCCGGTTGATTTTCCTGCCGCTTCGCCGCATCGCGCAATTGTCGGTCAAGCGTCCAGATGATCGCGCCCGTGCGGGAAGCGACGGTGAGAATCGCGGCATCGATCAGCCCGACGCTCCGTGCATGCAGGTGTCGTGACGCGTTCAGCTTTCCCGCGTCGATCCAGATTCCTGCCTCCTCCATCTTTGGCATGCTATTCCAATACGACTCCAGAAGAGCACTCTCCCTGGCGCTCCGGGCTCCGCTGAAAAGTTCCCCGAACACGCATTCCACGCCAAGCACCTCGCCCCTTTCCAGGAGCTGCTTGAGACGGGAATGGACCGGCTCCTTATTGCGCAGGAACTCCACCCACACCGAGGTGTCCGCGATGGTCATGAGGGCTCCGAGTTTCGGCTCAGCTCCCTAGTGGACGCCGCGCCGAACCCTTCCCGGAATCGCAGGGGTCTCTCCTCGATTGTGCGGTTCAACTCCCGTATGCGCTGAAGATCGGTCCATTCCCGAAGGGCGAAGACAATGGACTCCGTGAGGTTTTTCCGCCGGGCCAGCCGCTGTACGTCGCTCACCAGGGCATCGGGGATGATCGCCGTGACTTTTATACGATTCATTATACGATCCACCATCGCATCGGTCCATTCTCCCATATACCGCAGCCTCCTCACAATGAAAAAGGGCTGTTGATCACCGTGCTTTCAGGCGATCTTAGAAGTAATGATCACGTTCGCGGGCAGGTCCATCGGCGCGGGCGCTCCCTGTCTCGTCGTGGCCGAGCTGGGCACTTCGCACCAGGGTGATCTCCGCCAGGCGCGGGCGCTCATTGATGAAGCAGTGGCGGCCGGGGCCGAGTGCATCAAGTTTCAGCTCGTCCACGCCCGGGAGATCCTCCACCCGAAATCCGGGTTTGTTCACCTGCCCACAGGCCGGATCGCGCTCTACGATCAGTTCCTTGCCCTTGAACGCGGTCTCGACTTCTACGCCGCCCTGAAGGAGCACACCGAGTCGGCCGGCGCATTGTTCCTGTGTTCGCCCTTTGGAATCCAAAGCGCCCGCGAGCTGAAGGAACTGGGAGCCAGGGCCCTGAAGATCGCCTCACCCGAGCTCAACCATTTCCCGCTCCTTCGGGAAGCCGCTTCCTACGGCATGCCGCTGTTTCTGTCCTGCGGCGTTTCCCTGCTCGGCGACATTGAACGAGCCCTTGCGATCACGGGGAAGGAGCAGGTCATGCTCCTGCACTGCGTCACCTCCTATCCCGCGCCGGAGGAGGAATACAACGTGACCGTGCTGGAGAGCCTCCGCGGGGTGCTGGGCGTGCAGGTCGGGCTCTCCGATCATTCCCTGGACCCGGTGCTCGTCCCTTCGCTGGCTGTTCTCCACGGTGCCGGTGTCGTCGAGAAGCACTTCACCATCTCCCGGGCGGGGACCGGCCTCGACGACCCGATAGCCCTGGAGCCCGCCCAATTTCGACGCATGGTGAGCGCGATCCGGCGGGCGGAAGCCGATCAGCCCGCAGAAACGCATGAGCGATTACGGCGGGACTACGGCGCAGAACGGGTCAGGGCCGTGACCGGATCCGGCGTAAAGGAGCTTGCCCCTTCGGAGCGAGCCAACTACTCCCGCACGAACCGCTCGCTGCACGCGGCCCTCGAAATTCACAGGGGGAGCGTCATCGCCGCCTCCGACGTCGCGGTCCTTCGCACGGAAAAAGAGCTCCGGCCGGGCATCGGACCGGAGTTCCTCCCGCGTGTCATTGGAGCAACCGCAAAGAGGGGCGTTCCCGACGGCGAAGGGATCGAGTGGGCGGACATCATCTGACCGGCCTTGCAGGAATCGGCAATATTCGGTAAATTCAACCCAGTGATGATCAATTTAAAAGACTACATCGCGCGTGATCGCATCGCGTTCATCGCGGCGCGCGACAAACAGGATGCCTTGGCACAGCTCATTTCCCTCTCGGACGACCCGCGCCACGTCATCGATTTCGACCAGTTCCAGAACGCGGTCCTCGACCGGGAGTACATCGTCACGACTGGAATCGGGCAGAATGTCGCCATTCCGCACATCAAGAGCCGGTGGGTGAAGGATTTCTTCATTACAATCGGCGTCTTCCGTGACGGCGTGGAGTGGCAGTCCCTTGATGAGAAACCGGTGCACCTCGCCTTCCTTATCGCGGGCCCCGAAGAGCACGAGAATTACCTGCGCATCCTCGCAAAGCTCACGCTCATCATCAGGAACAAGGAAAAACGGAAGGCAATCATCCAGGCGGTGACCGCCGACCAGGTCTTCAAGCTGCTGGAAGATTCTTAGGCACTCTGCGGATATCGCGCCGCGGTGACCCGCGGCTCACACACAGTCCAGAAGGAGATTTCGTATGGCAATCAAGGTAGGGATCAACGGGTTCGGCCGCATCGGGCGTCAGGTATTCCTCGCCATGGTGGACAAGGGCCTCCTCGGCAAGGAGATCGACGTTGTGGCGGTCGTGGACGTCAGCACGGAGGCGAAGTACTTCGCCTACCAGCTGAAGTACGACTCCATTCACGGCCGGTTCAAGGGCACCCTCGCCACCGAGAAATCGGCCGGCGCGGCGGAAGATGACGTCCTGGTCGTGAACGGCCAGAAAACGAAGTGCATCATGGCAACCAAGGAGCCGTCGCAGCTTCCGTGGAAGGACCTCGGCGTGGAGTATGTCATCGAGTCCACGGGTCTGTTCACCGATTCGGAGAAGGCAAAGGGACATCTCGCGGCGGGAGCAAAGAAGGTCATCATCTCCGCGCCGGGCAAGGGCGAGGTAAAGACCCTGCTCATCGGCGTGAACGACAACGAGTACGATGCGTCAAAGCATCACATCGTGTCCAACGCGTCCTGCACCACCAACTGTCTCGCACCGCTGGTGCACGTCATCCTCAAGGAGGGGATCGGGATAGAGACGGGTCTCATGACGACCATCCATTCCTACACTGCCACTCAGAAGACCGTGGACGGCCCCTCAAAGAAAGACTGGCGCGGCGGCCGAGCCGCGGCGATCAACATCATTCCCTCCACCACGGGAGCAGCCAAGGCAGTGGGGGAAGTGCTCCCGGCGGTCAAGGGCAAGCTCACCGGCATGTCCTTCCGCGTTCCCACACCGGACGTTTCGGTGGTGGACCTGACCTTCCGTGCCGCCCGTGACACCTCGATAGAGGAGATCGACGGCCTGTTGAAGAAGGCCTCGGAGACCTACATGAAAGGCATCCTCGGCTATTCGAACGAGGAGGTGGTTTCCACTGACTTCATTCACGACGACCGCTCTTCGATCTACGACAGCCTGGCCACTCTGCAGAATAACCTGAAGGGCGAGAAGAGGTTCTTCAAGGTCGTCTCCTGGTACGACAACGAGTGGGGCTATTCCTGCCGCACCGTGGATCTGCTCATGAAGATGGCAAAGACGAAGTAATTGCTACTGCGGCGCCCGAAGCCGCGCATCCTTAAAAAAGAGAGCCCCCCGCCGGTGCCGGGGGCTTTTCATTCCTCCTTACTTTCTGCCTATTTGCCGGTCTCGAAGCTGTAGTATGGCTTGGTCTTTCTGCTGTCGTACACGGTCTTGCCGCTGGAGTCGTACGCAATGAAGTACCACCTGATCACCGTGCCCGGGGGCTTTGCCAGAGTAGGATCGAAGAAACCGCTTGCCGGGAGCTTGGGCGATGGAACCCAGGTCAGCCCCCCATTAACCGACGCATAGCAGTAATAGTACGACGCGCCCTTGACGTCTGGCCAATCCGCCTCCGTGACCTGATACGGAATATTGATGGCCCCATCAAGAGGGTAGATTATCGTATCGGCGCGCGTCGTGAAGGACCACGTGGCTGATACCGGGCTGCTTCCCGCGGCGTTCTTTGCGATCACGCTCCAGTAATACGTGCCGCTGTAAAGGAGTGTGGCTTTCGCGAACGCATAGTTCGTGGTCACGTTCTTGTACAGTGCCATCCCCTTCAGGCTTGTTCCGAAGTACACGTCATACGAGGCGGCGCCGCCTACCATAACCCAGACCATTTTCGGGAGGAGTGGGGAGCCGGTTGCGCCGTTGGCGGGGCCTGAAAGAACAGGCGCGACAGGCGGCGAGAGCGTCAGGAATGACCACGTGGCGGAAGAAAGCGCCGTTTTCGAGCTCACGTTGGATGAGACGACCCTCCAGTAATAGGTCGCATTGTAGGATCCATTGAACGTCATCGACGTCGATGTGGTGCTCCCAATCAGGGTCGTCGGGGTGGAACTCGTGTCGCAGTACACGGAGTACGAGTCCGCCCCTGTTGCACCGCTCCACGTCAAAGTGACCGAAGACGCTTGCCCTGTTGCGCCGTCCGCCGGACTGACCAGCACCGGCCTGTACAACGGAGAGAAGCTCCAGACCGCGGAAGTGATACTGTCCTTGCCGTTGACGGCCTCCACCATCCAGTAGTAGGTCGTGTCGTACGACCCGCCGAACTTGTAGCCCGTGGCAATGCCCTTGTACACGAGAGTCTTCGGGGGATTGTTGGTATCGCAGTAGACGTAGTAGCCCGAGGCGTTCGGGACGGCCCCCCAGGCCAGGGTCTGCGTGCTGTTAAGCCCCGTGGCCCCGTTTACCGGTGCGATCAGCGCCGAGGGACTAACGGTGACGAATGCCCATGTGGCGGCGGCGGTCGAGCCCGCTGCATTCCGCGCGCCCACCGCCCAGTAGTAGGTGGTCCCGTACGCGCAGGCCACGTCGAGGGACAGGGTCCCGCCGGAAACGGACGCTACAGGCTTGCCGAACTTCGGAGTGGTATCGAAGAACACATCATAGTACGTCACGGGGTCTCCGGACGATGGGGCAGTCCAGGAGAGCGTCACCGTGGCCCACTGGTCCTTGGTCCCGTTCGTGGGGCCGCTCAACGCAGGAGCGCTCGGCTTGACCATGGTGGCAAACCACCACGCGCTCGAGGAGGACCCGGATCCCGCCGCGTTCTTCGCAACCACGCGCCAGTAGTACGTCGCGGCATACGACACGCTGAACGACAGGGACGTGCCCGTAGCGTTCCCGACGAATGTCGTCGGTGTGGTGCTCGTGTCGCAGTACACGTCGTAGGAATCCGGCGCTCCGCCGCTGGCAGGTTTGGTCCAGCTCACCGTAACAGGACTGATGACCTTTGTCGTGCCGCTTGCCGGGGCGCTGAGCGTCGGCGCGCCGGGAGGAGTGAGCGTCGCGAAGGTCCAGGTGCCGGACGTTCCGGTCCCTGCCGCGTTTTTGGCAACGACTTTCCAGCTGTACGTCTTGGAGTACGATCCGCTGAACGACATCGATGTGCCCGCCGTGTTCCCCACCCACGTAGTCGCCGAGCCCGTATCGCAGTACACGTCGTACGACGCAACAGCACCCCCGCTCGTCGGCGCGTTCCAGCTCAGTGTTACCGGAACCGGCTGACTTGTTGCCTTGTCTCCCGGGCTCGCGAGCGTAGGCGCGCCCGGAGGAGTCACCGTCGTGAAAGTCCAGATGCCAGAGCTCATGGAGCCTGACGCGTTGTTAGCGACTACGCGCCAGTTGTACGAGGTGTTGTACGCCGCCTTGGTGAACGCCATGGACGTGCCGGTCGTATTGCCGACCGGCGTCGTCGGTGTGGGGTTCGAGTCGCAGTACACATCATAGGAAACGACGGCTCCTCCGCTCGTGGGCGCGGTCCAGCTCAGAGTGACAGAGAGGGAAAGTCCCGTCGCGCCGCTGGCCGGGCTGGAGAGCCCGGGAGCGCCCGGGCCGGGCAGCATCGTGAACGACCATATCGCGGAGTCCGGAGAGGTGACGGCTCCCTTTTTCGCAATCACCTTCCAGTAGTATTTCGTGCCGGGAGCGCCTGCGAAAGGCAATGAAGTGGCGGTGGTGGTAGTCCCGATCTTTGTCGCCGGGCCCGCACTCGTGTCGCAGTACACGTCGTAGGATGTCGCGCCATTGGCCGCCTGCCAGCTCAGAGTCGCAGGAGGGGCGACATTCACAGCCCCGTCCGCAGGAGCGCTGAGAATCGTCACAAAAAGGGTGGAGAAAGACCATGTGCTCGAGCTGAGCGAAGCGCCCGCGTCGTTCCTCGCGACCACCTTCCAGTAATACGTCGTCCCATACGAGCCGCCGAACGGCACGGAGGTGCCTTTGACGTTCGTGTAGAACTTTGGCGACGCTGCGGTGTCGCAGTACACGTCGTAGGACGTTGCAGTGGGAGAAGCGTTCCAGCTCAGTGTCACCGCGGGGTCGAGGCCTGACGACGCGTTTGAAGGTCCGATGAGCGCAGGGCCCGCGGGAGGAGCGAGTGTTTTGAAGGTCCAGGTGGGAGACGAAGTCGTTCCCGACCCGTTTTTCGCTATCACTTTCCAGCTGTAGCTCGTTGCCCACGTGATCCCCGTCGTGAGAGTACAACTCGTGCCCGAGGTCACGGTCGCCGTGGGCGTCGCGCCGGCAGAAGCGCCGGTCCACACGTACACATCGTAGCCGTCCACCTTGGCTTTGTCCGCCGGCGTCCAGGACAGTGTAATGGAAAGAGGGAGTCCATCAGCTTTGTCGTCCGGGACGGGCAAGCAGGAGCTCCATCCGGGGACGCCGAGGGTGGTGAAGTAGGCAGTCTGGATGCCGTACAAAGTATTGCTTGTCGTGTCCGGCACGGAACCGTCCAAGCTTATGTCATAGCGTGTTCCCGGGTCCAGAGGATTCTTGGGTTTGAAAGTGGCAGTGAGATAGTCAGTACCGACGTCACATGAGCCGCCCACGTCGGACACGCCTTTCTTGACCTTGAAAGCATTGGACATGATGGTTTGGTTGATGGCCATCGGCTTCGAGAAGGTCATCACGACCGATGAGTGGATATCTACATCCGCCGCCTCATTTGCCGGGGAGAACGTAACCGTTGGCTTGCTCGTGTCCTCCTTCGCGCCCTTCCCGATTACGGTAAACTTGAAAGTTGGGGTTGCGGGATCGTTCGATGCAATCGTCACGGTCACTGTGCACTCCGTGACGTCGTCGGGCGGATTGAAGAGCAGGTCGAACGTCTGGGAGGCGTTGGGCGCATACGTCTTGGGCGGAGCTTTCTTGATGCTGAACGCCGAACCTTCCTGACTCAAAGCAACGGGCACAGCAGCGGTGAGCGTCAGGTCACCGTCTCCCGCGTTAGTGATCGAAAGCTGCACGGCCGTGTCCTTTGCGTTTTGCGGAGTGGCCTGGAAGACGCTGAACTTGTAGCTGTTCTCAGACTGAATCGGAATTGCTCCCTGCAGCAAGACCAACTTGGGTATCCCCACGTGCTGCGCTTTCTGCACGTCCTGCTTGACGGTGTCGAGGATGTGGTTAGGGCAGCTGCTCAGCACAATCACCGCAAGAGCAGCGGTCCATGAGAGCATCTTCCGCGGACGGCCATTTTTTGTCTGAGTCCGGGACGCTGCAATTCCCCTGTCATCGAACATATTTTACTCCTCTCCCCAGACGGCGGCGTTACGGTCCTCGACGGATGCCGCACGTTCCGAGCCACCCGCGCCGGCGCCGAGATAGGAGAACTGCGCCGCCAGCTCAGGGTTTTCCTTTTCCAGCTTCGCAAAACGCTCCTGGGCGGCCTTGAAGTCATCCTTCTGGTAGGCGATGCGCGCAAGAGCAAGATTGACCGTCGCATTGTCCGGATCCTGGCGTTCAGCGCGGGAATACAGCTCGGAGGCACGGGCAAAGTCCTCTCTCATGAATGCGATGTTCCCCAGGTTCAGGAGAGCCGGCACGTAGTCACTCTTCGCCGTCACCCGCGTGAACTCACCCTCGGCCTCCTTGTAGAGGCCGTACCGCGCATACAGAAGCCCGAGCCTGTTTTCCGGCTTCGGGTCATCGGGATTGTTCTTGATCTGTTCCCTCAGCTGCCTGACCCGCGACGCGATCTCCGTCGTGACAAATCCATCGAGGGCAGTTTGATAGCGTCGGGCAACGTCTTCCACCGCCGGCACGACCAGCGCGTGCCCTTCGGCGGCAAACCCGACAGGCTCAAAAGTTCTCCATGCGTCTCGAATCGGAATGAACGCGGCCGAGTTCTTCGACATTCCATCCCGCCATTCGCGGGCGGCGTCCTGCCATGCCTTGACAAAGCCGCCACGAATTTCCGTGATCTCGACGGGGATCCATGTGGCAGCGTCCCGTACGATCAGGTCGTCCATGTTCTGAAACGTCGACTGCGCTTCCGCGGGCTTCATGCCCAGATTGAACGCCATGAAAATGTGGCCGGGCACGGTGATAAAAGCCGTCTCGATGTCCAGCGACTCCAGAAGAGCCGACATGAGGATGGAGAGGTCATCGCAGTCCCCGCCTTTGTAGTACAGGGTCTGGCTGGGAAACTGGAGGTAGTCCACCGCGACCTTGTTCCCGGACAGTTCCGCGTAGGGTGTCGAGGAGTCCGAAGCATAGGTCATGCCGTAGACGCCCAGGCTCTCGAAGAGCCCCATCGCGGTTCGGAAGTTTTCGTTCAGTGCCTTGCTTGCGACCCTTTCACGCGTGACACTCGCTATGTTCTTCGAATACAGGAGTACCGCGGGATCTTTCGGGGTCACGAAGGCCGCGGCCTTTCGGCTGTCATCCCAGGTCATCGCGTTGCGGTCGTAGAGAATGAGGGATTCGGTGGCGGTGGTCTTGTGCTCATGGCCCTGGTACGTGTATTCAACAATGAGCTCGCCGGTGACCTTGTCCTTCTCGGTGACGGCCAGAACCTTGTCGGTGAACAGCGCATACAGGGGCACGGTCACCTTCTGGAGGTGTTTCAACTCCCTGACTGTTCCACAAACCTTGGGCTGTTCCATATACTGATTGACGAAAAAGCTTACTTTGACATCCTCGACAGGGCCGTTCTCCCCGTTTTCCAGAGTCACGCTGCCGACGGCGCTGCTTTCGTAATATTTCCTGAGAATCGGAAAAATGGGGTCGATCCGCCTTTCGGGCAATCTCATGTTCGATGACTGCTTCTCGGCGCCAAGCGTGTACGAGCCGCCGAGGAAAACGCTTACGCCCTGATACAAAGGCTCGGAGGCTCCGAGAGAGAGGTAGTTCTTGTAGGCACCCCCTGCGCTGATCACAAATGACGGAGTGATATGGAAACCGAGCTCCGCACCCGCGTTGAAGAACGGACTGCTCGCCGTGAGTCCTCCGTACAGTCCCAGATAGTAGCCTCCGCCGGCGAACAACCGCGCGAACAACTGGGGGATGATCGCGATGTGAAGGCCAAACC